>JADFCW010000154.1 GCA_017161705.1 Candidatus Sumerlaeota bacterium | reverse complement strand
GAATTTCTGATCGCTCTGTCCGCTCTGCCCGATGTCATGCACGAAGGTGTATTCATCGCGTCGGGCGATGTGTTGCTGCTGTTCGATCCTACACAGTTGGACCTCGCGCGCCAGGGCATCGTCGGCGTGGCCGCCCGTGCGCCCGCTGAACTGGGCACCCGTCATGGCGTTTATGTGGCCGATCCGGACAGCGGCGCCGTTCGCCGCTTCCTCCACAAGGCTTCTTTGGACCAATTGGAGGCAGCCGGTGCCTTGGACAGCGCCGGCAGCGTGGCCATTGACACCGGCATGCTCTGGCTGGAAGGGTCGGTAGCAGCCCGTCTGCTCGATCTTGCCGGTCTTTCCGGCGGCCGCGGTGCGAAAGCCTCGCATCGCGCATCACTTTCCGCCGGTCGTTTTGCCGACTTGTTCCGCACCGACTCCCGGCTGAACCTCTATAGCGATCTTCTGATGCCGTTGGCCGCAGAGACCGATCGCAAGGCCTATCTATACGACCGGAGCGATGGTCCGCCCACGCCGGTGGTCCGCCAGTTCCGCCGCGCCGTCTGGGACGCCCTGCGCGGCCTGCCGTTTCATGTGCAGGCGCTCTCGCCCGTCGAGTTCATCCATTTCGGCACCACTGCCGAATACGTGGATGTAATGACGAGCGGACTGGAAAGGCGCGCCCCCCTCGGCTGGAAAAGTCCGTCAGCCGGGCTTGTTGCCGATTCGGAAAACAAGGACCGCGCGGTGATTATTGGTTCGTGCGTTGAAACGATTGATTCCGATTCGCTGCACGGCGGGGTGATCGAGGATTGTGCTTTGGGCGGTGCGGTGAAAATTGGCCGGCAATCGCTTCTCTCTCATGTATGGAGCCGCCGCAATCTGACGGTCGCGGCGGGGATTGCCCTCCAGCAACTGCCCGTTGCCGTTGCGCGCCGCCGGAAAGCGTCGGGATTTGTCACACTGATCTATGGCGTGGACGACAATCCGAAACGGCTGCGGCAGTCGCCCGAAGCCACATTTTGCAATCGCCCCTGGGGGCAATGGCTCCGCGAGGCGGGAATTTCGCCCGACGATCTTTGGCCGAAACCTCGCAAGAGCCGGACGGCGAGACCGGCGGCCTCGCCCGAACAGTCGCTGTGGACCGCCCGTTTGTTTCCGCTATCCGCCGACCGCGACGAAAGCCTCGACCTGGCGTTATGGATGCAGAATCCCGCCGGTCGGCTCGACGGCGAGCTTCGGAACCGTTGGCGCCGCGCCCGCCGACTCTCGATGGCCGAGGCGGTACGCTGTGCGGATGTCCGCCGTATTCTCGACTCCTTGCAGCATCTGGCGGACGAGGTCCGCGTGGGGCTGTTCTGCGAGGCGGTTAGGCGCGAGGAGCCAAGTGCGCAAGCCGTTTTATTCCTCGGCAATCAACCGGCGGAAGTCCGGCGCCGCGCTGCGCGGGCTGCCCGCCGTCTCGAACATTCCGCCGACCCGACGCTGCCAATCCGTGGCATCAAAGCGCTGGCCGATGCCTTGCGGATGCATAAGAGTTCGCGCGCCTGTCTCGGTGCCGCTCGGCGCTACGAAGACCGCGCATTCGATACTGTAGCCGTTCTCATTCGAAAATCCATAGCAAAGCCACGCCGCGCCCAACCCGTTGCCGAAACGCGCGCCGAAAGTCAACGCCGCGTCGTGGTCGAGGCCCCCGCGCGCATTGATTTCGCCGGCGGGTGGTCCGACACGCCACCCTTCTGTATCGAATACGGCGGAACGGTTCTCAACGCGGCAGTGCACCTGCCCCATCGCCTCCCGGTGCATGTCGAATGCGAGGTGGTGCCGGCGCCGGCTCTGACGCTCGAAAGCCGCGACCTTGGTGTTTTGCGCACCTTCCATTCAGCTGAACCCATTTTCCAGCATGACGATCCGAGCGATCCGTTGGCGCTTCATAAAGCGGCCGTGGTGTTGTCGGGCATTGTCCCGTTGGATTGCAGCAGATCGCGCCGGCGCTTCTCGCCGCTTACCTCGTTCCTTTTGCCTCTATTCAATGGCGGCCTGCGCGTCTCGACGGAAGTGGCGCTGCCCCAGGGGTCGGGGCTGGGCACCAGCAGCATCCTCGCCGGTGCGCTCCTCGCCGCATTCCGCGTGTTGTTGAACAAACCCGTCGAGCTCGAAAGCATTTTCGACGAAGTGCTTTGTCTCGAACAAATGCTGACGACCGGCGGCGGCTGGCAGGATCAGGTCGGCGGCCTGATCGGCGGCATCAAACTGGCCAGCAGCACGCCCGGTCTGCCGCAGCGTCTGCGCATCGAGCCGGTGCGGCTGACCGCCGACGCCGCCGAGACGCTCCGCCGCCGCTTGGTGGTCGTTTACACCGGCCAACGCCGCCTGGCCAAGGGCATCCTGCGCACCGTCATGGGACGATTCATGTCGCGCGACCCGGAAGTTACCGCCATTCTCAAGGAGATTCGCGACATCGCGGTCGCCCAGCGCGACGCTCTCGAACGCAGCGACCTCGAGACCGTCGGCGGCCTCCTCGCCCGCCACTGGGCCCTGAACAAACGCATGGACCCGGGCATGAGCAATCCGTTCATCGAGCGCCTGTTCGAGGTTTGCTCCCCGTATTCGCTGGGGGGAAAACCAGCCGGGGCCGGCGGCGGCGGGTTCCTGTTTCTCATCGCCCGCGATGATGAGGCGGCCACCCGCATTCCCGCGATTCTCGCCGACGCATTCCCCGCAACCGGCGTTGCTGTCTGGCCGTTTCGACTTTCGCCCGAAGGGGTTTCTTTCAGGCAACAAGAATAGTCTTGCGGGGAGCTTGACGCCGCCGTTTGTTTATCCGAGCATTCCGCCGCGTTGCGGGAGCAGACCGCAGCGCGGCGTTCATGCACGAATATGCGATAGCCGAAGCGTTGGTCGAGCAAATCGAGCGCGTTGCCCGCGAACATCCCGGCTGCACGGTTCGCAGCGCGGTCGTTGCGATCGGCGGGCTCCGCCGCATCGTCCCGGACATTCTGCGGTTTGGCTTCGAGATCGCCGCCGCCGACTCCGCCGCCGCGGGAGCCGACCTCGTGATCGAGCATGTGCCGATCCGCTTTCGCTGCAACGGCTGCAACGCCGAAAGCGTCGTTGACGAGGCGATCTATCTGTGCCCCGCCTGCGGCAGCGGCGACGTCACCGCGCTGTCCGGCGACGAACTCATGCTGAAATCGGTGGATATTGAAGATGGCCAAGATTCCGGTTCTCCAGAACATCCTTGAGGCCAACGAGGCCATAGCTGGCCAGGTCAGGCAGCGGCTCGAACGCGCCGGCATTATCGCCTACAATTTCATCGGCGCGCCCGGGGCGGGCAAGACCTCGCTGCTCGAACAAACACTTCCGCGCCTGCGCGACCGCCTACCCGCGGCCGTCATCGAGGCCGACTGTGCCACCGCCCGCGATGCCGAGCGCATCAAGGCTTTCGGTGTCGAGGTGGTCCAAATCAACACCGGCAGCGGCTGTCACGTGCCGGCCCATTTGGTGCTCCTGGCGCTGGACAGTCTGCCGCTGGAACGGATCCGCTTGTTGGCGATCGAAAACGTCGGCAATCTTATCTGTCCGGCCGAGTTGGACATCGGCGAGTCGGGCAAAATTGCTGTGATCAGCGTTACCGAGGGCGACGACAAGCCGCAGAAATATCCGATGCTGTTTCGTCAGTGCTGCGCTGTCGTGCTGAACAAAGTGGACTTGATCCCCCATACGGATTTCCGCCGCGAACGTTTCGAGAACGACTTGCGCGCTGTCAACGCCGGCGTCCCCCTGTTTGGCATCTCCTGCCGCACGGGCGAGGGAGTGGATGCATGGGTGGAATGGCTCATCGGGCAGACAGCCAGGGAGTGAGATGGGCGTTCGCCGGTCGGTGCCGCTGTTGTAATCTTGCGACTGTCCTATTGAGAAAAGGAGCCTTTCCTATGCACAAACGGTTCTTTTCTTATCTGACATTTCTTCGATATCTTTTTCTCTTGTTCGTGTGCACAGCTTTTTTGTCCGGCCTTGTCGGCTGCGCGCGAGTGGAGGGCGGATCCGACGTTTCGCCTCTGACGTTCACCTTGCAGCTCAACGAATCCAATCTCCATCCGGGCGACGCCCTGATTGTTTTTGCATGGGTTCGCAACCTGAGCCGCCGCACGCTCACGCTGCAAATGCCCGACGCGTCGAGTGTCGAGTTTTACGTGTCGGGGCCGGCGGGTGCGGTGCGCGCCCGTCCCGTCGTTTCAAAACTCGAACCCATGGGATTGACCTATCCTGTGGCAGGCGGCCGCGCCCTGCCCGAGCGGCGGGCGCGCGCGTTCGTCTTCACGACGGTGACCCAGAAACCCGGCGAGTATCACATTCTGGGAATTTATCACCCGGCGCCCAAAGGGGCTTTGTCGGAGCTGGCGCCCGTGATCTCAAAATCCGAGGCCTTCAAGGTCGAAGGCCCGCCGACCCTTCAGCGCGACCGCGACGGCATTGTGCTCAAGGAAACCGCTCTCGAGATTGCCAAACGCCACGCGGGCCGGCCGGTCTCCAACGCCGAGGCGCTGCTGCTGGAAACGGACAATGGCTTCCTGCTATGGCGCGTGGCTCTGGCGTTCGCGCCGCAGCCCGGTGCGGCGGGCGGCGAGGATAGGACGGTACTTTACGTGAATCCATATCTGGGCGGGATTATGCCGATCAGCGGCAAGACGGCGGCAAAGAAAGAGCCGGCAGCCGCCTCGTTGTTTGAACCCATTCAGATTCTTCCGCCGGCGCAGCAAGCTGCTCCTGTGCCGTGAAAGAACGATTATCCAATTCCATGCTACAGAATCTGATTTGCTCGTACTTCTAACTTTAGCGGGCTGCATATTCTCCCCACGTCAGGGCGATTTCGTTCACATCGCCGTGAGCTAAAGGCCGCAACGGAAGCGGGCTGAGAGGCGATAAAATGCAGTTTTGAACTACCGCCGATTTTCATCGAGGATACATCACTTTGGAGGTTCCCTCATGGACCACAGCCGACGACAAGACAAAAGGCTTTTTCTCGCGTTGTGGATTGTTGGGGCGGCCGGTTGCCTTTCCGCCGGCGAGGCCGATTTTACCCAACCCTCGTCCCCGCCCCTTGCCGCCTGGTATGACAAACCGGCCGCCACGTGGACCGAAGCCCTGCCGATCGGCAACGGACGGCTCGGCGCGATGATTTTCGGCGGCACCGCCAACGAGGTCATTCAGTTTAACGAAGACACCCTCTGGACCGGCAAGCCCCGCGAATACCACCACGAGGGAGCGGTGAAGTTTCTCCCCGAAATCCGGCGACTGCTCGCAGAAGGCAAACAACGCGAGGCCGAGAAACTTGCGCTGGCTGAATTCATGAGCATCCCCCTTCGCCAAATGGCCTATCAGCCCTTCGGTAATATCCGGCTCCATTTCCCGGGGCATGAAAACGCAACCGGCTATCGCCGCGAACTGGACCTCGAAACCGCGACCGCCTGGGTCAGCTATCAGGTGGACGGCGTCGGCTTCGAGCGCATGGCATTTGCCAGCTATCCGGATCAAGCGATTGTCTTGGTCATCAAAAGCCGCAAGCCCGGCAGTCTCACTTTCACCGCCGCGATGGACAGCCCGCACAAGAGCGCCCGAACGCGGGCGATCGGCGGCGAGCAGCTGGCCCTGTTCGGCCAGGTCGAGGAAGGGGGTCTGAAATTCGAGGCGCGGCTGCGCATCACCGCCAATGGTGGAGCGACCAAAATCACCGATGAGGGGGTGGCGGTCGAGAACGCCAACGCCGCCACGCTGATCCTCGTTGCCGCGACCAGTTTCAAAAACTTCCGCGACATCAGCGCCGATCCGGCCGCCCGCTGCGACGAAGCCCTCAAACGGATCGGCGACAAGCGCTACAGCACCCTTTATCAAGAGCATGTCGCCGACTATGCGTCCCTTTTCCATCGCGTCGCGATAGACCTTGGCGCGACCGACGCCGCGCGGCTGCCCACCGATCAGCGCCTCAAAGCCGTCCGTCTGAGCGACGACCCGCATCTGGCCGCGCTGTTCTTCCAGTTCGGCCGCTATCTGCTCATTGCCAGCAGCCGGCCGGGCTCCCAGCCGGCTAACTTGCAAGGCATTTGGAACGACCGGCTCAAGCCCCCGTGGGAAAGCAAGTGGACCGTCAACATCAACACCGAAATGAATTATTGGCCGGCCAACGTGACTAATCTGGCGGAGTGCCATCTGCCGCTGTTCGACATGATGGACGATCTGGTAATCAGCGGCCGAAAGACCGCCCAGGCCCACTACGGCGCGCGCGGCTGGGTGCTCCATCACAACACCGATCTGTGGCGCGGCACGGCTCCGATCAACGCCGCCAATCACGGCATCTGGGTGACCGGCGGAGCGTGGCTCTGCCATCATCTGTGGGACCATTATTTGTTCACGGGCGACAAGGACTTTCTCGCCCGCCGCGCCTATCCGATCATGAAGGAGGCGGCGATTTTCTTCACCGACTTTTTGGTGGAGGACCCGAAAACCGGCTGGCTCATCAGCACGCCGTCGAATTCGCCGGAAATCGGCGGACTGGTCGCCGGCCCCGCCATGGACCATCAGATCATCCGCGACCTGTTTGCGAACACAGCCGCAGCGGCGGATTTGCTGGGGGTGGATAAAGACTTCGCGGACACGTTGCGCAAAATGCGCAAGCAGATCGCCCCCAATCAGATCGGCCGATACGGCCAACTGCAGGAATGGCTCGAAGACAAGGACGATCCCAACAATCATCACCGCCATGTCTCGCACCTGTGGGGGGTGTATCCGGGCTGGGAGATTACGCCGGAGACCTCGAAGGAGTTCGCCGCCGCCCGCCAGTCGCTCCTCTTCCGCTCCGATGCCGGAACCGGCTGGAGCAAAGCCTGGAAGGTCTGTCTATGGGCCCGGTTCCTCGACGGTGACCGCGCCCACAAACTCCTGACCGATGCCCTCGCCGGCAACACCTATCCCAATCTCTTCGACGCATGTCCCCCCTTCCAGATCGACGGCAATTTCGGCGCGACAGCAGGCGTGGCCGAGATGCTCCTGCAAAGCCATCGCGGCGCGATCGATCTGCTTCCGGCCCTGCCGAACGCCTGGCCCAACGGCTCGGTCAAAGGGCTTTGCGCCCGCGGCGGATTCGAAGTGGACCTCCAATGGCGGCAAGGAAGATTGCAGCGGGCAGTTCTCCGCTCCCGCCTTGGCAACCCCTGCAACGTGCGCTATGCGGGCCAAAGCCGTGAATTGCAAACACGGAAGGGAGAGACAATCGAATTGGACAGCCGCCTCGAGGCAGTTGGGGGAAATGGACCAGTGTTTTTTTCAAATGTGAAACGATAAGAACCGCATGTAGTCTAAACTTCAGTTGGTCGTTCGTAGTCTAAACGTTAGATTCTTTCGCTTAAAGGTCTAGCCAAAATGCGTGCATCTTTATAGAACATCCCATGTCGGGTTAGAGCTCCGGATGGCGTTGGGTGCGTCGGAACTTGGTCGGGGAAAAGCGGCAGCATGGCTGCCGCAGTCCAAAGCAAAAGCGTATTGCTTTTCAGAATCTGGAGTCTGCGAAGCAAAACTTATGGAGTGCGGCAGCCATGCTGCCGCTTTGCAGTCCCGGTTCACCGCCAGACAAACTTCTGTCCTGGCTTTTACGGCCGCCTTGGAATCTTCTATATTTAGCTATCTTGCGAACATCTTTTTGATTGGAGCAGGATGCCACGTTAGCGTAGAGGGACGCTTTTGGAGATTTCTCTGAGATTCGGGTCAATACGCATGAAGCCAAATCTGACTTGTCGGAACTTTCTAAAGCAGCCGATCAGAAATGGGAAAGCATTGTTATTTGCCGGAAAGGTGTTCCTATGCCGGAACTTTTCCCATGGCAAAAAAACGTGATTGTCTGCGGCAAAACCTGCAGTCGAAGAACGTCCTCTTTTATGAGACTCTATCCCTGCCGCTAACCGGCGACCCACAGACCGCGGTATCGTTGAGATCGTTGGCGAGGTCGTCCACGACGGCGACACGATCGAGGCCGCGGCGCCCCTCGAGGGCCGCCGAAGATCCGCCATCAAACCCTGATAGAGCGGCGTGCGCGTTCGCGCTCGACATTGCGCAAATGCAAGACTGCTGCACGGTCTTGACACGGGCGGTTGCATGCCGCACAATCTTCCCTGTCAAATAAGCACGCGGCGCAGGCCGTGGTAAGAGTCGTCCCATGCCGCCCCGACTTCTCGATTTCGATCAAATCCGCGTGGTGCCGTCGGTGCACGGGCGTTTGATGTTCGCCGCACAGGTCCGGCGTGCCTTCCGGCAAATCCAGCCCGAGTGCATCGCCATCGAGCTGCCGCCCGGACTGCGCGAGGCCGTCCTGGGCGCCGTGGACTATCTGCCCCAGATTGCCGCCGTTTGCTATCGCGAGCCGCGGGACGAAGGCCGGCTGTGCTGGCTGCCCGTCAGCCCCGCCGACTCGATGATCGAAGCGGTCCGCCTCGGCCTCGAACACGACGTTCCCGTCGAGTTTGTGGACCTCGATGTCGAATCCTTCGACGAAACGCCCACGCCCATGCCCGACGAGCAGGTCATCGAACGGATCGGCCTCGAACTTTACACCCGCCTCGTTCTCTCATCGCTCACCCATAGCCGTCCAGGGGAACTATCGTGGATTCGCGAGCAGCACATGGCGTGGCGGCTGAAGCAGCTGCGCGCGCGCTATTCCTCGATCCTGTTTGTCTGTGGTCTGGCCCACCTTGGACGCATTCTGCAGTTCTACCTGACCGACCATGTTCTGGCGTCCCGATCCGTCCCGCCGCTCGATGTCCGATTGGCCCATGTGCATCCGCGCTCGATGACCCGGGCCCTGCGCGAAATTCCCTACGTTGTCCATCTTTACGAGCAGCTGCGCGCGGCCGGCGAACTGGCCGGCGGCTGGAAATTCGATAAACTCGACGCCATCCGAACTCTGTTTCTTGCCGCCGAGAAATCCTATACTCAAACCTACAAGGAAGAAATCAATCTTACCCAATGGCGGACGCTCTTGCAATACACGCGTAACCTTGCGCTGACGCAACTAAATGTCTGTCCCGAATTTTACGAAACTGTCATGGCCGCCAAGAGCGTTGTGGACGGCGACTACGGCGCCATCGTTCACGAACTGGCCTCATCCTATCCCCCCCAGCGCGATTTCAGCCCCTTCCCCGTTCTTGAGCTGCTGCCCAACGAACGCGGCCGTCTCGGCGACAACAACGAACACCACTGGCTCAAGGCCCGTCCGCCCCGTCTGCCCGAAACGACCATTCCCATCCGCTTCAAACGCCGGCCTACGCCCCGCGAACACCGCTTCTGGAAGGAAGTCTGGAACCGCAGCCTCCACTGGGGCATTTGCTCCTGGCCGCCGGAGGACAAAATCCAGGAAGACTTTATGGCCTACGTGCGCAAACGCGCCTTGCAGGTGGTCTCGGAAGACAAGAAACAAGTCATGGAATTTTCGACCAGCTTTTACGACGGCCTGGATATTCGCGAAACCATGCGCAACTGGCACGAGGGCAAACTCTATGTGCAATACACGCCGCCCCCGCGCGGCCAGGTCGGCCCCGTCGTCCTTATCTTCGAGAACGAACCCATGGACCGTCCCGATTCCTGGCGCATCACCCTCTACGCCGAGCATCAAAACGAGTCGGACATTTCCTTTTATGCTGAGCCGCTCGGCGAACATGTCGTCGGACCCGGCATCTGCCGCACCTTCTTTCGCGGCATTCTGTCGGTCTTTCCCGCCAAACACATCCCCGACGTCTGGAGCTATCCACTGATCGAGGAATATCCGACCTGCGCCGAAAAGCTTCTGGCCGCCGCTATTCTTTACGCCGATCAGCGCTATATTGCCTACGTAGCGCCCAACCCGCCTCCCCTCTCGCTGCGGCAGATGGCCGGCTACTATGGCCGCGAGATCATTTATCTTCCACTGTTTACCTTCTCGCGTCGCATGTTGCGCAAAATCCGCCGCTTCCACATCCTCGACGGCCACCACATCCGCGCTTTTGCCGCCGACTACATCACCTGAGCCCGGGCGGAGGACACACTAAAATTTCTGTGCGCGCACAGCCTGTTCATAGAGATTAGGAGGCGTGCACTTGCCGTCGCCGTCGAAGTCCACATAGATCGGCCCCGTGATGGCAAACGGGAAGCCAAAGTGCCCGCGCATCTCGTCCTGCGTCACCGCCGGCAGCAGCGGATTCTGTCCGGCGGCCTGTGCCGAAATGATAACGTCGTGTTTGATCGGGAGGGAGAACTCCGGCGAGTCGTTCTCTTGGCGCGGGAACCGCTGCAGCCGCGCGGAACTAGGCAGAATCAATTGCCGCACGGGGAATTCGCCGTCAAACACTGCCACCGTCCGCACGTCCACCCACGGCGCCGCGCGCACCTCCAGAAGCAAATCAATCTGGCCGTCGCTGTCTTGGATAAATGACCCCGGTCCACGGCCGTTGACCAGGAGCCGAATGAACGGTCCGTTGGTCACCAACACGCTGCCCGATGTGAGCGCGTCGCGGATTTGATCGAACAGCGCCGGCCCCGCTTTCGGCGACCGCTCGACATACACGCGCGGATAGCCGCACTCCTCGCCATAGAGGAATCGCGAGTCCGAGCCGCCGGACAGCCCCAGCCGCCCGCGTTCCCGCATCCAACGCGCCAGCATCTGGCGGTTTTCGAGCAACTGGCGGTCATTGCTCGTCATCACTTCCATCAGATCGAAACCCGACGCCTCCGGCGGCAGGTTGGGGAACGGGCGGGCGAGGTCTATGGAAAAACCGAGCGTATGCAAATAGCCGCGAACGGGATCGAGCGGACGGCACAGCGCGATCAGGCTTTGGGGAGAGGACTGGCGAAGGGTGCGGAGGAAGTCGCCGGGAGCCGGCGCGCTTTGCTCGCGCGCTAGTTGAGCCGCGGGTATGGGGCCGGGTTTGCATGGGAAAATCAGCGCCTCCCCGCGCGCGTCGTTGGGCCCGAACCATTCGGCCCGCCGGCCGCAGATGGCCGCGAGATGCTGGCCAAGGCCGGCCTGCGCAATGGCCTCGTTCAAATCGGTGGCCGTGCCGACGTCGCCGCTGATCAGCGCATCGAGGCCTTCGGCCACAGCCGCGATCACGCGGTCGCGCGGACTGACGCGACAGTCGGCCGAGGCCGACGTGCGAACACCCATGTCGAGACTAACGTAGTTTTCCATATGGAAGATGCGCTTCAGGGTGAACCGGGCCCGATTCTGGGTCGAGTAAGCCACGTCAATTTCAGCGGCCTGCGCGTCGTATTCCGGACCGCGGCTTGCAACGACACGATACCGGCCGGCCGACAGCGTCACGCTCCCTGCGCCTGTGGCGGAGTAGACCACATTGCGCGTGGCGGGACCGCGGCTCTCGCTGCCAAAGTCCAAGGGCGGGACATTCGGGAATGGCTCGAAGCGCAGTTTTGCTGGCAGAAGTTTTTGCGAATCGGCATCGCGGATTTCATAATGCAGCACCACTTCGGGCGAAACTTGCAGCGGCTGGGACAACCGCGTGACAGCACCCGAGGTTACATCCTGACTGACGCCCGAGCCCGGCCCGCGCCGCGCAACGGCTTTTTCCGTCCAGACGAAATAGCGTCCGGCCGGCAGCGGAATCTTGAACTGTCCCTGCCCATCGGTGTAGGCCCACATCAGCGGCTTGGCATCCAGGGGAGCCGGCAACCGGGCCGACGACAGCACCTCGACGCGGCAATTCGCCGCGGGCTTGCCGGTGCCGGACTCGCGCACCTCGCCCTCGAGCGAACCAGGGGCGGCGCCGCGCAGTCGGGCGGCAAACGCGGCCACGGTACTCATTTGCCGGTCGCCAACGGGGAAATAGCGCCGCCAGGTGATCTCTCCGCCCGGCCCCAGTTTCGCTTCCCGATAAATAACGGCGGCGTCGTTTTTCCCGAAGACAATCCGCATTCCGCCTTCGGACGGTGTCAAACCGAGCGTGAAATTGTCCTGCCACGCGCACAGCCAGGTCACATAGTCGCCACCGGCCTCCGCATTGGCCGGCCGCCAGAGATTGCTGTAATAGGGAACGAACACATTGTCGGTGGCCCAGCCGATTCGGTCGCCGAGTGTCAGCGGCGCAAGAGTGTCGCTCGACCGATTGACCAGGGTGGTGGTCATGACGACCGTGTGGGAAGCGGGCAGGATTTCCAGACGCGTGGTCATTTCCAAACCCGACCGTTTGCGGTCGGCAGCGCGGATAACCAAAACCGGCGCAGTATCGGGTGACACAGGGGGTTCGACTTCGACCGACAGCACGGCATAGGGCAGTTCGGCCTGTTGATCGTAGATCGGCGCGACAAAGCGAACATAGTCCCAGCCCTGATCGGCGGTGCGGCCGACATCCACCCATTGTCCGCCCGATGCCGCGCGACTGACCACGAGACGGATGTCGCCGTCGCTAAGAGCAAGATCGCCCGGACGCGCTGCCGCTGTGGGGCCCTGGACGACGGTCTCGTTGGGCTGGATCACCCACGCCCTGACGCCGCCGCCTTCCCATCGTTGCGAGGGGGTGCGCTTGAGTCGCGCGCAGCACAGTATGGCAATAGTTGCCGTTGCGACGGCAACCGCTGCCAAGACATGACGGCGATAGCGAAAAAAACATCCTGACCTCATGGCAAGACTCCCGAAACAGTGTAATGATGGTATGGTAATAATGTTGATTCGTTCCCGATTCTTTGCGTGTACGACAAATTCTCCTTCTTTCATTCGACGCACAACAAATGGAAATAAAACACCATTGCCCCGCAAAAGGCAACCCTCGTTTGATTGGAGCGAAGAGAGTCGGTGCTTCTTCCGGAATCGAGAGAAGGTCTCCGGCAGAGATGCCGTCCCCGGCGTCCAAACGCGGTCATGGTTGAACCCGACCCTCCCCATGGAAGAATGCCGTTCACGGGGGATAGAAATAAGGGAACAAGGTTTGGTCGTGTCCAAAGGTCATATTAAACTTTTTGGTCCAAACGTCTAGCCGTTTTGCGAAGATCTTTCTGGCGTTTGCAGGCAGGAATATGGGAGGGGGGAATGAGCGGTCGTCCGCCCGCGATTCCGTGCGCAACCCGGGGGTAGAAAACCTGCAAATCTGCGGCCACTTGGTTTGCTCATGATCGCCGGAGTTGCACGGATTGCGCAGGCGGGACTATGCGCCGGAGAGGACGGGCTGATTCTTTAGCAACGCCCCGCCTTGAGGGCTTCGTCCATTGCAGAAGTATGCGATGGTCTTCTTCAGGCCGGATTCCAGGTTCGTCCGGGGCTGCCAGCCCAGAAGTCGGGCAGCCTCCGCGTTGTTCCCGTACGCACGGCGCATTTCGGTCGGGCGCTTGCGTTCAGGCGCGGCGACGACGGGGATGCAACTACCCATCAAGGCAATCACCCGCAGGGCGATGTCGCGAACGGTGTGTTCGGCGGGGCCGCTAAAATTGACGGCATGTCCGACTAAAGCAGATGGCCGGCGCGCCGCGGCCCGATAGGCCTCGATCGCATCGTCAATGAAAAGCGGACTGCGTGTTTGCTCACCGCCGTCGAGGCTGATTTCGGGCTTACCGTCCAGCACAGACTCGATGACATAGGTGATTAGATTGTAGCTTTGCCGGGGGCCGTAAATCATCGTCGGCCGGATGGAAGCCGTTGGCAGATGGTGGACCCGGCGGTATAGTTCGCAGAAATGCCAACCGGCGGTCTTGGCAATGGCATACGAACTTAACGGGGCTAGAGGCATCGTTTCGCAATAGGCTTCTTCGACATCCCCATAGACTTTGGTGGAATCGCCATAGACGAGCAGCTCGGGATGGGGGCAACGGCGAAACGCTTCGAGGACATGGAGTGTAGGAAGCAGAGTGCCTTCTACCGCCGATCGAGTCTGCGCAAAATCCTCTTTGGCATCGCGCGTGGAGGCTAGATGAAAAACCATTTGCGGACGGAATTCGGCGAAACAGCGAAAGGTTGCTTCACTATCGCGCAGATCGCAAGGTAAGAACACAAGAGCGCTGTTTGTGCGGATGTGCTCGAGCCCGCCCTTGTGGAGATCAAGCGCTCCGACGATCGCGCCGTCGGCAAGAAACGCCTCGACCAGATGGGAACCGATAAACCCACCTGCTCCCACTACCAAGATACGCTTTCCTGCTATAGAGCCTTCACTGTCGGGCTGTGTTGACATCAGAAGGCTCCATCACGAACGAGGATTTTCTTGATTGTAAGCAGAAGGATTTTGATGTCCAGCCAGAACGAACGATTCCTGACATACTCGAGGTCATACCGAACGGTTTCCAGGAAGATTAGCCGGCCGCGACCGGAAATTTGAGCGAGTCCTGTGATGCCCGGTCGCACGGAGAACTTTTCCGACATTTCCCCTTTGTAATAAGGAAGCATTTCGGGGATCTCGGGCCGAGGCCCCACCAACGCCATGTCGCCGCGGAGAACGTTCCAGAAGTTCGGCAGCTCAT
>JADFCW010000153.1 GCA_017161705.1 Candidatus Sumerlaeota bacterium | reverse complement strand
TTTTTGCTGCGAGGCGCCGGGCATGGTCGGTCTTCGGATTGATCTGATGTCCAGGATGCGAGGATGTCCTCCATTCGCCACACTTTGGCGACGGCGCGCCGAAGTAGAACTTCCAGAAATCGGCGTGGTTGCCCTGTTGTCGCTCCCCGATTTGGTTCAAGCCAAGAAAACGCAACGCGATAAAGACTGGCCAATGATCCGCCGGCTGGTTGAAGTCCACTACCTTCAGAATCGCGCCAAACCCAATTTCCGCCAAGTCCGATTTTGGCTCACAGAATGCCGAACTGCGCCGCTGCTGATCGAGCTTGCGAAAGTGTTTGCCGTGGAATGCCGAAGACTAGCCAGAAAGCGACCGCTACTTGAGGCAGTGTTGGCCGGAAATGTTGCGGCAGTCGAGGCGGGTTTGCTGGCCGAAGAACTAGCGCAACGCGCCGCCGACCGCGAATACTGTGCGCCGCTCCGGAAGGAGCTGCAACGGTGGCGCCGGCAAAGGCCCTGAAGGCTCCCGATTTGCAAAGATGTTTTTCCGACCTCTAACCTCTTGCCTCTTGCTTCTGACCTCTTGGGTTGTACCCAGAGACCAACTCCGGCGTTAAATTGCACAGGAAAAGTTCTGGCCTCACGCATATCAATCTCGCCTTTTTCACCCTTGACCACGGAGGGGAAACTCCATCCTAATCAACGCGATAGTCTTGCCGGAACGCTTCAAAGGCAAAATGTACTTGCGCGAACTGACGTCGGAATACAAAATTACCTGAAGCGGGGCGCATGAAAAGTTCCTTCTGGAAACACAAGCGGGTTTTGGTGACCGGCGCGGGCGGCTTTATTGGCAGCCACGTGGCCGAGGCGTTGCTTGAATGCGGCGCCCGTGTGCGCGCGCTGGTGCGCTACAACAGCCGCAACTCGTGGGGCCAGCTCGAAGACCTCCCGCGGGCTCTGCTCCGCCGCTGCGAAGTGGTGCTGGGCGACGTGCGCGACGGCTCGGCCTGCCGCGAGTATGTCCGAGGGTGCGAATATGTCTTCCATCTGGCCGCGCTGATTGCCGTGCCCTATTCCTATCGCTCGCCCTTGAGTTACGAGGAGACCAATGTGCGCGGGACGTTGAATTTGCTGGAAGCCTGCCGCGCAGAAAAAATCCGCCGCTTTCTTCACACGTCCAGCAGCGAGGTCTACGGCACGGCCGTCGAGGTGCCGATCCGCGAGAGCCATCCGCTGCAAGGCCAGTCGCCGTATGCGGCAAGCAAAATTGCTGCCGACCAGTTTGTCGAAAGCTACTATCGCTCGTTCGATCTGCCGGTTACGATTGCGCGGCCATTCAATACGTTCGGCCCGCGGCAGTCGGCGCGGGCCATCATCCCGACGATTATCGTCCAGGCGCTGAAGGGCGGGCCGATTGGCCTCGGGGCGCGCGAGCCGGTGCGCGATTTTATGTATGTCGGCGATACGGTGCGCGGCCTGCTGACTCTCGCCAGGTGCAACGACACCATTGGCCGCATTATTAATCTGGGCACAGGCAAGGGCGTTAGCATCGGCGATCTGGCGCGCCGGATTGTTGCCATCGTGGGCGGATCGCTTTCGATCAAGCATGAGGCCCGCCGCCTTCGTCCCGCGCAGAGCGAAGTGATGCGCCTGATCTGCGACGCCTCGCTGGCGCGCGAACTGGCGGGTTGGAAACCGGCGGCTTCTCTGGATCAGGGATTGCGGCGGACGGTCGCCTGGATTCGCAAGCACCTGAGCGAATATAAGGCGGACATGTATGTTGTCTAACACCGTTCGCACGGTCATTCTTGCAGGCGGCAAGGGCACGCGGCTGCGGCCCTATACGATGGTTCTGCCCAAACCGCTTGTGCCTGTCGGCGAGATGCCAATTCTCGAAATCGTCATTCGGCAGCTGGCCGCGCAAGGGTTTCGCCGCCTGACGATCGCCGTCGGTCATCTTGCCGAACTGATCCAGAGTTTTTTCGGCGACGGATCGAAGTGGGGGGTCTCGATCGAATACTCGATCGAGGACAAACCGCTGAGTACGATTGCGCCGCTCACGCTGATCAAGGGCCTCGAGGGCGACTTTCTCGTGATGAACGGCGACCTGCTGACGGACCTCGATTTCCGCCAGCTGCTCGACTTTCACCGTTGCCAAAAAGCCGCTCTCACGGTCGCCGCCTGCCGGCGCGAGGTAACCATAGATTTTGGGGTGTTGGAGACCGGGCGCGCGCACCGGATCGTCGGGTTTCAGGAAAAGCCGACGGTCGGCCACTTGGTCAGCATGGGCGTTTATGTGCTCAACGAGCGCGTGCTGCCCCGAATTCCAGCGGGCCGGCCGTTCGGCTTCGATCAATTAGTGCTGGCGCTGCTGCGCGCGCGCGAGCGGGTCGTGGCATTTCCCCACAACGGCTACTGGCTCGACATCGGCCGCCCCGACGACTATGAGCGCGCCGTTGCGGACTTTGAACAGCGCCGGTCCCAATTGCTTCCCCCCAATGAGGTCCGTTGATGGCGTGGGATGTTCCCTTGTTCGATTTGGACTTCGGCGAGGCCGAGGAGCGGGCGGCGCTGGATGTGCTGCGTTCGCGGTGGCTGACGCAGGGCGAGAAGGTCGCCGAGTTCGAGCGAGCCTTTGCGGCGGCAGTCGGTGCAAAATTTGCCGTCGCTGTTTCCAGTTGCACGGCCGGGCTTCATCTTGCGGCGCACGCATTGGGGCTCGGCCCGGGCGACGAAGTCATTCTTCCCTCGCTGACGTTTGTCGCCACGGCAAACACAATTGCGCAGACGGGCGCAAGCCCGGTTTTTGCCGATGTGGAATCGGAAGACCGGCCGCTGCTCGATGCCGCCGACGTTGCGCGCAAGATCACGCCGCGCACGCGCGCTGTCATGGCCGTCCACTACGCCGGCTGGCCGTGCGACATGACCGCGCTGACGGAGCTTGCCCGCAGCCGGAACCTTCACCTCGTCGAGGACTGCGCCCATGCGCCGCTGGCCGCGTGGCAAGGACGAAGGGTCGGAACGTTCGGCGCGGCGGGTGTGTTCAGTTTTTTCTCGAATAAGAACCTCAGTACGGGCGAGGGCGGGATGATCGTGACGGACGACGAGGCGCTGGCGCGGCGGTTTGCGTGGCTTCGCTCGCACGGCATGACGCGGCCGACGATCGAGCGCCACAAGGGCCACCCGGCCGATTACGATGTGGTGGAACTGGGCTTCAACTATCGGATGGACGAGATT
Source organism: Candidatus Sumerlaeota bacterium (assembly GCA_017161705.1). Taxonomy (GTDB): domain Bacteria; phylum Sumerlaeota; class Sumerlaeia; order JADFCW01; family JADFCW01; genus JADFCW01. Next base: position 11,273 of record JADFCW010000153.1, on the reverse strand, counting down.
CGCGCGGCGATTGGACTGGTGCAGCTGCAGAAACTCGCGGCCAACAACGCACGGCGGGCCGAATGTGCTGCCCGCTATCGCGAACTGCTTCGCGCGATTCCGTGGATACGGATTCCGTTCGGCGATGAGAAGTCGCTGGCGTTTTCTGCAAGCGCCTATCACATCTTTCCGATAATTCTAAGTGGAGATTTGGAGGAAGAGGCCGGAGAAACAGATCGGATGGATTGCACCGGTCAGACACGTCGGACAGGCCGGACAAACGGGCAGGCCTGCCTTTCTCGCGCAGAGGTGATGAGAATCCTGCGCGAGCGGGGCATTCAAACCAGCATCCATTATCGCCCTGTGCACACGTTCGCGTTCTATCGGCAGCGGTTTCCAACCCCCGACGCCGCGCTCCCGATGACCTGCCGCATCGCCCCGCGCCTGCTTACCCTGCCGTTGTATCCCTCGCTGACCGCCGCCCAACAGGAGAAGGTGGCCGCGGCGTTATGGGAATCGCGAACCTAGCAGGGGACCCGCATTGCCCGCCGGGATTATCGTTGGCGCATGTCCAAAAACAGCGGCAGCCCCCACGTCAAGTCGGAGAGCAATGCGATTCAACTTTTGGGGCGGCTTTTATTGGTTGGAGACCGCGCTGAAGTGTGAACCGCAAACCACGGCGTTGACCAGTTCCCTGCAGGTTCCTTCGACCGGGACAATCGGCCTTCCCAGCCGGTCGGCCAACTGCTCGAGCGACAGGCCATCCAGAAACAGATGGTCCCACGGCCGCAGGCAGTTGGCAGGCAGAAGATAGCGGTCGGCGCGCGGGTGGGCAAGAAGCGTGTCGAGGATGTCGCGCCCGGCAAGCAGGCCGCTGACCGTCACCGTCGGCCCGAACAGGCGGTTGCGAACGACGATCAGGCGGACGCGCAACCCGCCAAGTTGGTTCAAACGCGCGACGATGGGCTTCAGAAACACCGACGCGGACACACCGGTGATAATGGCGACAGCGGGGCGCCGAAATTTAACCGCGGGGACGCTTATGCCCTTTTGCAGACGCCGTTCGACTTGCCGCCACGGCCGTAGAAATCGCCCGACCATGCCGACGCCGTTTTCAAACTGCGGCGCAATGTCCACCCCCCGATAATCAGGCACGGGCAATCCCGCGCGCAGATACCATTCGTCCGCCGCAAACAACACGGGCTCGCCCAGCGCACGTCGCCACTGGCGCATAATCGGCGCCAGCACCTCGATCGTCGCGGCAGCATAGCGCGGCGTGACGCGACGGATATCGGGCAGATGATCGCGATGAGCGGTCAGCCCCACGGGCACCACGGCCACCGAGCGCAGCGCGGGAGGGTAGCGGCGCAGGTCGGCAAGGGTTTGCAGCAGCGCGGCGCCGTCGTTCCAACCGGGGCAGACGACAATCTGCGCGTGAAACTGAATGTCATGCGCCGCCAGAAAGTCGAGCAGATCGGTAACCGGTGGAATACCAGAAGTTCGGCCCAGCAACCGCGCCCGCAACTGCGGGTCGGTCGCATGAACCGAAATATACAGCGGGCTGAGCCGCTGGCGCACAATTCGGTCCAGATCGCCCGCCGTCAGGTTGGTGCCGGTAATGTAATGGCCATAGAGGAAGGAAAGACGATAGTCCTCGTCGCGGAAATAGAGCGCGCGGCGCAGTCCGCGCGGCAACTGCAGCACAAAACAGAACGGGCAGCGGTTGTTGCACCGCCGCGGAGCAAACGGCTCGAGTTCCCACCCCCACGGCTCGCCCGGCCGCAGATAGACCCATCGTTCGCATTCGACATCATCGCGCAGCCATTTCACGCGCAGCCGCCGCGCCGCGGAGTAAAACTGCACGTCTATCTGATCGCCCAAGAGTTGGCCGTTGATCGAAAGCAAGCGGTCGCCTGCTCGCAGCCCAATCCGGGCCGCCGCGCCCGCCGGCTCCACCCTTTCGATCACAACACCCGCATTCATGCCGCCGTCCCGCCCTCTGACGCTCCGTCCTCGCCCTCGGTGGCCAGCATCCATACGCCCGAATGGTAGTAGCCGAGAACGGACACCACGCAGAAGCCCCCCGTGATGACCGCCAGTATGTGAATGGGGGCCTCGAGCCAGCCGGGGTCGTGCTCGAACGATTTCAACAGGTTGGCCAGCACGACTACCAGCGCCGTTGTGATCTGGAAAAACGTGGTCAGCTTGCTGGAGACAATCGGCCGGAATTGCATCGCGGGACAAAACCACTTCACAATTCCCGAACCTGTCATGATCAGCAGGTCGCGATAGGTCACCGCGACGGTGAGCCAGGCTGGAAACGCCACCAGAGTGTTGGGACTGGCAGTCAGAGTGATAAATGTCAGCGTCAGAAGAAACTTGTCGGCCAACGGATCGAGAATGGCACCGAGCACAGACTGCTGGCCGAACTTGCGTGCAATGTAGCCGTCCACGCCGTCGCTTATCGCGGCGACCGCGAAAATGCCCAACGCCAGCGCATAGCGCGCCTCATACAGCGCCCACAGAACAAAGGGAACCGACAGCAGGCGCAGGAGAGTGATCTTGGTGGCCAGAGTGATCCTTGGCAAGTTCGTCATTCTTTCGCTTGGAGTTCACACACCAACGCCTCGTTTGTAGTTCACGCTTCAGCGTGCTCTGTTTCATCATAAACAGCAATCTGACGTGGCCTTCGGCCACAACCAAAAGGCTTTTCGCCAGAGGGCTAGATCTCTAAATTGAAAAATTTCAGGGCGGCCGTAAAAGCCAGGGCAATGGGTTGTCTTGCGATGACCCCTTACAGAAAAACGGCAGCATGACTGCCGCACTCCAGAACTTTTGCCCTGATCCTGAAAAGCGAAATGCTTTTGCTTTGGACTGCGGCAGCCGTGCTGCCGCTTTTGCCCGACAAGTTTCGACGCACCCAACCTAGCCCGGATCTCCAACCCGACACAGGATGTTCTATAAAGATGCACGCATGGTGGCTAGATCTTTAAGCGAAAGAATCTAAAGGTTGCACTCCGTACGGGAAGTTCGTAGTTTACGCTTCAGCGCGCCGTTCCTTGCCCCCCCTAAGGTATGAATTACTCCCCGCAATGCGAATTCTCAACTGCCAAGCGATCTCCGGCAAAAGGCCCATGGCCCTTATAGCGGCACGACGCGGTCGAGCCGCTTGATCTCGGCTTTCTTGCTGAGAATGCGGCCAATGGCGTATTTCGGCTCCACGCGCGTGACCTCGATCTCGCCGATCGGTTTTTCCTCCGTGGCCAGCACCTCGCCCGTGTCCGGATCGCGCAATTCCTCGCCGACCGAGACCACGCGGAAGCGCTGCCCAACCCCGACGCCGGCCTCGCCGCCGGCGTTGAAATAAACCTCGCTGTCGGTCGCCTTGATGACGCGCGCCGTCCATGGCACCTTTTCCGATGCGGCCAGGATTCGTTGGAGCGCCTTCTGAATCAAGTCGCGTGTTACCAGTCCCAGCGTGCTATTCTGCCACTCGCTCGCGCGAAAATTAAACATATCCACCGCCACATCGATCCCGCCGCCGGTCTTCACCTTCGACGCCGACACCGCTTCGCTCGCCAGCACCACGCCCGTCTCGGCGTTGTAAATGCGCAGGTCCATACCCACGCGGATGGTGCGCTGCGAGCGACTCAAATCCACCGGGCCGATGCCAAATCCGAGGCCTTTCTCCGATTGGTCTTCGAAGTCAGTGATGGACGCTTTGACTATCAGTTGCGCCCCCATCATCTGGCCGATCTTCGGCCCTGAGCCCTCGGCAACCCGCCCCGACGCAGCAAGGTTCTGCTCGCCTAGTATGCCTTTGAAACTTTCCTGTTCGATCACGATGGACTCCCGCGTATTCGGGTCCACTATTCGAGCGATTTGAGTCTCTTTGCCAAGATCCTGCCGCTCGACCACGATGAACCGCTGCGTGGCCTGCAACTCCGTGACCAGCATGTTGTGAATCACTCGGCCGTAGTTGGTTACTTCCAATTTGTTGGGTCCGCTCAGCGTAATATTCTCGATCTCGGCGACGGCGATTCGTTTCTTGAGAAAGCGCACGGGCTTTACCGGCGCGACACCCAGCGGCGTTTCGGAAGAGACAGGCGCGGCGGGCTCGGCAACGATCGAACTGGACGGTGCCGGCCTGGGCATCGTTGAGGACGCCGCCTGGGATTCGGACGGCTTTGCCGCTTCGGTATAAGCACCCGAGGGTGTCATGCTGCGTGGCGGCGCATCGGGAACCTTGCCCGACTGGCGCAACTCGGCGGCCTTGTCCTCATAGAACTGCGCACGCTCGGGCTGGCCGGCTTTGCGGTAGGTGCGCGCGTAACCAGTATAGACGCGATATAGCAACGCCGGATTGCCGGCGGCCTGCTTCTCAACTTCTTTATAGAAGTTCAGCGACCAGCGGTAATTGCCGACTTCGGCCGAGCGCTCGGCGTAGATCAGCTGGCGCTCGACGTCGCTTCGGCGAAGATCCCACACACTGCCGTAAAGCCGCACGGCCTCGGCTTTCTGGCCGATATTCCAGAGCGCCTCGGCCCGTGCCACCGTGTCGTCGTAGACGTCGCCGCGCGCGGGGCTAAGGGTCATGATGACCACGCCCAGCACGCCGGCCCAGCACGGTAACATTCGACGCATGGGAATTTCCTCCTGCCCTTTGAATTCGCCCGACTTTCCCCGCGGCCTTGCCCGGCGCATCAAAAACGCCACCACCTTGGCCACCCGGCGTTTCGTTCACTTTTCGCAAAGGGATTCGCGCAATTCAAGAGTAAAATCGCCCACCGAAACAAGAGAAAGGAGCATAGGCATCTTGCTTATGACGTTCGCCCGCGCCAAACCTTGCCGGAGTGGCGCCATCCCGCTGTTGAGAAAATCCTTACGCCAAGGCTTCACGGCAGAACTGGACGCATTTGCCGACCTCCGCCACGGCGGTCGAGCCCTCGGGAATTTTATATTCGAGTTCGATGTCGGCCGGGAACGTCCACTTCTCTTTGCGCATCAGCAGAAGGATTTCTTTGAGCGGCGTCTTGCCCTGGCCCCATGGGAGATTTCCGCCCTCGGCGGTCCGGTCCTTGAGGTGCAGGCTCACGATTCGGTCGTGATATTTTTCGATGACGGGAATCGGCGAAAGGCCCTTGGTGCCGGCGAAGTAGTGGCCGACATCGAAGTTAAAGCCGATATACTGGCCGAATTCGAGGATGGGGTCGGACTTGTCCATCACCGGATAGTTGGTGGTGTGGTTGTGGAAGGCAACCCAGATTTTGTGTTTGTCGGCAAAGGGGGCGAGCCGCTTGGCCATTGCCTCGGAGCGTTCGAGCGTTATCCCGACGCAGCCGAGCGCCTTGGCTACGAGGAAGTTGAAGTCAATTTCTTCGTCCGACTGGCCGAAAGGCGTTTTGTGAAGGTGGATGTTGACGCCTGCATCGTTATACATTTTGCGCAGTTCGCGGCACTTGGCCAGTTGGGCCTCGCGCTGGGCATCGGTGGGCTTGGCGGGCGGTTGGGGCGCGGCTTCTTTCGGAGCACCCTTGCGGGGCCGGGCAGGTGCGCCGCCCAGTCCGGCGTAGGATTGAATGGGGCCGCCCATCAGTTCGACTTCGCTGAGGCCGTTTTGCAGAAGAGCGCGAAGAGTATCCTCGGCGGTGTCCTTGACCTCGCCGCGATAGCTGTAGGTGATGCAGCCGATTCGGACCCCGTTGAAAACCGAGTTGGGCTTGCCGGGGGGAGTCGCCGGCTCGCCGGCGCGGAGCAGGCGGTCGGGCACAACGGCTGCGGCGGCAAGGGCTGTGGCGCGGGCGAGAAATCCACGCCGGCTGGTGAGTTCGTACGGGGGTATCGTTTCTTCTTTCATGATCAGACCTCCATGTTTGTCTTGCTTGGATGCGCCGCCGTGGATCGAGGGTGGAAACAACGGCGCTTGAGATTCTGTTCCGATGCAATTGGAGCGGTGGCGAAGTCCATCATCAAGGAAATTCTTTTTGCTGTGCCGGCGAGCCGAGTTTTTCAAGGCGTGCTGCGTATGCAGAAAATTTCTTTAACCCCCTGCGCAGATTAGAGATAGTAATTTTAAGAAGCGCTGCGAATCTTTGCTATTTTTGGTTCATGCCCACGGGCCGCTCAAGACATGTCGCGGATCGTTTTGTTTGCGTTTTCCTTGACATCGCCACCCGCGATTGGAATCTCCCTCTCGGTTCTTTGGAAGACAGGAGCGACAAGTTCAGCCGGCGATTCGTGCGAGGTCCCTAGCAGAAGAGGCGGATTTTGAATGGAAATGGCGATACCGGGAGGAAAACTCCTGCTGTGACGGTCACCGCAGGAGTCCCTCGGAATCAAGGAGAAAACTGAATGACACACCGCGAGATCGAGCAGACGCTTCAGGATGGTCCGAGGCTCGACGGCGGCTCACGCCGGGCCGCGCTGGGCTGGCTGGCCAAGTGGCTGGGCGGGGCGCTGGCGGGCGCCGTTGTCCTGGAAGGCGGCAAGGCGGCTGCCGCTGCGGCCGGGACGGAGGATCGCTCCAAGCGCAAACACCGCTACGGGATGGTGATTGACACGCGCCGTTGCGTGGGGTGCCGCGCCTGCATGGTGGCCTGCAAGGCGGAGAACAAGACGCCGCCGGGGGTGTTTTACACGGTCGTGTTCGACCAGATTGTCGAGCCGCGCATTGACGACAAGCCGTTGTTCATGACCAAGCCGTGTTTTCACTGCGAGCGTCCTTCCTGCACCGATGTCTGCCCGGTTTCGGCTACGTTCAAGCGCAAGAACGACGGCGTGGTGGTTGTGGATTACGATCGTTGCATTGGCTGCCGCTATTGCATGACCGCCTGCCCCTATTCGGCGCGCTGGTTCGATTTCGGCGAGAACTACCCGGCGGTGGAGGAAAAAACGCCTTACGCCGACGTGCCGTCTCCCGAGTACAACCAGTTCCGCCAGCGGGAAAGGGAAAAGTCGCCGATCGGCAATGTGCGCAAATGCACGTTTTGTCTGCATTTGCAGGACGAACATGGCAAGTACGACAAGGCCAAGGGCCGCTGGCCGGCCTGCGCCAAGACCTGCACCGGCCAGGCGATTCATTTCGGCGATCTCAGCGATCCACAAAGCGATGTTTACCACTTGCTGCGCGAGCGAGTCGCCATCCGCCTGAAGGAAGAGCTCGGAACCGAACCGAAGGTATTCTATCTGATTTGACGAACGAGGAGACCGGCTCATGAATAGCACGCATGCAGCGGAGCGATCTCAAGTATGGAACGGGGAGCTGAAAAAAGGATTCTGGCTTCTGGGAATCTGCCTGCTGCTGGCCGGCTTACCGGGCTTGTGGGACCGGCTGGCCCACGGCCATATCCACGCCAATTACGGCAGCATTGTAACGTGGGGCCTCTGGGTGGCCGCTTACATCTATTTCATAGGACTATCCGCCGGAGCGTTTCTGGTCTCGTCGCTGGTGTATGTCTTCGACATCCGGCGCTTTGAACCAATCGGACGGCTGGCGGTCTTCACCGCCCTGGTGACGCTGCTCTTGGCGCTGCTGTCGATCGTCTTCGACCTGGGGCACATGAATCGGGCCTGGCACGTAATGGTCTATCCGAATTTCAAGTCGCCGATGGCCTGGATGATCTGGCTGTATTCGGCATACTTCGCGATCCTGCTGGCGGAGATGTGGCTATTGTTGCGTCGCGATCTGGTCGTCGGCGGCCGGCAAAGAAACTGGCGCGGGCGCTTATACCGGCTGCTGGCGCTGGCTTCCAGGGACGATTCGGACGCCGGCGCGCAACGGGACCTGAAGATCGTGCGCGGAATCGCGACTGTCGGCATGCCGCTGGTGATCATGTTCAACGGTGGTGCGGGCGCCTTGTTTGGCGTGGTGGCGGCCCGTCCGCATTGGCACAGCGGCCTGTTTCCGCTCCTTTTCCTGATATCCGCGCTGGTCAGCGGCGGAGCGTTGCTGACGCTAGTGGCGGCGATCTTCCAGAACGGCTTGACGCGCAATCGAGACACGGTCATTGCCCTGGGCCGCCTGGTGTTGGGATTGCTGCTGCTGGACGTGCTGTTCCAATTTTCGGAATTTCTGATTGCCTTTCGCGGCGGCATCCCCGGCCACATCGCCGGGCTGAAGCTGGTCATCAGCGGCCCGTACTGGTGGGTCTTCTGGGGCTGGCAGGTCGGCATCGGCACGTTGTTGCCGATCTTATTGCTGGTGTTGCCGACGCGGCACGATCCGCGCTGGGTGGCCCTGGCCGGGTTGCTTATCGCGGCGGGATTGTTCGGGCTGCGGTTGAACATCGTTATTCCCGGCCTGGCGGTGGAGGAAATCCACGGCCTGGGCGCGGCGGTCGCTTCGCTGCGGGTGCATCCCCATTATTTCCCCAGCCTGCCCGAGTGGTCGCTCACCGCCGGCATCGTCGGGCTAGGGCTGATCCTGTTCGGAATTGGCGAATTACTGTTGCCCTACGAGGTGCAAGAGAGGACTTCCCATGTATCTGTTTGACGAAAAAACCGGGCGCCGAAAATTCCTGAAACTGGCCGGCGGCACGGCGACGGCCGGCACGGCGGCGCTGACCGGTTGCGCCAGTTTCGGCTCGCGCGAGCACGAACTGAAAACCAACGCCGAAGGCCAACAGCAATGGGGCCGCGAGGCGGGCGTGTGGATTCCGTCCTGTTGCAACATGTGCGGCGGCCAGTCGGGCATTCTCTGCCACGTCGTGGATGGAGTGGTCGAGAAAATCGAGCCGAATCATTGGAATCCGAACAACTATACGAACATCTCGACGGACTTCTTCGCCGGTTACACCGAGGAATACGGCTGCGCCGAGGGAGGCGCGATCTGTCCGAAAGGCAACGCCGGCATCCTGCAACTCTACGATCCCGATCGGGTGAAGAAACCGCTCAAGCGCACCAACCCGAAAAAGGGCCGCGACCAGAATCCCGGCTGGCAAGAGATTTCCTGGACACAGGCGATTGACGAAATTGCCGGCAAGCTTCAGGCGTTGCGCAACGCGGGCGAGGCGCATAAACTGCTCTGGTGGAGCGAGGACCACAGTTTCACACACATCCAGGATGATTTCTGCAAGCTTTACGGCTCCCCCAACTACTCCATGCACTCCAACCTTTGCGACGTTTCCCGCAAGGCCAGTTTCAAGATGGTAATGGGCGACGAGCGGCCGCTGGCGGACTTTATTCAGTCGAAATATATCCTGTTGTTTGGCTGGAATCCCGTCAGCGCGATCAAGTGGGTTTACCTCCCGCGCATCCTTACCCGCGCCATTGAACGCGGTGCCCGGCTGGTGGTGGTGGACCCTTATCTGTCCGACACAGCGGCCAAGGCGCAGGAATGGGTCCGGATTCGTCCCGCGACTGACGGCGCGATGGCTCTGGCGATGGCGAATGTGATCCTCCGCGAGGGGCTGTACGACAAGGAGTTCATCGCGAAGTGGACAGTGGGGTTCGAGCAGTTCAGCGACTATGTCAGGGACAAGACCCCGCAGTGGGCGGAGCAAATCACCAGTGTTCCCGCCAAAACCATCGAGCGCATCGCATGTGAATTTGCAACCGCGAAGCCCGCTTGCGTTGATGTGTGGAGCGGCCCCGGCCAGCATTCCAACGGCGTCCAGGGCGGGCGCGCCATCACCTTGCTCGCCGCGCTGACCGGCGGCTACGACCGCCCCGGCACGCTGATAATCCCGGAGACAGGCGGCAGTCAGCACGCGCACATTGAGCCCGCGGAAAGCGCCGCCGCCACGCTGGCGCAGCCGCGATTCGACGGCCTGAAGGATTTTCCTTATGGCCATAAATCCGGCGTATACGGCCGGATGTGGGAACGCCTGCTGGCGGGCGACGGCCCCTATCAACCGAAAATGGGCGTCTGCGTGTTTCAAAATTTGGTCATGAGCGGCCCCGGAGGCAGCCAGGTCGAAGCAGCGCTCAAGAAACTGGAGACGCTGGTTGTCGTGGACACCATGGAAAGCGAGACGGCACTCCTTGCCGACTACTTGATTCCCGGCACGGTGTATCTCGAACGCTATGACCTCAACACGCACTGGGTCACCTGGCCCGCGCTCGGCCTGCGCCAGCCTGTAGTGAAGGCGCCCCAACGGCAAACATCCCCTTATCCTTACCAGGGCGGCATCTTCGGCCAGATGGCTGAATATGAATTCGTCGCGGCGCTCGGACGCAAACTGGGGTTGCGAACGGCCGATGGCACGGAGTTTTTCCGCATCGGCCCTCTGAGCAAGCAGCCCATCGAGGACCTCACCGAGTGGTATGAGGACTATCTGAGCAACGAGCTCAAAAACGGCGCTGCAAAAATCACGCTGGAGGAATTGAAGAAATTGCCCGGCGCCGTCTGGGTGGACCGGACAGGGACCCGCTACGAAAAATACGCCGAGCCGATCCCCGCCGGCAAACTCGCTGCCGCCTTCGTGGACGGCGACATCACGCGCGACGGCACGGCGATCTACGACAAACCCAAGGACCAGGGCGGCAAACGCATCGGCACGGTCATCGGCGGCCGGCCCGTGCGCGGCTTTTTTACGCCCAGCGGCAAGGTCGAATTTTACAACGCCACCCTGGCCGAAAAAAAGGACGCCAGGGGCAATCCGATCGCTCCGCTGCCGGTTTATACACCGCGCGACTGGCAGCCGGACGCCCAATACCCCCTCTATCTCATCAACTGGAAGGAAGCCAGCCACACCCACACGCGCACGCAAAACAACGCCTGGCTTCTGGACATCAAACCGGCCAATCCGCTCGTCATCCATCCCGACACCGCCGCCCGGTTGGGCATCCGCGACGGCGACGAGGTGTGGGTCGAATCCAAATTCGGCAAGACACAGGCCGTGGCCAAGGTCACGCAAAGGATTCATCCCGAAGTGGTGGGCGCGCAGCACGGATTTGGCCACTGGAAACTGGGCCGGCAAGCCGCCGGCCGCGGCACCTGCTTCGGCGACCTCAATACCATTGCCTATGATGCGGTGAGCGGCCAGGGGTTGCACAAAGAAATCTGCGTGCGTGTTTACAAGAATCCAAAACGGACAGGTCGAGGCGGGGGAATTTTGCCGTAACTGCTGGACAATCGCCCCCGGGAGAGAACGAGCTATGGGAAGCGGCACCGGCCGCGTTGTCTCGATCAATATTTCAACCGGCGGCATCCCCAAACATCCAGTGCCGGCAGTCCGCGTTCTCGCCGACCGGATCGAAGGAGACGGCCGTGGCCACTCCAAGCACCTGCGGCCCTGGCGCGCCGTCTCGCTGCTCGACGCCAACCAACTCGAACGCTTCCGTCTGGCCAGCTA
>JADFCW010000152.1 GCA_017161705.1 Candidatus Sumerlaeota bacterium | reverse complement strand
CGTTGGGCATCAACCTCGACAAAGCGGAGAGAGCCAGAAAAATCGGCAACGAGTTTATCTAAGTCGGCGGCTTGCACAAGGGCAGGCCGGTTCACCAAAACAATATCTTGATAAAGGAGGCAGCGAAATGTCAAAAACCCTCAATCGTCGCAAATTCCTCAAAGCGACCGCGACCGCGGCCGCCGTCACGCTGGTGCCGAGGCACGTCCTCGGCGGCAGAGCCTTTGTCGCGCCCAGCGACAAAATCACCTTGGCGCACATCGGCATGGGCACGCAAAGCATTCGCGAACTCGGCGCACTGCTCGACGACCCGCGCATTCAAATCGTTGCCGTCTGCGATCCCAACAAAGACAGCAGCGATTACCTCGAGTGGGGCAAGAACGAAATTCGCGACCGCATCCGATCCTACCTAAACCACCCCAACTGGCGCAAGAACGCAAAGGGCTGCCCCGGCGGACGCGAAGTGGGGCGACAACTTATCGAGGGTTACTATGCCCTGCAGCGCGGGAAGGAGAAATTCCAAGGTTGCGCCGTGTACGCAGATTTTCGCGAACTGTTGGCAAAAGAAAACGACATCAACGCCGTCAAGATCATGACGCCCGACCATCTGCACGCCGCCATCGCCATTGCCGCCATGAAAAAGGGCAAACATGTCGTCCTGCACAAGCCGCTGGCCAATCGCGTGGCCGAGGCGCGTTGGGTCATCGAGACCGCACGCAAGACAAACGTGTGCACCCACTTCCTTCCGGCCAGCATCGGCGACTCGGTTCGCACCGTCGCCGCCTGGATTCGCGACGGGGCCATCGGCACCCTGCGCGAGATTCACAACTGGTCCAGCCGTCCGATGTGGCCTCAATATGCCACACTCCCGACGGACACGCCCCCCGTTCCCGAGGGCTTCGATTGGGACCTATGGCTGGGGCCGTCGCTTCCCCGCCCCTATCATCCGCATTATACGCACGCCGTCTTTCGCGGCTGGTATGAATTCGGCGGCGGCTCGCTGGCCGACATGGGCCACTACAGCCTCTGGCCGGTGTTTCAGGAATTCGCCCTCGACGCCCCGGTGCTTGTGGAATCCACGCCCAGCCACCTCTGCGATATCGCCGACGGCGTCAGCAAGCGAATCCAAAACGACTATTCCTTTCCGGCCGCCTGCACCATTCGTTTCCGGTTCGCCGCCAAGGGCGACCGGCCGGCCCTTGATTTGTTCTGGTATGACGGCGGTATCAAGCCCCCGACGCCGGATGAATTGCTCGAAGACAAGGGGGAACTTCCCGCCGAGGGAATGCTGTGGGTTGGCGACAAGGGAAAGATACTCGCCGGTTTCCGATGCGAGAACCCAAAGATTATTCCGGATCGCAAATCACGCGACTATGCAGCACCCAAAGGGCAGGAGAACGACCGCGCCCGCACGGGCCGAAGCAATGTCTGGATTGAGGCTTTCAAGAATGGCAAGCCAACCTACGGGAACTTCCTGCTGGGCGGGTCAATCGCCGAAGCCTTCAATCTCGGCGCTGTTTCCCTGCGGCTCGGCGGCAAGCGCCTGCTCTGGGATGCGCAAACGATGACAATCACAAACCTGCCGTCGGCCAATAAGTATCTGACGCGCGAATATAGAAAAGGCTGGGAATTGAGCGCGTAAAGTCGCACTCATTTTTCTCCCGCGGACCTCAGCGTGAGATCGGAATCAGCGATCCGGTTGTCGCGGCGGCCGGGGAAAAGCGGAATTTACGGTTTCCGGCAGCGCCCCCCGGGACCGCGCTTGAGTATGCCCAGCCACACCCATTTGTTGAGCGTCTTCGGGTTTGCCCGACCGTCCAAGGCCATCAATTGCGCGGCGGTTTTTGCACCCTTGTCCACTTCCGCCAGAATCTTCTGGATCAAGCCCGATGATTTTCTGACCGGCTGCTGCGCTGCCGATTTCAATCCCGCTTTCCCCGCTGGGCGGCCTCGTTTTGTAGCCGGCTGCGCGGCAGCCGCCCCGCCGAACAACGCTTGCAGATTTGCCAGACCGGCCTCGATCTTTTGAACCTCCTTACGAATCGCCGGCAGTGCTTTCGCCGCTTTCTGCAATTCGATCACATGCTCTGCAAATGTCTTTGCCATCTTTGTGCTCCCGACTTGTATTCGGTTATACCAATAACAAGCCACGGGTATACTCCTCGCTCCCTTCCGATCAAGCGCAAAAGCCGCGTAGTGCCTATGGAGAAATGGGTCGGTTTTGGTATTGACACTCGCAGGGATGGCCATAGTGTTGGTGTTTGTGTATTTGGCTGCAGCGTCGAAAACAAAAGCACATGCTCAGAAAAGGGAATCGCGTCATGCAGCCGCGATTTATATTCCCATCGTATCAAGGCGGCGATACAGAGACTGTGGTAGCTCGCGTGCCTCCGGACGAGATCGGCTATCTCGGCGCCATAGTCGAAAGCTACGAGGGCATCGGCATTATGCGCACGCGCGACCCACAGTTTGGCATAGTCGAGTTTTGGATCATTCCAGAATTCCGGGATGTATTTCGTACGTTGCTTGATGATTTGAAAAAAGAAACAGAGATCGAGGTCTTGGACATTCCCCCGGCGAGTCGTTTGTAAATGGCCAAAGAGATGAAACTCGAAGCGAAGAGCAATGAGGCGGCCGCGCCTGCAATTCCTCTGACCGTTCTGATCCTGTGGATATTTGGCGGAACGGCCTACGCGGCGATCGTGCTGTTGTTCACCCCGTTCACGCACAATCTGGATGATTTGAAGGTCTCGCTCCAATATGTGTTGGGGCCGATCACATGGGCCTTTTTTGCCGTCGCGCTTTACTGCGGGTATATCCGCCGCGTGCATCCGTTGATTGTTTTTTCGCTTTCGGCCTACGTGTTAGTATATTTAGCCTCGACGATTTTTGCGGAATTTCCCTGGCGGGCCTGGCGCGATTTTCTCTATTTGCTGACCACCATGACCCCCTTTCTGGTAGTCACCGGCACCACGACCAACGAGCGGCGATTCCGCAACATGTGTCTGTTCTATGTTTTGGTGGGATTTGCGACGGTGGTTTTTGGACTGTTCCACTATTTTGGCGGGGTCGGCCTGATCTTCTCGATCGCTTATCCTCGCTATCCCGAAGTAGTCGAGCCGAGCCCGTTATTCACGCTGCTATACACGCTGCGACAATATGGCGAGATGCTGTCCACCATTCTGAACCGCGATTTCTACTCGGCGTTCCTCATCATGGTGCTCCCGCTCAACGTGGCGATGGTGATAGACTACAAGCCGTTATGGGCGAAGATCTTCTTTCTGATGAGTTTCACGCTCGGCTGCATTTGCATTATCCTCGCCTTTTCCAAGGACAGCTACGTAGCGCTGGCGATGATTCTGGGGATTTTCCTCGCGTTCTATGCCATGCGCCACGACTGGCGGAGCGTTCCCCAGCGGCTGTGGCCGATCTGGATCGCCGGCGGCATAGTCATTCTGGCCACCGCCCTGTTTGTCATTCGGGAGAAGTTCACGATGCTGGACAGCACTGTAAATGCCAGCATCATGTCGCGCAAGGTCATCTGGGGCGGCTCGTGGAAAATCTTTTTGGACTTCACGCGCCCTCTGGGCGAGTGGCTGAAATTTTTTCTGATCGGCGGCGGCGGCGGCGCCTTCTATCTGATGTTCCCGATGTATCGCCACCCGGACTATAACCTGTACATGATTTCGCATATCACGATCTTTTCGCACAATCAATATCTGGACCTGACCGCCGAGCAGGGTATCCTCGGTTTCATCACGTTTATGACCTTTCTTGGCGCCATTGCTTGGCTTCTGGCGCGCGAAGCGTGGCGGCGGTTCCGCCATCCGCTGAACGTCTATCAGATCATGTTGCTGTCATCTCTGATTGGCGTGAGTTTCCAGAATATCTTCAGTCCGGGAATTCGGTGGACCGTTTGCGGCTTTGCCTACTACTATCTGCTGGGGCTGGCCACCAATGCTTTCTATCTGCCGTTGCCGGACGAAGAAAAGCGGCGTTTTCAGCAGTTTTATGACTTTCCCCCGGCGTTGAAAAAAACGGTCGTCACCGCCTTTCTGATTTTCACGCTTGTCTTTATGGCCATCGGGGTCCCCTACGGATTGACCTACTTCATCGCCTCGAAATACAACAACGATGGTCTGATCGAACTAAACACGTTCGGCGACCGATGCGATGCCATTCCCCGCAATCCGCAATTGGCACAAGATCCGCATTTCATCCAGAGCACGCGCGATCTCGGTCTCAAAACCATTCAACTGTTCCGCAAGACCCTTTCCTGGCAGCCGGATTTCATCACCGCCTACTACAAACTCGCTCACGTCTATAGCCGCATGGCCGCTGTTACCACCACCAACACAGTCGAGGCCATGAAGTGGTGGCGCCGGGCGCGTGCCACCTACGATGAACTTGCTACCTATGCACCCAACTATTCGGAGATTCACCAAAACTACGGCATCTTGGGGCGCGTGTTTTATAGCACAACGTCCGACCCCCAGTATTTGGTCGAGTCGCTGGTCCGGTTCCATCGCGCCGCGAAAATGTCCAACCGTTACTCCGTCCAAAACACCTATTTCGACATGTTGCAACAGGCGGCCTACGAGGTCTCGACCACCTCGACCCGGCAGGCAGAGATTGTGCGGGCGATCGAGCCGGTGTTGCACGACCTGAACCCGCCCGACAAACGGGACGCCTTTTTGGAAAGCCATCTCGCCTTGCTGCGCGAGCAGGTCAACAAAGGCGACATCCGCGGGGCCGCCATGACCGAGGCCGAAATCCTGCGGGAAATGGCCTTTCAAGTCTTCCGCCGCCTACCCAGCCTGACCAACAACGAAGGGCGGGATGGCGATCAAATCCTCCGCCGCGCTTTGTTCTATGTGGCCGACTACTGTCCGCCCCGCGGCCGTCATGCCGAAGCCGTTCCTGCCCTTGCCATGTTGCTCGAAGAGGACCCGACCGACCCCCAGCTGATTCGCAACTTTACCATCTGCTGCATGCGCGCCGGACAACCCCGCCAGTGCCTCGAATTGCTGGCACGTTTGATCCAGCGCAATCCGACCAACTGGGCGGCGCGCGACGCCGCGCGCGAGGTGCTCGAATTGATCGGCGATTATACCCGCAGCCTCGATCAGTCGCTTGCACTGGTCCAGATTGTCAAGTGGACCAAACAGCGATATCCGGAAATGTTCTCCGGGGCGAACGCTGCGACCTTGCGGGCGCAAATGGGCGGGCTGCCCTCTCTGGCCGAAGCATATTATCGTGTGGCTGTCGCCTCGGAAAAATGCCGCATGGACCAGCAGGCCTATGAATACTATCGGCGGGCTGCCGAGGAAGACCCCAACGATGCATGGGGGCAGAAGGCAAAAGAGGCCCTCCTGCGATATTTGCACACGCTGCCTCAGACGTCCCCCACCACGCCTGCCGCCCCCGCCATTCCTGCAAAACCATGAAGTCGAAGGCCGCCATGCCCGCTCCCGCAAGGATCGAGGACGCGCCGGCCGGACCTGCACGGCCCGACCTTGACGCCCCGGTGGGGATTGTGCTCCGCGCCGTCTGGGGCATCGGCGGGCTATCGTTCGCCGCCATTATTCTTGGCTTCACCGGCTATACGCATAGTCTGGACGACTTGAAAGTCACGCTGCAATTTGTCATGGCTCCGGTCGTCATGATTCTGTTGGCCGTCGCTGTGCTCCAACGGCAGACCCAGCCGATCGTGCCTTGGATCGCCTTTTCGCTTCTGGCTTATGTGCTTCTGGGTCTGCTTTCCACCTTGCTGGCCGACTTCCGCTGGCTGGCATGGCAGGAGTGGGGATTCGAACTGGCCGCGATGGCCGCGTTCGCCGTTGCGGCATGGACGGCGTCCACGCCGCGCCGGTTTCGCAACTTCTGCCGCTTTTATTTTTACGTCGGTTGCGCAACCATTGCTTTCGGACTGTTTCACTATTGCGGTGGAATCGAATGGCTCCTGCACCGGCTTTATCCTGGGGGACGGCAGCCTGCGGCACGTGCGCCGCTTTGGTTGGTTCTGCGCACCCTGGCGGAGAACCGCCAGATGCTTTCGACAATTTTGAACCGGGATTTCTTTCCAGCGTATTTGTTGATGATCGCGCCGCTGGCCGTGCCCCTGTGCATGGAAAGCCCCCGCGCGACGGGCAAAGCCTTCTACGCCGTCGCCGGATCGCTTTATGTGGTTTGCATCCTCCTGGCTCAGTCCAACGACAGTTACGTCGCGCTGCTGGCCGCCGCCGCGTTGCTGGTTGCCTTGCTTCTTCGACGCGCACAGTGGAACGCCATCCCGAAGGCCACGCGCGCTGTGTGGCTGGCGGGCAGTCTGGTCATCCTGCTGACGGCGAGTGCCTATTACGCCATCGAGTTGCCGCTGCGCCTGAAGCTGGCCCTTCGCTCGCGCGCGATCATGTGGAAAGGGGCGTGGAAGATTTTTTGGGACCCCTCGCAGCCGGCGGATGTATTTGCACGGCGGGTGCTGGTCGGCAGCGGGCCGGGCGGCTATCTCGAACTGTTTCCGCAGTATCGGGACCCGGACTACTACCGGTGGCAAATTGCGCCGATTACCCAGTTTTCCCATAGCCAGGTTCTCGACCTGCTGGCCGAGCGTGGAGCGGCGGGAACGGGCGCTTTTGCCGCATTTTTAGCCGGCATTGCCATTTTGCTATTCCGGCAAATCCGCCGCCGCGACCCCGAATCGCCCCTGCGCGTGTATCAAGCGGCATTGCTGGCCGCGCTCATTGCTATCAGCATTCAAAACCTGACCAGCCCGAACATCCGATGGACCGCTTGCGCCTTCAACTACTGGTTCCTGCTCGGTTTGTGCGCGGCGTCCCTGCGGTTGGGAATGAGCGAGGCCGATCGGCTTCGGGTGGACCGCCTATGGACGTTTCCGCCGCAGTTGCGAACAGCAGCCGTCGCGGCCTTCTTCGCGGCAACGATCGCTTTTGGTGCGGCGGCGATTCCATATGGCTTCTGCCGCTTTCCGGCGGCCAAACACAACAACGACGGGCGCATCCATGAAAACGATATGTCGCGCTTGATTGACCTGATGACCGCCACGCCGCCGGGCGAGACGCGGGAAAAGCTGCGCCGCGCGGCCATCCAATCGGCCCGCGGCGCGGTCGAAGCCTTCGAGCGGTCGCTTCGCTGGTCGCCGACCTTTTTGGCCTCCCACTATCTGCTGGGCCATGTGGCGGCGCGCTGGGCTGCGTTGTCGAACGACGAGGCCGAAAGCGTGCAGAGTCGCCAACGCGCCCTCGAGGCTTACACCCGCCTGAGGGAGTTGGCCCCCGACTACGCCGATGTTCATCTCAGCTGCGGCCTTGTGCTCGAAGATGCCTACAACGCCTCCAAGCGGCGCGAGGACAAAGAACAGGCCGTTTTCCATCTCGAACGCGCCGCCGCTATGACCAATGCCGAGCAAACCATAGCCCTGGCTGCCAAAACGCTCCTGGCCCTGGGCGAATTGGACCGAGCCGCTGCTTTGTATCGCAGAGTGTTAAGCGCGGAGCAACGCCAGCCGCTGAACTTCATTCTTCGCAAGGGTTTGCGCGAAATTTTCGACGGATTGCGTGCGGCGGCCTACGCGGCGGGCGATCGCGAACGCGTGGCCGCACTGTGCCGCGAGTGGCTCGAAGCCCATCCCTTCGACGCAGGCGTGTTCATTGAACTGATGGACATCCTGCGCCGGCAGGGCCGCTTTTCCGAGGCGCTGCGGTGGTGTGCGGAATGGGTGGCCCGCAACCCGCTGGACCCGCTGCCGCGAAATGTGGCGGCTCTGTTATTGCCGGAGGCCAAGGCATATCGGCGGGCGGTCACGCAAATTGAGGCAATGATCTTTATCTTTCGGGCAAGGCGGCCGACGGTGCCTCTGGCGTGGGCCATGCAAACACCGGACATCGCCAGGCCCTGGCGCGAACCCAAAATCGAAGAATTATGGTTGCGCGCCGGCCAACTGATGGAAAAACTTCTGGCCACGACCGAGGCCATGCGCTGTTATGAGCAAAGTATTCAGGCCGCAGGCGATTCGCCCGTCGCCTGGCAGGCGCGCCAGGCGCTTGAAACACTGAAGGCAAGAAAAAAATAGAAAGACGGACAGGGTCCCATTCTCTCAAAAATCCTCTCACGGAAAAGGAGTCTTTCCCAA
>JADFCW010000151.1 GCA_017161705.1 Candidatus Sumerlaeota bacterium | reverse complement strand
CAATGAAAAAAACAATCCGCGGCCGCGTGTTTGTTCTTGGCGACAATGTAGACACCGACCAGATCATCCCGGCCGACAAGTTGGTCTATGACCCGTCGGTGGCGTCCGAGCGGCGCATGTTCGGCCAATTCGCCCTAAGTGGCGTGCCCGAAGCGCAGTCCGGTTTGCCGCGCGGCGGCATTCGCTTTGTGCCCGACGGGGCCGATCGGTCGCCATATGCGGTCATCGTCGCGGGCAAAAATTTTGGTTGCGGGTCGTCGCGCGAACATGCCCCTCTGGCGCTGGCCGAAGCCGGTGTCGAAGCGGTCGTGGCTGTTTCTTACGCGCGGATTTTTTTCCGCAACGCGGTCAACGGCGGCTACCTGATTCCTTACGAGTCGGTCGAGGATTTGTCGCGCGTGCTGGCCACCGACGACGAGGTGGAAATTGATATCGAGCGCAACACGCTGACTCTCCTCGGGAACGGAGCAGCCCATGCGCTCAAGCCCTTGGGCGACATCCTGCCCATTTTGGAAGCGGGCGACATTTTCGCCTATGCCAAACAGAGCGGCTATCTTGCCCAACCAGGAGGTGCACCATGAAAAGATGCTTCATGCTTGCCGTCCTCGCCATGACGGCCGCTTGTGCCGCCATGGATGGGACCGTCGCGAAAATCTCGCAGAGGGAAAACCGCGAGAACCTCTGGCAACTGGCCCAGCGCTATGAATCGGTCCATCGCTTCTCGACCCTGTTTCCCGCCAACGATGTTCGCCGCTATCTCAGCACTCCGGAAGGCATCGAGGAAGCCATTCAATGGTGCAAGGCCAGCGGAATCACGAAGGTATATCTCGAAACGTTTCGCGGAGGCTATCAAGCCGACCGCGAGACGCTTGTGCGCGCGCGCGACCGCTTCCGCGAGGCCGGCTTCATCGTCTGCGGCGGCGTCACCACCACGGGCATCGGCAAAAAGACCGGCAAATACTCCAACACGTGCTGCTACACGCACAAACCTACGCAGGAACAGCTGGCCGCCATTTTCCGGTTCACAGCGAGCCTCTTCGATGTGATCATGATTGATGACTTTTACTTCACCGACTGCGACTGCGACGAGTGCAAAACTGCTAAAGGCAACCAGGACTGGCCCACCTATCGCATGGCCCTGCTCGATCGCGTCTCGGAAGAGTTTGTCATCCAACCTGCGCGCGAAACCAATCCCAACGTCAAAATCATCATCAAGTATCCCGAATGGTACGACCGATTCCACGACCGCGGCTACGATGTGGTGCGCGAACCCCAACTTTTCGACATCACGTGGATCGGCACGGAAACGCGCGACCCCGACAGCGACCGATGGGGGCGGAAACCGCAGTATGGGGCTTACTGGCTTAGCCTCTGGGCAGCAGCCTTTAGCCGCGGCAAACTCGGCGGCGGCTGGTATGACCCCTACGGCACGACCGCCCACACGTATTGCGAGCAGGGTCGCCAGACCATTCTGGGCTTGTGCAAGGAAACCGTGCTGTTTTGCTACGGCGGACTGCAGCGCGACACCGGGCCCGACAATGTGGCGGCCTTTCGGCGCGAAATGCCCGAACAGCTGGCCCTGGCCGCGTTTGTCCGAGGTGAAACGCCGCGCGGAGTAGGCACCTACAAACCACCGCACAGCGCCCCCGGCGACGACGCCTATATTTTCAACTTTGTCGGCATGTTGGGCATCCCTATGACGGCGGACGTGAAATTTCCAGCGGCAGCGCCGTCGCTGTTTCTGACGCGCCATGTGCTGGCCGACCCGGCGTTCCCCGAGGCGTTCGAGGCCGCGGTCAGCGCCGGAAAACCTGTCCTCGTCTCGACCGCGCTCAAGGACGCGCTCGAGGAGGCTGGGCAGCCGGCACCTTCCGCACCGAATGTCTCCTTTCTGGCCTATGATCCCAGGGCCAAAAAGTCATTCTACGGTGTCCCGGATTCGGTCCGCGAGCTGCTGAACATGCCGCGCGAGAGAGCCGATGCGTTGCGCCGGCCGCTGCTCGAGCCTCTGGGCATCGAGTTTTCGGCCCCGCCGCGCGTTTCGCTGTATCTGTATGGAAAGCGCAAGGTAGTGGTTGAGAACTTCAACGATGCAGCAGTCGAGATCGGCTTGAAAATGCGCGGGGCCAAAGGATTTGAGCGTGTTCTGGTCATTCCGCGCGAAGCGGCGCCGGATATGCAAATGCACGAGGGCGTATTGCGCATGACGCTGCCGCCGCGTTCGCTGGCTGCACTGGCGGCCAAATGAAAGCAGCCGAAACCTCATTGTTGCGAACTGCGCGCGCGCAGGCGCCGGAGGCTCGCAATCACCAATAGGCCCAGAGGCAACAAGAGCACGACGCCAACGACATAGGGCTTGAGCGAGCGCGTGGGCATGGTCAGGCCGCGCGTGACTTGCCGCCGCAGCTCGTCCATGGCCGTATCGAGCGCCTCGCGGGTTGCTCCTTCCAATGTCAGGTTGTAAAAGAGAACCCCACCCCGCGCCGGCGCGCTGACCGCCGCTCCTCCCACTCGGCTTCCATCCTTCCTCTCGAACAAATACGTGAAATAGACACGCTGAACACCGGCGCTCATCACGACAACGGGCGACGTGGCCTCAATTTTGGCATAGTCGCCGCTGCGCCGCACCTCGTCGAGAAAGCCAATGTAAAACGATGCCGCGATGCGATACCACGCGTCGCGACTCGATGCGGCTTGCTGCATGGGCTGATAAATGACGCTGTATTTGCTTCGGCCCGAAGCGCCCTCGGGTCGCTGCGCGAAGATGATCTGCGGCACAGCGGCGGCCGTCGCGCTCGACGGCGCCAGGTCCGTCTGCGCGTGCACATGGCGCACCACCTGCCATGCTCGAATAGCTGGCAGAGCGCAGTTTAGACGCGGCTGATCAGCCCAGATGTCGAATTTCGGAACGAGCGGGCCGCTGGCGGCATCGTCGAATGCCGATGTTTCAGCGGCCTCTCCCGACGGGCCGGTAAAAACCGTCTCCGACTCAGCAGCGACCGCGTGCGCCGCCAGAAGGGCCGTACACATCGGAAGCAAAATAGAAGTTGTCCGCATGATTGTCTTTCGCGCCATGTCAGGGCCGCTTGTCGCACACGCCGGATAGAGTTTTCAACAGCCTTTTCCCGCTTACCACCATCTCAAATGTGCGCTTCCCGCGGCGTCCAGACCTATATCGGTTCGAGGTAGGGACAATACTTTCTCTTGGGGGGACACATGCTTTCTTGGGCGCGCGAGGAAACTTTTCTTGATTGCCGGCGCCGTTTGCAGCAAAGTCAATAATGCTGCTGCGGGCGGCGACGTTCGGCCCCTGAGGACTGACCGATGGGCGTGGGTACGATATTCTTTCTGACTCCCATTCTAGGCTGGAGCTGGCCGGCTCTCACCCCAATTCTTGTGGCCGCCGCCGGCAGCCTCGGCTACAAACTCACCACCGCACGCCTGACCGGCAAAAGCGGATTGACCCGACTCGATCGGAAGCTGATAAACCTGCGCATGGTCGAGTTGCAGATGGACGAATTTCTGAAGGATGCCATCTGCGAAGAACTGGGTCGCGACGAAGAATTGCATTTCACAAAAGACGATCTTCTGGTAACTTTCGGGCACGACGCGCGCGGGCGCTTTTTCATTCGCGTCACCGGGCCCAGGCAACGCTCCGCCGCCGATCTCCGACAGGCCGGCGAGGAATTCGCCCGCACGCTCATT
>JADFCW010000150.1 GCA_017161705.1 Candidatus Sumerlaeota bacterium | reverse complement strand
TTCAGCAATTCGCCTGCCATCGCGTGGCGGCGGAACTGGATCGCCGGGGAATCCAGATTGTCGAAGAGTCCGTGGATGAAGAAGGCAGCATGCGGCTTCGGGCGCGGCGATGGTAGGGGAGCGGAAAGTGTGGAGCGCGGCGGTCGGAATGGACATTGTGGACGCATAGTTTTCAGTTTGGCATTCGGGCAGCACGAATCTCTTTTTCCAACGGCGTTTGCATATGGGCCGATTCTCGAAACTTGAAACCGGAAAACCTGACGGTGCTGGAGCGCCCAAACCCGCATCGCCCCCCTCGCCGACCGGCCCCCTGGAGACGGTCTCCTACGACTACGGATACTATGTGGAGCAAGCCGACCGCTTGTTTTTTACCGGACAGTATGCCCAAGCGCTGCGGCTCTATTCGCGCGCGCTGCAAACCGACAATGCCCAGGTCTATCCCTGGATCGGCCAGGTTTTCTCGCTTCTGGCGATGGATCAGGTCAAGGAGGCCGATCTGTGGGTGACGCGCGCGATCGAGGCGTTTCCCAACGACGCAACGCTGCTGTCGCTGCGGGCGCTGATCTTTGCCTTGCGCGGCATGCTGAACCGCGCCATCGGTGCCTCGGACTATGCAATGACGCGCGGAGCGACAGCCTATTCGTGGCTGGCGCGCGGACGCATTTTGCTCGAGGCCCGCAACACAAACGCCCCGTTCTGTTTCGACAAGGCCCTCGAACTGGCCGGCAACGACGACTGGAAAACCGCCATGCATATCGGCCTGATTTACTTCCGGCACCGGATGTATTCGAGCGCGCTCGCTCACTTTCGGCGTGCCTGCGCAATCGAGATGGGCAACTACTTTCTGTGGTATCATCTCGGCCGGTGCTATCACTATCTGGCGTTCACCGAAGAGGCCGTTCAGGCGTTTCATCGCGCATTGGAGCTGAATCCTGATTTTCATGAGGCCGAGCGGGCGCTGCATCAGGCCAAACGCAGCAATTTCCTGACCCGGTTTTTCCGGCGCTTGTTTCGCCGCAGCAAGTAAGCACGCCAACAATGAAGTGCGCGACAGGCATTCTGCTTGTGACAAGCGACACGAAGCCCACAACCTTCAGCGCAAGCGCCCGTCTTGAAATTGCCGCGGTCGTGCTTATCCTTGCCCTGGCGGCGGGGTTGCGCTTTTGGGGGATTCATTTCGGATTTCCCGAACGCACCCGCCCCGACGAGCAATACTTCGTCAACGCCATCCAGCGCTTCGACCGCCTCCGATCGTTCGATCCGGATTGGTTCTACTATCCCTCTTTTTACATGTATCTGAACTGGGCGGTGTGGCGCGCCTATGCCTTTGTGGAAGGGCGTCTGGGCCATTATCCCGCGCCGACGGATAGGCCTTGGTCCAGGATAGAGCGGCTCGAGCAAATCCGTGCCCGCTATCCCGACATCGAGTATTTGCTGGGCCGATGCGCGACGGCCTTGTTCGGGGTTGCCACGGTGGCGGTCGCCTACTTTTTCACACGCAGGTTTTGGGGCCGAAAGGCGGCGGTGGCGGCGGCGCTTCTGTTGGCGGTGAACGGGCTTCACGTATTGAACTCGCATTTTTACAAGAGCGATGTGGCAACGACGTTTTTTACCCTGTCGGCGCTGGCGTGCATGGCGATGTTTGTCGAATCCCGCCGGCGGCCGGACGGCGGCTGGAAATGGAATGGCCTCGCGGCAATGTGCACAGGACTGGCCGCCTCGACAAACTACTACGGCGGCTTTTTATTCGTACCTCTGGCGGCCAGTCAGAGCATGGCGCAGTATGAGAATCAACCCAGCGTTGCGGACGCACTAAAAGAAGCAGGCCGAAGCGTCGGGCGCGCGCTGACGCTCTGGCAAACCTATGTCGTGCCGATGATTGCCTTCGCGGTCTTTGCCGCAACTTCGCCGTATTGTTTCATTCGATGGAGTGCTTTTCGCGAAGCCTTCGAACGAATGCTTTTGTATGATCGCCAGAGTTTGTATGATACGATGGTGCGGGTGCTCAATTTCGAGGACTTTGGCTTTCAACGCTCGCCGTTGATTTACAGCTTCAGTTTTTGCTGGCGCTACTCCCTGGGGACGTTTTTGACAGCTGTTTCCGTCGTCGCTTTGATCCATCTGGCCCGGCGGGGACGAGCGGCGGGAGGGCTCCTGTTGATCTTCTTTGCCGTCCATTTTGGAATGACCGCCTCCGGCAAGGCCGTGTTCATGCGCTACTATCTGTCTCTGGCGCCGATTCTGGCGATCTCCGCCGGCGTTATGTTTTCACAGACTGTGCAACGCATATGGCCGGCTTCTCGCGGCCGGCAGAATTGGATTGCGGCATTTGCGACGGTGCTGTGCGGAGCCGAAGGATTGTATTGCAGCGTGCGCCAAGATCATCTGCTTGCGCAAACGGATACGCGCGTTCTGGCCCGCCGGTGGCTGGCGGAAAATCTCCCGCCGCACTCGGTAGTCGGTGTGCCAATGGACTGGTGGAACGACTACTATCCCTACGGTAAGCCGACTCTTCCGGCCGGAAGCCGATATGTGCCGGTCAGGCCGCAAGAGGTCCGGCCGCGCGGAATTCGGTTTGTTCTCATAGACCACTCGGAACTTCGCCTTTATTCCAACCATCCCGACTGGCAATGGTGGC
>JADFCW010000149.1 GCA_017161705.1 Candidatus Sumerlaeota bacterium | reverse complement strand
ACCCCCATCAACGACTGCGCGGCATTCACAACGGCCGCAAATGGTATGACCACACCAAACCCTGGGTCACCCACGCCAGCCTTCAGACCTCCGACATGAACGGCGGCGTGCGGTTCCGCGCCCAGTATCGCAAGCCCGTCATCTATGATGAGTGCAAATACGAAGGCAATATTCCGCAGGGTTGGGGCAATCTTACCGCCCGCGAAATGACCTGGCGCTTCTGGCTCGGCACGCTCAGCGGATGTTATGTCGGCCACGGCGAAACCTACAAACATCCCGACGACATCTTGTGGTGGTCCAAGGGCGGCGTGCTTCACGGGGAAAGCCCCAAACGCATTCAGTGGCTCAAGGATTTTATGGCCAGCGCCCCGCCGTTCCACACGCTTCAGCCTCTGGGCGACGACAAGGGGCGTTTCCTTCTCGCCAAGCCGGGTGAATACTATCTGCTCTATTGCCCCGCCGGCAAAACACAGACCATCGAGCTGGGCGGCACGCGGCCCTACACAGTGGATGCCATTGATCCGTGGGCCATGAAGGAATCAACCGTCGGTACGGCGCGGCCGGGTTCTTTCACAACTCCCACGGCCAAGGACGACCTCATCTATCGCTTCACGCCAACCTCGAAGGCGGAAGGGAATCCGTAAGCCCGCAATGCTATTGCCGCTCGATCTGCAGAGCCAAAGAGTCGCAGGATTTTTGAACGAGTGCGAGTTCTTCACGCCGTAGCATCCAAACTTTAGTGTGCCGTATGTAGTTCATATCTTCGTGTACGGTATCTTCCCCGCCGCGAGTTGCGGCGCACCAGTCCCGCATCAATTCCAATCTTTGGACTGCGGCAGCCATGCTGCCGCTTTGATCTGGTCGGTGGTGCTGGAGGCAACCGTTTGGCTGAACCGTCTGTGACCAAAGCAAAGCGGCAGCATGGCTGCTACTTTGATATGGCCCCTGCCGCTTACGCAACCGTTTGGCTGAACCGTCTGTGACCAAAGCAAAGCGGCAGCATGGCTGCCGCAGTCCAAAAGGGGAATGCTCTTTTCCCACAAGATCGCTTTCGATCAACGGGCAAAAGATCGTCGTTCGGCACATCCTGGAAAATCATGTTCAATTATGGGTCATGTCCAATCGTGTGTCATGTGCAATTCTGTGCGACAGCGGCTTTCCCGCCGCGAGTTGCGCCGCGCCAGTCCCGCATCAATTCCAATCTTTGGACTGCGGCAGCCATATGCTGCCGCTTTGATCTGGTCGGTGGTGCTGGAGGCAACCGTTTGGCTGAACCGTCTCCCCTGACGCGGCCTCCCGCCGCAACCTAAAAGCCCTTCACAAGACAACAAGGTGTCTAGATCAAAGATGCAAAAATTTGAGCTGCCGGCAGTACCCAAGAAATCTGACCTGAAAGAGCCCTCGTTTTCAGACTGGACGTCCGCCATGACAATGGCGCACGATCCATTGTGGTCGCGCAAGTGTTGCACGACCGAACAGAGCGCATGAACGAGCCCGTCCTCAGTCATCGTTCCGCCGAAACGGCAAGCCGCCGCAGGCCCTACCCGATTGTCCAGTTGACCTCGTCGGGAGATATGGGCGGGACCGAACGTATGGCGCTCGAGCTGGCCGCGCGGCTGGATCGCAAGATATTTTATCCGATTGTGCTTTGCCTGATTGGAGGTGAAACGCTCATCGAGGAGTGCCGCCGCCGCGGCGTCGAGGCAGAGCATCTGCATTGCCGCCATCCGCTGGACTGGCGCGCATGGAAGCGCTATGTGATAATCCTCCGCACGCGGCGCGTGGCGCTGGTGCATCTCTACGGATTGCGCGCCAATATTCCCGGGCGGTATCGGGCCCGCCGCGCGGGAGTCCGCTGCGTGGTCGCAGGCATTCGGAGCACCGATCCCTGGCGACGGTGGTATCATGTGTGGTTGGACCGCTGGACGGCGCGCTATGTGGATGCATTCGTGTCCAATTCGGAGGCGGGACGGCAGGCGGCGATTCAGCGCGAGCACATTCCGGGCGATCGAATCCACGTGATTCCGAACGGCGTCGAGATGCCTCCGGTGTCGAGTTTCGATGCTGCCGCGCTGCGCCGAAAATTCGGCCTTTCCGAGCAGGCGGGCCCTGTGCTGGCCATGGTGGCCAATCTGGGACCGGAGAAACGTCACCGCGATTTGATTGACGCCGTGGGGCTATTGGCAGCGGATTTTCCGCATCTTGTTGTTCTTTGCGCGGGGCGCGACGAAATGGCCGGCGCCAACCAGCGCTACGCGGCCGGCCGCGGCGTGGACGCGCGGTTTCGTTGGCTAGGGCGCGTGGACAACGTGGCCGAGGTGTTTGCCACCGCCGACTTCGCTGTTCTACCGTCGAGCCACGAGGGCATGCCGGCATCGGTTCTCGAAGCCATGGCGATGGGCAAGGCGGTGATTGCCTCTGACGTGGGCGGAATTCCGGAGATGATTCAAAACAACGAGACCGGTCTGCTGATTCCGCCGCTCCAACCGGCCGTGCTGGCGGAAGCGATCCGGAAACTTGCCTCGGACAGCGCGCTTCGTGAACGGCTCGCAAAGGCGGCGCAGCGCACGGTTGAAGCGCGCTTTTCGATGGCGCGCATGGTCGAGCGCATTCAGGATCTGTATTTGAATTCTCTCGAAGGCGCACATGGAGCCGATTGAGCGAGGCGGCAAGAGTGCCGGTCTGTTTGGCTTTTTCCAAAGGCAGTGAGCGATGTGCGGAATTTGCGGTATAATATTCAGCGATCGCGCGCAACAGCCCGAGCCCGAGCTTCTGCAGCGGATGGCGGCGCGGATGCGCCATCGCGGGCCGGACGACAGCGGTTTTCATGTGCAGGCCAGTGCCGGTTTGGGCCACGCGCGGCTGAGCATCATTGACCTGTCGGGCGGCCGCCAGCCGCTGTTCAACGAAACGAGAGAACTGGCGCTGACGTTCAACGGCGAGATTTACAATTTTCCGGAGCTGCGCAGCGAGTTGGAAAACCGCGGCCACCGGTTCGCTACGCGGACCGACAGCGAGACCGTCCTCCATCTTTACGAAGAAATGGGCGAGCGGTGCGTCGAAAAACTGCGCGGCATGTTCGCGTTTGCCCTCTACGACGCGCCGCGGCACCGGCTGTTTGCGGCGCGCGACCGGTTGGGGAAGAAACCGTTTTATTTCGCCGTGCGACCCGGATGTTTTCTCTTTGCCTCGGAATTGAAAGCTTTGCTGGCACATCCGGAGGTCTCGCGCGAATTGGACCCGATTGCCCTGGATGAGTATCTGACTTTTCAATACGTGCCGGCGCCGCGTACGATTCTGCGCAGCGTGGAAAAACTTCGCGCCGCCCATGCACTGCTGTTCGAGGGCGGACAAGTGAAAACCTGGCGCTATTGGCGGCCGGAATATCTTCCCAAGCGTCAAATCAGCGCCGACGAAGCGGGCCGTGAAGCCCTCGAACAGATCGAGGATGCCGTCCGCTGCCGGCTGATCAGCGATGTCCCGCTGGGCTGCTTTCTCAGCGGCGGCATTGACTCGTCCCTGGTGGTGGCGATGATGCGCCGGCATATTGGCGGCCCCCTGCGAACGTTCTCGATCGGGTTCCGCGAGATCGGTTTCAACGAGTTGCCGTATGCGCGGGCCATTGCGAGACATTTCGATACGCAGCACGAAGAGTTTGTCGTCGAGGTCAACGCTGTCGCCGCCCTGCCCCGAATGGTATGGCATTACGACGAGCCTTTTGCCGACTCATCCGGATTATCCACGTTTTTGCTGTCCGAGCTGACGCGCCGCCATGTCGTCGTGGCCCTGAACGGCGACGGCGGCGACGAGTCGTTCGTCGGCTATCAGCGCTACGCTGATTGCGGGTTTTCGGCCTTCAACGCGTGGCGGCGGATTCCGGTGGCGCTGCGGCGATGGCTTATCGGGCCGCTGGCGGCGGGACTCCATGCAACGCTGCCGTGGTCGGGCAGGCTGGAGTTGCTGGACTATGTGAACCGGGCCTCTCTCTGGGACGACGATGCGCGCTACTGCGAGGCCATGCGCATTTTCCGTCCCGAACAAAAGCAGCGGCTATATCGGCGCGAACTGGCCGCGCAGATTCACGCCGCCGGCTTGGGCGATCCCATGCGCCGCACGCGGCAGGTCATGGCCCGACTGGGCGCGCAGGCCCATCGCCTGGACCGGATGGCCGCCGGCGATCTCGATGCCTATCTGCCCGATTGTCTGCTGGTCAAAGTGGATCGCGCGACAATGGCGCACGGCCTCGAAGGCCGTTCGCCGTTTCTCGATCATCGGGTTGTGGAGTTTGCGGCAAAACTGCCGGCGGAGTTGCGAATGTTGGGCGGGATTCCGAAAGGTTTGTTGCGCAAATATGCGGCCCCGCTGTTTCCGCCGGGACATCTCGACCGCCCCAAGAAAGGCTTTACGCTGCCCGTGCGGGAGTGGCTGCGCGAGGGGGCGTTGCAGCGTCTGGCAACCGAACTCCTGCTGTCGCGGCGCCTGGGCGAGCGCAATCTCTTCGACCCGAAGTATATCCGGCTTCTTTTGGATCAGCACGCGCGCGGGACGCAGAACCATCATTATCGTCTGTGGGCTTTGATGTGTTTCGAGCTCTGGTGCCGCACGTTTCTGGATTCCGACGGCAGCGCGCCGCTGGAATAGATATCCCGCTCGAGCCTTGCAACCCTTTCCGCAAACTTTGTCATTATCCGGGGAACAAACAATTCACCGGGTCCGATGGAGGACCGCGGTTCAACCCGGCTCTGCGGGGTTCCGTGTGTGGTATGCGTCGTACGCGGCAAGTGTAATTTCGGTTGTGGGGGCCGTATCTCGATCTGGGGAAACACCTCCTCCGGCGCTCTTACCGGGGGAGGGAAAAGTAGAATACGGCGCCCTCGTCCACCTTGCCTTCGGCCCACACGCGGCCGCCGTGTCGGCGAACGATGCGCTGCACAATCGCCAACCCCACGCCCGTGCCCTCGAATTCCTCGGTCGAGTGAAGGCGTTGAAACACGCCGAAGAGTTTTCCAGCATACTGCATGTCGAATCCGGCGCCGTTGTCTTTGACGTAGTAGATGTTTTCGCCCTCGCGCGATTCGCCGCCGACCTCCACACGCGCAATCGGGCGATGCCGGGTGAACTTCATCGCGTTGGAGAGAAGGTTGGTCCACACCTGTCGGAGCAACGCCCAATCGCCGCGCGCCGGCGGCAAGGACCGGATGTCCAACTGAACGTTTCGCCCTTCCCACGTCTGCTGCAGTTCCCCAAGAACGATTTTCACCAGTTCGTCCATGTTGACGGGCGCGGGCGAAAGCGGCTGGCGGCCCGTCCGCGAGAAGGCCAGCAAGTCTTCGATCAGCTGGCCCATCTGCCGCGCGTTGGAGCGAATGATGTCGAGAAAACGTTTTCCTTCCTCCTCGAGACGCTCGCCATACTCGGTCAGGAGCACCTGGGAAAAACCGTCAATAACGGCCAGCGGGGAACGCAGGTCGTGCGACACCGAGTAGCTGAACGATTCGAGGTCGGCGTTGGCCGCACGCAGTTGCTCGATTCGTTCGGCCAGTTCGGCATTGAGCGCGTGGATCTCCGCTTCGGCCTGCTTGCGCTCCGTGATGTCGCGGACAATGCCGGTAAAGAACCGGCCCTCGACCGTCTGCCATGAGGCAAGCGAAAGTTCGAGTGGGAACTCGGAGCCGTCCTTGCGAAGTCCAGGGAGCGCGAGGGTTTTTCCGACCAGACGCGTCCGACCGGTTTCGGCCGCGCGAAGGAGCGCGCAGCGATGGGCGGAGCGCAGGGATTCCGGAATGATGCGCTCGAGGGACTGGCCGAGTATCTCGGCAGAGGCGTAGCCGAAGATGGTCTCGGCGGCGCGATTCCAGAAGACAATCCTGCCGCGGGCGTCAATGGTGATTACGGCGTCGTTGGCCGTTTCGGCCAAGGAGCGGAAGCGTGCTTCGCTGTGTTCGAGGGCTTCGCGGGCCCGGCTGTTGTGGAGGGCAAGAGCGGCCAGTTCGCCAAAAGCCGTGGCCATGCGGGCGTCATGTTCAACGAAGCCGCCGGGTTTGTTGGCCAGACCAATCAGGCCGACGACCTTGCTTTCTATTTTCATCGGGGCAAACAGGACGTTGTGCAGCACGGCGTGGCCTTCGGGCATATACTTCATCCACGGACCGGTGTGGAAGTTATTTTCGAAGACGGGTTCGCCCGTGCGATAGGTCACCTCGCGTAAACCACGAATGGGCATGGGCAAGGACGAGTCCACGTTGCAGGGCAGGCCGCCGGCATCCAGAAACACGATCTCGTTTTGCGTGCCGTCCTTGCTGAGGAGGGCCACGTAGCCGGCAGTGGCCTGGAGGAGATTTTTGCAGAACGCAAAAATCGTCTCGGCGGTCTCGACGAAGCTGGTTTTTTCGAGAACCGCACGGGCGCCGGCCAGCAACGCCGCGATTTCCATTTGCCGCCGGCGCGAGTCCTGCAAAGCCTGCTCCAGCCGAAGCGCGCTCCAGCGTTGCTCGGTGACATCGTGCCAAATGGAAATAGCGCCGGCAATGCGGCCTGCCACGCGAAACGGCGCACAGGAGATCAGCACGAAACGATCCTGGCCGTTCTTGTCGGCGACGATATAGTGTTCATTGCGGACAATCTCGCCGCGCAAAGCCCTTTGCGCGGGAGCGCTCTCGGCGGCAACCGGCCGTCCGTCATCGCGGCGGAGATTCATGCGCTGCAAAGCGGCCGCGAGTTTAGGCCCGGCGGCCTTGTCGGACAGAGCAAGCCCCAACGCCTCGAGGGCCGCCGGATTTGCGCTGATCGGTTTCTGGCGAGTATTGTAAATGATGACCGGGTTGGCCATGGCCTGAAAAATCGCATCCCGCTCGGCCGCACGCCGTTGCGCCTCGGCTGTTCGCTCTTTTCGCCGGCGAACGCGGCGGCCGGACATGTTCTCCGTTTCCTGCCCAAAAGAGACTTTCGAAGCGATGGCCTTCCGGATCGTTCCTGCGACGCGCTTGTGCCGATTCCCCAAGGGCCTTCTTCGGCGCGAGGACCGTTTTATCCTTTGCGGACGCTGGTTTTTGGGGGTTTTTTTCATGACGGCGGGATAGGGGTTCCAGGCAAAAGGGGCGAAGCGGGCAACGTCGTCGGTCCTGCTCCATACGGAATAATGCAGCCGGCGGCTGCAATGTAGTCGGGCGGAAGGGTGGCCTGCTTGCCGATGAGTGTGACGACAGCGGAGTTATTGGAAGCGGTCTTGTTCTCGGGATCGCCGCCGATGCTGCATCGCTCGCCGATCACACAGTTCTTGTCTATAATGGCGTTTCGGATAAAGCAATCGCGCCCAACTTGAACCCCGTTGAGCAGAACGGAGTTCTCGATCCTCGCCCCCGCGGCCACGTGCACACCGGGCGAAAGCACGCTTCGGCAGACGCGGCCTTCGATCTGGCAGCCAAACGAAACGATGCTCTGCTCGGCAGCGCCGGCGCCAAGAAAACGCGCGGGCGAGAGATAGTAGTCGAACGCTCCGCGCGTCGAGGTGCAAACCCCCCAGTGGTGAATGTCGAGGCCCGAACGGGGATCGAGCAAGTCCATGTGAGCCTGCCAGTAGGATTTGTAGGTTCCCACGTCCCGCCAGTAGCCGGAAAACGTGTAGGCATGGCAGGGAAAAGACTCGATCATCCCTGGAATAATGTCGCGACCAAAGTCGTGGGTCGAATTGGGCGAGCGGGCGTCGGCGCGCAGGCGCTCGGCCAATACTTCGGCGTCGAATACGTAAATGCCGAGGTTGGCCAGGTTCGAGGCGACCGGCCCTTGAGGCTTTTCGTAGAAACGGACAATCCGCCCGTCGCTGTCAGTCTCCATAATCCCAAAGCGCGAAACTTCATCCCACGGCACTTCCTGACAGGCGATCGTCAACGCCGCCTTTCTCTCGATGTGCAGCGCGATCATCGGCCGATAATCCATCCGGTAGATGTGGTCGCCCGACAGGATCAGGACACGTTTCGGCTTGAACCGTGCAATGAACTCCAGGTTCTGATAGATCGCATCGGCCGTCCCCGCATACCAGTCGGAGTCCACTTCGCCTGTGTAAGGGGGAAGGACTTTGGCCAGATAGCCGCGCCGCGCAAACCCCCAGCCTTCGCCGATGGACAAATGGTCCATCAGCGAATACGGCTTGTATTGCGTGCAGATGCCCACGACCGGGATTTCGGAATGCATCACGTTGCTCATGGTGAAATCAATGATACGATAGATTCCACCGAACGGCACGGCTGGTTTAGCGCGCTTGCCCGATAGGACCGACAAGCGGCTGCCCTCGCCGCCGGCCAAGATCATGGCAACCGTTTGGACGGTATAACTGCGTTTCGCGACCATGCTCGGAAACCCTCAATTGCCGGATGGGCTTACAGCGACCCTGGCCGGCTGGCTTCGCCAATATTCCGACGCCCGGGCGTCCACGATGCGTTTCTTCCCGATGAGGGTCAGTTGAAGTGTTCTGCCGGAACGAAGGCCCGGCTCGGGACCCACACGGCATCCACGCTCGAAGACCACGTCCTTGTCAGCGACCACCTGGCAGACGTAAGCATCTTGCTCAACACGTGTATCGTGCATCAGGATGGAGTCGCGGACCACGGCGCCGGCTTCCACCACGACCCCCGGCGACAACACGCTGTTTTCCACCCGGCCTTCGATGCGGCAGCCCGGGCTAATCAGGACACGGTGGACTTGAGCGGTCGGGCCCATAAAGGCGCTCGGCCGCTGGGCCAGATCACGGTCGTTCAAGTTGGTGCGTATGTCCCAGCCGATCAAATCAATTTCCGGCGTATCCTCCAGGAGCGAAAGGTTGGCCCAATAGTAATCCTCGACAGTCTCGAGATAGTTCCAATAGCCGTGAAAGGGGCAGCGGAGCACGCGATTGGTGTCGAGCATCGAGGGGATGATATCGCGCGAGAGGTTGAAACACTTTTCGCCATGGGCGAGCCGCTCCAGCTGGCGAACCAGGACGTCTTTGTTGAAGACATAGACGCCGATGGAAATACGGTCGCCTGTCGGCGACTGGGGTTTTTCGTCAAACCGCACGACACGCCCCGAGGGGTCGCTGGTTACATAACCGAAACGGGGCGACAGGCGCTCGGGCGGCAGCTGCTTTTCCACAATCGTCAGATCGGCGCCCTCCGATTCATGGAATGCCACGATCTCCGAGAAATCAAGGTTGTGGACATGTTCAGCCGAGCAGACAATCACATAGGAGGGGTCCCAGTCCGACAGGAAGTTCATGTTCTGGTAGATGGCGTCGGCAGTGCCGCGAAACCATTCGATTTTGCCCACACCGACAAACGGCGGCATCAGCCGGACTTCGTGGCCGAAACCGTTGAAGCCCCATGCCTCGCCGCTGGCCACATGTTCGATCAACGAAGCCGGCAAATACTGGCAAATGAGCCCGACGCGCCCCACCCCCGAGCGGCTCAGGCTGCTGAGGGTGAAATCCACGATGCGATAGAAGCCGGCAAAGGGCAACGCAGCCTTGGCGCGATTGAGGGTCAACACGCCATAGCCGTGAATGCGCCCTCCGGCCAGAACTAGTGCGGCAACTCGTTGCATTGCTGCCCTTTCCTGTAACGAAATGAGCCGACCGCAGCGGCTATCCAATGTGCGGAAACAGGGCGCGCAAAAAAGATGCCCGCCACCTCTCTTCCCGCTTTCCTGAACGAAGTGTGCGGGCCTTGTCAACCCCCAAGGATCAAACGGCCAACGGGCCGACCTCCGCAAAGCCAACAGCGACGCCTCTTTGCGAGCGGTCTTTTATTTCAGCGCGTCCAGACCGGCCTGCGCAACCTGCGCATCCTGATTTGGCATGACACCCGATACGCCGATACTGCCGATGATCTTGCCGCCGACAATAATCGGCAGGCCGCCCTCGATGGGCATGGCGTCGGCGACCTTGAGGAAGCGCCAGCCGCCGCCCCCGGCTTCGAGCTGGTCGGAAAAGACTTTGGTCGAGCGGCGAAACGCCACGGCCGACCGCGCTTTCATCATGGCTACATCCAGACTGCCCAGCTGGGCATTGTCCATCCGGTGCAGAAGAACAGGGTTGGCGCCGGAGTCGGCGATGACAATCACGACGTCCCACTGGTTCTTGATCGCCTCAGCCTCGGCGGCGGCAGCGATGGTCTTGGCCTGCTCGAGCGTAATGGGCGGACCGTAGGCCGGCGGCGCGTCGGCCGGTTTCGAAGTCGGCCCAGAGGCCAAGGCCAAAAGAATGGCCATGAACAACTTCGCGATGGTCATGGTTCGTTCCTCCTGTGGAATGCCTGATATGCGTTTGGGGCGAAAATCCTAGCCAAGCAAGGGAGCGGCGCCTGGAACACCCTTGCTGCGCGCATACTGCCATCCTCTCGATTCCGCCGGCATTTTCTCGTTTCCCTCATGCCAGCGAATGGCGGATACAATGGGAATGCAGAGTTGAAAATCAAGCGGATTTGGACGAGGCGGCCCGCACGGATCGAAAATGCCTCTCTCCGCTTCCATTCATCGGTCAGGCCCGCGCCCTCTATATCTCTTCCCAGTTCTTTCCAACGTGGACATCCACACGCAGGGGAACGGACAGCGGCAGGGCATTTTCCATTTCTTCGACCACGGCGCGGCGGACAGCCTCGACTTCGTCCGGCGGCAGATCGAAAA
>JADFCW010000148.1 GCA_017161705.1 Candidatus Sumerlaeota bacterium | reverse complement strand
AACTCGTCGTGAACCTGCATAATCATGCGCGCGCGGCACTTCATGGCCGCCAGCCGGCGGTCCACGGCAATCATCGCCAGTTTGATCATATCGGCGGCCGTTCCCTGAATGGGTGTGTTGATCGCCACACGCTCGGCCGCAAGGCGAAGGGTCTGGTTGCGCGACGCAATATTGGCGATCTGGCGTCGGCGTCCGGAAAGCGTCATGACAAAACCCTGCTCGCGCGCCGTATTCACGATCTCGTGCGTCCATTCTTTGACGCGCGGATGCGCCCGGAAATAGTCCTCGATAAACCGGGCTGCCTGTGTGCGCGAGATTTCCAACTGCTGTGCCAGCCCGTGCGCCGACATGCCATAGATGATGCCGAAATTGACAACCTTGGCCTGCGACCGCATGGCCTCGGTCACGTCGTCGGGCAGGACATTGAAAATGCGCGCAGCCGTCTGGCGGTGGATGTCACGACCCTGACGAAAGGCCTCGACCAGCGAGGGATCGCCCGTGAAGTGCGCGAGAATACGCAGTTCGATTTGCGAGTAGTCGGCAGACAGAAGCACGTGGCCGTCTTCGAGGGGGATGAACCCGCGCCGAATCAAACGGCCTTCGGGCGTTCGCACCGGAATGTTCTGAAGATTCGGATCGCTGCTGCTGAGACGGCCCGTGGCGGCGACGGCCTGATTGTAGCTGGTGTGGATGCGGCCGGTCTGCGGATTGACCATTTGCGGCAGGGTCTCGACGTACGTGCCTTTGAGTTTTTCCAGCATGCGGTAGTCGAGAATTTTGCGGGGCAACGCGTGGCCTTGCCGCGCCAGATGCTCGAGCACGGCCATGTCCGTCGAGGGACCGGTCTTGAGTTGCCGCGTGGGCTGGAAACCCATTTCCTCGAACAGAATTTTGGCCACCTGCTTAGGCGAGCTGATGTTGAAGGTCTTGCCGGCGAGGTCGTAGATTTCCCGCGCCAAAGCCGCCAGACGCGAGTCGAAGTTCTGCGCCAGCCCCGCAAAATGTTGGCGGTCTATCCGAACGCCCGTCATTTCCATGCGATGGAGAACAGCCATCAGGGGCAATTCAATTTTCTCGAACAGTTCGTAAAGCCCTTTATCACGAAGATCCCGTTCGAGCAGATGGGTCAGTTGCAGCGAGACATCGGCATCTGCGCACGCATAAGGGGCAACGCGCTCAATTTCGATGTCGGCCATCGAGCCTTGCGACGTTCCGCTGCCGATCAACTCTTCGATGGCGGTCATCTGGATGCCGAGCCGCTCGCGCGCCTGCACTTTCAGGCCATGGCTGGAGCGGTCGGGATCGAGCAAATAGGAAGCGAGAAGAGTGTCGAATGCGGCGCCTTCGAGCGGCATGCCGTGGCGCTCGAGGATTTTCATGTCATATTTCAGATTCTGGCCCGTCTTAGGAATTTGGGGATCGGCCAACAGAGAGCCCAGAATCTCGCGGACCGTTCCGAGCGGCAATTGCGCAGCGGCCAGCAGACGGTGGCCGACGGGAATGTAGGCGGCGACATGCGGCTCGACGCTCAACGAAATGCCGACAAGGTCGGCGCGCATCGGGTCCACTTCGCTGGTCTCGGTGTCCACGGCCAACCATCGGCCCGGGCGGATTTGGGCAACAAATTCCTGAAGTTTGGAGTCGCTGTCGAGAATGAGGCAGCGGGTGGGCGGAGGGGAGACTTCTAGGATGGACGTGCCGGGCGCAATGGGCGAAGGAGACAAAGTAGGCGGAGCGGTCGCGGCGGATGGGGAGCGGGGCAGGCGGTCGAGCAGTTTTCGAAATTCCAGTTGCTCATACAGCACGCGAAGTCCCTCGACGTTGGGCGGCTGGCGCCGCAGAGCGTCGAGAGGAATTTCGAGCGGGAGGTCGCGCCGCACAGTCGCCAGTTGTTTGCACAGCATCGCCAGGTCGCGATGGCCTTCGAGCGCGCGCTGGAAGCGCGGATTCGACAGGCGATCGAGATTGTCATACAGCGCTTCGATGGTGGGGAATTCCTGCAAAAGGGCAACAGCGGTTTTTTCGCCCACCTTCGGGACGCCGGGGATGTTGTCCGAGCTGTCGCCCATCAGGCCCAGGAGGTCGGTAATTTGTTCCGGCGCGACACCCATGCGGCGCCGCACCTCATTGGCGTCCAGTTCGATCTCGCGGTCAGGCTCAACCCGCAACACGCGAACCCCCGGTTGCACCAACTGATACAGGTCTTTGTCGGACGAGACAATCCACACATCGAGACCGGCCTCGCGGGCGCGCGTAGCCAGCGTGGCAATCACGTCGTCGGCTTCAAAACCGGGCTGCTCGATCACCGGCAGGCGCATTTCGGCCAGAACTTTTTTGACCCACGGGATTTGCACAGTCAGGTCTTCGGGCTGCGCCTGGCGGTTGGCCTTGTACTGGGGATAGAGTTCGTTGCGAAAGCTCGGCGCGGGCGTGTCGAACACAACGGCGAGATGGTCGGGCGCACGCGACTCAATCAGGCGGTGGATCGTTTGCACGAAACCGAAAACGGCGTTGGTCGGCAGGCCTTTCGAGGTAGCCAGCCCCCGCACGGCGTAGAACGCTTTGTAAAGGTGGGAGTGGCCGTCCACAAGGTAGAGGCTGGGATTCATGGGAATTGCACAAGTCCGTCAGAGATCGCACAGCGCCTTGACAACGTGTGTCGAGCAACAAGGCAAAAGAAGAAGCGGAAGAGAGCATCCCGCTCTCTTCCGCTCTGGCTCATTGAGCTTCGTTTACAGTTTTCTTCATTCCACAATCTTGGCCGTCAGGAAGATCAGCAGGTTAGTCTTTTCGCTGATCCTCGAATTGCGCCCGAAGAGCAGCTTTCCGAGATACGGCACACCGCGCAAAACCGGAATACCCGACGTGGCGTCGCGCGTTCTCTCATACGTCCATCCGCCAAGCACGATCGTGCCGCCGTCCTTGACGCGTGCGGACGTTTGCAGTGTGCGATACACCTGCGACGGCTGCTGCGCGGTGTTGACAATTGTATAAGGCTGCAGTGCCTGGCCCAAAACTCCCTGCTGGATCATCTGGCCGACGTCAAACTGGTCGCTCGTCAAGTTGATGTCAATATCCAGGGTAATCTGGCCTTTGCGCGTGGCATTCGGCGTGACCTCCATATCCACAAGCTGCCCTCCGCCAAATCCACCAAATCCACCAAATCCGCCGTAGCCGCCGTAGCCGCCATAGCCGCCGTACCCGCCGATACCACCAATCCCTCCGTAGCCTCCGTAGCCACCGCCATACCCGCCATAGCCGCCGTACCCGCCGTACCCGCCGATACCGCCGATGCCTCCATAACCGCCGATGCCAATGCCTGGGAAGCCGCCGAAGCCTCCAAACAGCCCCCCGAATGCACCGGTCCGGTTAATCTGGAATGTGGCCTGTTGCGTGTTCAGCACGGTAATGGTCGGGCCGCTGACCACGTTCAGGAGTCCTTCTTCTTCGAGGAATCGCAGACGATAATGGAGCGGGCTCTGGCCTCCGGTGATCAAATCCAACACCGTCACGCCCTTTAACAAACTCGCGTTTTGCGTGTATTCAATGGGAGGTTCGAGACCCGTGCGGAATTCGTCGGCGTCCTGGGCAAAGCGCATGTTCAACACACTATCGTCGAGGACAATCCCTTCCTGTCCCACGTTGAGCCATTGGATGTCGCTGCTGAATTCTTTGGCCACCGTCTCATTGACCTCGACAAACTTGGTTTCGATCTGGACCTGGAGAATGGGGATATCCAATTGCTTGATCCAGGATTCGAGCTCGGCAAATTCCGAGGGATTCTGATACCGGACCAACAGCGCATTGAGTTCCTCGAAGGGGGTGATTTCGAGTGTTGTCGGTGCCCCCGCAGCC
>JADFCW010000147.1 GCA_017161705.1 Candidatus Sumerlaeota bacterium | reverse complement strand
GGCGAACTGGCCGCGAGCACAATCCGCGGCCGATGGGTTCCGGCGCGCGAGCCCATGAGAACGTTTGGAAATCGGTTTCCGCCGAACACGCGCCCATTGCTTCGCCGATAAAGCTGCTGCACGCATTCCAGCGTGTCGCTTATGCGATAGGTACCGGGCGGAAAAAAGCAAACCATTTGGTGGTCGCGGGCAAAAGTAATGGCCTCCTGCAGAGCGCGGGTCGAGTCAGTCCGGCCGGTCGGGTCGGCGCGAAACGGTTCTTGAGTCACATCCACATAACCCAGCGCCGCCAGGCGCTGGTTTCCCAGGTGGGAAGGAACGGCAAGATTCAGCAGATCTGGAAAAGGCTCGCGGATGGTCGGATGGGCGTAACGCAGGTAGGCATCGGGATCAGCGGTCTTCGACCCTGCGCGCGATGAAAACGGCTTCACCGAGCGGCCTTCGGGAGCGCCCGCCGCCGCAATGCATAAAATGCAAACGCCCGCCAGAAGGGCTGCTCCGCCGCCTGCACGTCGCACGCTTTGATTTTTCACGAAAGTCTCTCGCTCGGGAGAGATGGCGGAGAGGGAGGGATTCGAACCCCCGCTGGGGGTTTCCCCCCAGAGACGCTTTCGAGGCGCCCGCCTTCAACCACTCGGCCACCTCTCCGCAGAATCGGTTGTATGGAACCAGCGAACGTCCGCCGCCGCTATTCGCCTGCCGGCGTCAGGACCACACGCCGCACATTGGCGTTGCGGTCTTCCGGCGCACCGGGCGGTGTATCGTTGATAAAACGAACCCGCAAAGCGCTCACGCCCTTCGGCAATTCGATGGTCTTGGTCACTGTCGAGAACGTATTGTCGCCCAGTTCGAATGCAAACTCGGCCAACGCGGTTGCGGAACTGTCGGCCACACCGGCTTCCACAATATCCATCAGCACGGGT
Organism: Candidatus Sumerlaeota bacterium; assembly: GCA_017161705.1. Taxonomy (GTDB): domain Bacteria; phylum Sumerlaeota; class Sumerlaeia; order JADFCW01; family JADFCW01; genus JADFCW01. The sequence continues at coordinate 13,650 of JADFCW010000147.1, read as the reverse complement.
GCAACTTTGTGGTTCCGTCCGTAAATGCTCACGCGGTAGGGACCCGGCTTCAGATCGTCAACTGGGAGGTTGAAGCCCGCATACTGCCCAAACAGAATCGCCCAGTTATACTGGGGTTCGACCCGCCCGCCGGTTACGTCCTGAAAATCCACTGCCTCAAAAACTTTCGTCTTGGCGACGGCCGCTTCAGATGACGGCTCGGCCTTGGGCTTCCCCTCCGCCGTTTGGGTGGGTTTCTTGGCGCTGGGGGCGGGCGGTTGCGGCCCGCAAGCGATCGTGCCCATTAGAATTGTGCCCGCCGCAAGGCACAGGACAAGCCCGCGCATTCTGTGCTTCACACCCTGCATTTCCATGTTTTACCTCCGCAATCTTGATTTTGTGAGACTCGCTTTTATAGCCGTCCGGCGCAAACCTTCGGATTTCGGTTCAAACATTTTTGTCACACGCACGAAAGCAATTTTTAGAGATCCGGACTGGAGGGTGTCAAGCCGTTTCGAATGCACCTGATGCCTCCGAGAGCTTCAAAAATCTCTCGAATAGAGCCTCGCGCAAAACCTCAGGCAAAGGCGCCCGGGATTTGTTTTGACAGCCGCTGTGGCCAGGGGATTGAATAGACGCCTGAGAGTGTATCAGGAGACGCGGCGGTCTCGGGCGCGTTTCAAACTCGCCGCAGAGGAGAAGAGCGTGGAGTTCAGTTTCGAGATGCTCGGCGACTATGCGGCGCGGCTGTTTTTGGCCGTGCTTCTGGGTGTGGTCGTGTCGTTCCGGCGCAAAATGACACGGTACGATCAATACGTGGTCCAGGCGCATGCCTTCTTGTCGGTTGCCGGCGCCATGTTTATGATGATTATCGCCGGCGAGTTGTTTCGCGCGGTCGGGCTGTTGGGGGCGGCCAGCGTTGTCCGCTACCGCTATGCCATCCGCAATCCGCGCGACGCCGGAACGCTGATTATCGCTCTGGGATTAGGCATGGCCTGCGGCTCGGGCCTCCTGCTGCTGGCAGTGTCGGGCGGTGTGTTTGTAGCCGTGGTGGCGTATGTGCTGGATCATTTCCCCCAGTTGCTCATTTTCCCGCGCATTCGCCAACGCGAGCAAATCGTGCTTGCGCTGACCACGCGGGATTATGACCACACCATGAAACGGCTTCATGAAATATTTGACAAATACAAGATCAACTATGTGCTCCGCACCATGGCCCAAAAGACCAGCGAGACCAAAGCCGGCATGTCGGATATCGAGATGCTAGTGGAGTATCCCATCGAGATCAGTTTGACGGACTTGACATTTGAGCTGACCGATGAAAATGTAGTGCGAATTTCATGGGAACCGCCGCGGACGCTATTCTACTAATTGCTGAAGGCTGCACGCTGAATGTTGAACGTGGAACGCAGGGCGCGGAACGCAGAATGCAGAATGCCGGGTGCCGAAAGCCGAAGGCGGAGTTTCCGTTCGTAGTGCAAACGCAGGTTTGTGCCGGCCGGTTTGGAGTTCAAACTGCACGGAACGTATTTTGTCTTTTCCGAATCTTCCCCCCTCTGGCCAAACTTCGCTGCATAGCGGCCGCGCTTGCCGCGTGCCTGTGTGCATCCTGTTTGACCGGCGGCGGGCCCAGCCGTACCGCGCGGGCGATTCAACGTTCGCGGCCGCCCGCGCCGATGCCCCCTCCGCCGCCTGCGGCGGTCGCCAGCCGCGCCCCCTTGGAATCCAGCGCTCCCACCGCCGCCGCGCTCGACGCAGCCGCCTCGGCGACTGCCCGATCCGCATCGGATGCCCTTCCCGCGCAGCAGACCGCGTCCACCAGCCAGACCCTGGCCGAATGGCTGTATTGGATTGTCTCGGCAACGGAGGAAAACGATCCGCAGCTCAAGTATTACGACACGGAGCTGCGGCGGATTGACGCCGAGATGAAAGAGATCTGGGCGTCGGTCGGTTGGGAATTCGAAATTACCCGCCAGCGCTCTACGTTCGACGCCGAACGGCACGAAACGCGTGCCGGCACAACACTCGGTCTGGACGGCCGGCCGCGCCGCGCCTATGACCTGTTCGGCGACTACGACCGACGCGACCGCGACCTGATTCTGCGCCTGAAGCGATCGTTTCTTGGCCCCGACCACGAGGTCTATGTCCGAATCTGCGGGCGGCGGCTGGAGAAAATGGACGCGGTGATTCAAAAACAACAAACGCGGCGCGACATCCATCTGCTCACTCTCCAGGCCGTTCTCGACATTGTTTACCGCCAGAACATTCTCCCGCTGGTGGCCGAGCAGATTGCCCTGGCGCAACGCAAGACGGCGTTGGTCGAAATCTTGCAGAAAGCCGGCGAAGTTCTGCGCAAGGACCTTCTTGCGGCGCAGAAGCAGTTGCGCGCCTACGAGGAGCAGCGCGCGATTCATCAGAATGCGATTACTCTGGCGCTGAACGATCTGCGCGGCCGATCGGGCCTGACGACCCTGACGCTGCCGGCCGGGATCGAACTCGCCGCGGCTCCCTCCACATTTCCAGCGACGCTCGCTGTGCCCGACGCCACCAGTCAGGCGCTGGAAAACCGTCTCGAATACCTTGTGGCCCAGATGCGGGTCGAGCTGGCCGAGCAGATGACGCGCTACATGTCGTGGTATTTTCCGCGCGTGGACTTCGAGGTCGCCTGGAACAAGTATCGGGAAAGCCGCGAGTTCCTCGACGAGACCCGCGACGAGCGCGGCCGCGAGTTCGCCACCGAGCTCACGGTCAACATTCCGCTGGGCCTGCCCTATCGCACATGGAAGCGGCGCGAGACGTTTCGCGCCACCCAGGAAGGCTACGCACTGCAGGTTGCCCGCATGCGGCGCAGCATCGAGAACCAGATCCTGCGCGCCTCGCTCAATTTGCAGCAGGCCCGCCTGCATTGCGAGGTGGCGCGCGAAGACCTGGAACACGCCCTCGAAGAACTGCGCGCCACCGAACTGGTCGCACAGCAACTGCCCGACGAAACACAGGGCGTTGCCGCACTCGCCGCCCTGGATGCCCAACTCAAGGTGCTCGACGCGCGGATTGCTCTGGCCGCAGCCGAACATCAATTGTTGCTTGCGCACATGCAATGGGACTATCAGATAGGACGTTCGCCCATGGATGAGGCGGCGGCCGCTTTTGCCGACTCCGATTTGCGCGCGGCCGAAAAAATTGGCTGGCTTCGATGGTGGACGAGTTTGATCAAATAACCTACAGCCGCTGGCGCCGATGGACCGCCGCTTTCGTGGTCAACCTCGCGCTCCTGGCCATGATCGGCCTGGCCGTGTATATCCTCCTCGTCCAGTCAGGCACCATCGCCATTCCCTCGATTGTCGCCAGCCGCACCATACGCATCAGCGCCGAGCATCAAGGGAACATCAAAGCGCTGCATGTGATCGAAACGCAGGAGTTCAAGGTTGGCGACGTGCTGTTCGAACTCGAAGACACGGTGCTGGACACGCGAATTGCCGAGGCGGAAAAAGCCATCAAATCCTATGAGCAGCAGATTGCCGAGCAGGAATCCGAGCTGGCCCGCCGCCTGCGCGAGTTCGATCCCAAGATGAAAATCGAAGCGGCCGAGCAACTCCTTCGCGAAAAGCAGACAGCGTTGAAAAACCTCGCCCCCCTTCTGGAGGCCGCCAACCGCCGGCTGGCCTATCAGGAAGACCGCCTCAAGAGGGCCGAAGACCTCTTTTCCACCGGCGCCATCACGCGCGCCCGCCTCGATGCCTACCGCCTCGATGTCGAGACCGAGCGCGCGGGGCGCGACAAAATCCTCGCCGATCAGAAGGTCCTGGAAACCGAAATCCGCGGCCTCGAAAATCAGATCGCTGCTTACAAAACCATGCTGGCCGACCTTACGCGCTCGACCGCCGAGCAGGAACGCGCTCTGCACGACAAACTCACCCAGGCTCGAAGCAACCTCGCTAACCTCCAAAGCGAACGCGCTCTGCTGACGGGGCGCGCCAAGGTCAGCGGCTCGGTGGCCATGCGCCTGAAAAACGAAGGCGAAGGCGTCTCGGTCGGCGAACCGGTCATCGAGGCCACGTCCGGCGACGAGATCTGGGTCGAGGCGTATTTCAAACCAGAAGACGCCAACGCGGTCCGTCCCGGCGACCAGCTGGTCGTGCGCTACGGGGCGCAAACTTTCCCCGTCACGGTCGAAAGCATCGGCCTGATTACCAAGCCGTTCCCGCTGCAACGGTCGGCGATGATTCTGGCTCCGGAAAACCTCGTGGTGGTAAAGCTGGTCTTTGTCCAGCCCGATCAGGCGCGGCAAGCGGGGCTTCGGCCCGGCATGCAGGTCGCCACCGAACTGACCCGCCGCGAAGGCTTGCTGGCTCGAATGGGCTGGAAGCGCAAAAAGCCGGAAGCCGGCAGGTAATTTCGACGATAAATCGGAACCGCACGAGCAGCAGATTTCTCGTGATCGCTCGGACGCCCTTGCGGGCAGAGACAAGAGCGCGACGTCGCTATCTTGTCTTTGTCGCCTTTTCCGCTTTTTGCTTGTTCTCCGCGTTTCCCCCGGCCGCAGCCGGCGGTGCATACATCGGCAGGTAGCGGTAATAGACTTCCAGACACAGAGCGGCCATGGCGGTCTCGACCACGCGTCCGCCTTGCGTTCCCCACTGGCCGCGCGGCGGCCAGCTCCCCTTGCGAGCGCCCTGGGTTTCCTGCGAGGAAAGCAGCACACGGCGCAGGGCGCGGTTCCATTCCTCCCACACCGGTCCCTGATGTTGGAAAAGAGCAAGCGTCCCGTAATACCAGTAATACATGTTGGGATCGGAATCGCGCGGCAGGGATTTGCGCAGATAGTCGGCCGCCTCGATCATCGCCGGATCGGTCGGCTTTGCACCCATCAGCTGGCGGGCAAACATGGCCTCGGCGGTCATCGAGGGAGTCGGCGACTTGCCTTGATAGCCGCACAGACCGCCGTGCTGGCCGCCGCCCACGCGCTCGAACCACAACGCTGCGCGGTTCAGCGTTTCGCCGGGAACGGGCAAACCGGCCATCTGCGCGCTCTTGAGGGCCATGACCTGCCAGCCGAAAACGGAGGTGTCGCCCGGCTCGTCGGGAGTCATCGCGTGGGGAAAATATCGCCAGCCGCCGGTCTGCGGGTGTTGCGCGGCAGCGATAAACCGCACAGCGTCGGCAACAGCCGGCCGGAGCGCCGGATCCTGCGTCATGCCGCACGCCTCGGCCAGCGCAATCGTTGCCATACCCTGGTCATACATATTGCCCTCGCCGCGAAGATCGCCCCCCTTGCGCATTTGAGCGAGCAGCCACGCGATGCCGGCGGCCACATTCTGGCGATACGGTCCGGGGGATTTGTGCGTATGGTTGGCGCCGAGGAAGGCCAGCAGCGCCAGACCCGTTGCGGCAACGTCCTGCTTGCCATAGCCGCCCTCGCCGCCGCACTGCTTGCAGCGGGCGTCGAATCCCTCGATGTCCCAGCGGCCGTCCTCGCTCTGATGGGCGGCAAGCCACGCCAGGGCGTCCTGGACCGCCTTTTCGGTTTCGGTGGTGCCGCCAAGACGTTCGAGGACTTTTTCGCGGCGGGCCGGCTCGCGCAGCAGATAGGTCTCTTCGCTGACCGGCTGCTCTTCGAGAACGAACGGCGGCGGAACGATGCGCGGCGCGGGATGAGGCCGCAGAACCCGCGGCGGCACCGCCGGCTCGATGGGTCGGCCTTCCGGAACGCCCGGCGGCGCCGGCAATGCGACAAGACTTTCCGTCAACGGCGCACCCGGCCCCAGCGGCGGAGCCTGCGCCGGACCGCCCGCACTGGGCGCGGGAACCGGCGGCAGCGCGGCCAACGGCCGTTCGATCTTCTGCGGCTGCGGCGAAAGCGTCGGCGAGGATTCGGTCTCTGGCGGCGGCTTGACGGGCGATCGAACCGCTTCGAGTTGAATGGGCGGGAGCGCGATCCGGAAATCCGCGGCGGGTCGAGCGGCCAGGGGCGTCGGCAGGTCGTGGCGCTCGGCGGGTCTTGGCGGCGCCAGGTCGGGCGGAAGAACGAACGCCTCGGTCTCCACGTGCCCGGGAGCGATTTCCTTTTCCTCCTGGACGGGGGCGGCGCGCGGCAACTCGATGTCCGCTGGCTGAGGCGCGACGGCTTGCGCCGCTGTGGCGTCGGCCAAAGGCAAGTCGGTGGTCTCCTCCCGGATGCCGAGGCTGACTTTCTCCTCGATAAGACTTTCGCTGTCGAGCAGCACTTCGAACTCTGGATCGCGCAGCGTTTGGAGAACGCGCTGGGTCAGAACCACCGACTCGAAGGAAACAAGAAAGAAGACATGAATAATGGCGGAGAGAAGGAACGACCGGGCAGTTACCGTCCGCCAGCGCGTCGGTTTGCGGCTCCGGAGCGAGGCAACGAGAAGAACAAGAAAGACCATACCCAGAAGCCACAGAAACAGCGGGCCGCGCAACCGTTCCCACAGCACCTGTCGAAACCGGGCAATCAGTTCGGCGCGATCGGGCGCGGGCCCCGCCGGCGTCAGGGCGGGCGGCGGCGGTGCAGGGGGATGTTCGATGGTCTCGAGAGCGGGCCGCGGCGGCAGTATCTGCTCCGGCAGAATCGGCAGCACCACCGTCGAGCGGTAGTCTTCCAGCTTGACCACTTGCGGCCTGGGCACCGGTGCTTCAGCGCCGAGGGCCCGCCCTGCAGGAGCAAGAAGGGCAGCCGTTAGAACGAGCGGAATCCACGGTATCCGTGCCGCAGCCAAACAGCGCGCAGAAGCCCGCGGCCGAATCCACGCGGCGCAGACTGCTGTTTCCGCCCCGGCCGCCGGCAGCCTTCCAGCGACTTCAAGGACATGTTTATCGCGGCAATTCATAACCGATATTGGCCTGACGGATTCCGCATTCCTTGCAGACAGCGACGGCAGCAGCCACATAGCCGTGAAGAGCCTGTTTGTCCGCCCGCACCAGAACTTTTTGGTCGGGATTGACTTTGACGGCGCGCGAGAGAAGGGCACGCAATTCGTCGGGCGAAACCTCGTTGCCGCCGACGATATAGGTGCCGTCGCGCCGCACGTTGAGAATCAGCAACGAGCGCGCGGTCGAACTCAGGGTCTCCTCGATCTGCGTCTGGGGCAGGTTGACCTGAATGTCGCGCTCCTCCTCATGGAACTGCGCGCTGACCAGAAAAAAGATGATCAGATTGAACATCAGGTCCACCAGCGGCGTGATGTTGATCGAAGGTCGTTCGCGAATGAAGTGTCGGGGAATATGCATGGCAAAGCAATCCTTCTATGGCATCTAGCGAAAATGGACAACCAGAACAAAATGGACCAGATACACAGAATGGACAATCGGATAGATAAATGTTCTTACTCCCTTATCCTTCCTCTCTCATCCCTCTGTTTTACTGCGTGCTTTTGGCGGTTCGCTATACACGGCGGTTCCAGGCGCATCGTGGCATTGGTCGAGGAACTCGTTGCTGATGGCTTCGAATTCATCGGCAAGGCTTTCGATGCGGCTGAGAAAATAATAATACAGCAGCAGCGTCGGAATGGCCACGGTCAGACCGGCAGCCGTAGTGATCAGGGCCACATAGATGCCGGAAGCCAGAAGCTCGCCGCGCCCCAGCCCATGCTGCGCCGCGCTGCGAAACGCCCCGATCATCCCATAGATGGTGCCAAGCAGTCCGAGCAGCGGAGAAATGGTGCCGACAATCGCAAGCGTTTCCAGCCCGCGGCGCAAACGCGCCACTTCGCTCGTGGCGGCGTCCTGGACCGCCTTTTCCAGGATTTCCAGCCGCCGGCCCAGCTTCAGAATGCCGGCGCGAATGATGTTCGACAACGGCGACGGCGTGCGGTCGCAATACGCCAATGCGCCTGCGATGTTGGTTCCGTCGGGCCCAAAGGCAACGACCAGTCCCTTCATGAATCCGGGCGGGATGATTCGATTGCGCCGCAGACTGAACAGCCGCTCGAGCGCGATCGCCAAAGCCACCAGCGAGCATAAGCCGATGGGAATCATAATCGGGCCGCCGGCCACGATCAGCTCCCACAGCGTCTTTGGATGCTGAAAAGGAATGGCCGGCGGGCGCTCGCCCGCAGCGATCGGCGGACTGGTCGGCGGTTCGGGCGTCTGCGCGGCCCTCAGCGCCGGAAGCGAAAAAACCATTACGGCCGCCAGTGCGGCCCCCATGAAAAACAGTTTCCAGCGTACGGACGACATGGACGGTGCGGACATGACAGCCGGCGCGGACTCTACGATTTTTTGTTCCATTTCTCTTTTCATGTTTTCCTTTCCTGTCTTCCGGTTTGCTTTTCGCCGCTGTTCAGCGCTGGGAAACTTCGGCGAGCCGTTTTTCGGCCAGCCGCGCTTCGGCGGTATCGGGATACTTCGATGTGACTTCCTCATAGCGGGCGCGCGCTTCTTCGATGCGGCCCATTTTTTCGAGGGCGCGTCCGGCTTCGAGCAAAGCGCGGGCGCTCCATTGCGGGAACGAATAGAGAATCTCGACTTTCATCAACTCCTTGACGGCATCGGCCAGCCGGTCCTGGGCGAACAGGCACTCGCCGATCTGAAACTGCGCGCGGGCCGCCCATTCGCCCTGATAGCCCGCATCGAGCAGCACGCGATAGGCGGCAATCGCCTCGTCATAGCGTTTCAGGTTTTCGCGCGCCCAACCCAAATAGAATCGTGCGCGCGGGGCCAGACTGTCCTCCGGATACTTCGCCAGAAACTCCGCCGCCGACTTCTCCGAGGCTTCAAATCGTTCGGCCAGCGCTTGACACTCCGACAAGCGCAGCAGGCTTTCTGCATGAAGATCGAAGGTCGGGTGATCGCGCGTGATCCGCTCATACTGCGCAATGGCCTTGTCGTATTCCTTCAGTCGGAACCGCGCCTCGCCCGCCTGATACGCCGCCTGCGGCGCCAGATTGGACGCCGGCATCTCGGCAACCAGCCGCTCGAACGCACCGGCGGCCTGCGCCCATTCGCTTTTTTCAAACCAGCACCAGCCAAGGCGGTAGAGCGCGCGCGACTTGAGCGACGGGTCCTGCGTTTTTTCCACCACCGGCTCGAGCCGCGCGATCGCCGCATCCCATTGTTTCGCGTCGAATTCCAGCTCGGCCAGTTCGACGGCCGCCGCAACGGCAAGCGGGCTTTGGGGAAAGTCGCGCATCAACCGCTCATAGCGCGCCCGTGCCGCATCGGGCTCCTTCAACCGGCGAAACGCCCACGCCGATTCATAGAGCGCGCGATCGGCCAGAGCCGAGCGCGGCGAGCGCTCCAGAAGCCGGTCGTATTGCTCGACAGCCCAGCGGTCGCGTCCGGCTTTGGCCACGGCCGCGCCGAGCTGAAGCAGCGCCGTATCGGCCAGCTCGAGCGGTGCGCTGGTTTTCAGCACCCGTTGCAGCAACTCGTCGGCCTGGGTAAATTGCTCCAATTGAATCAACGCGAGGGCGCGGTGGCAGGCCGCCTCGCCCGCGCGCGGGTCGGTCGGATACCTGTTTGCAAATTCCTCGAACCGTCGTGCTGCCTCTTCCCAGCGGCGCTGCTCGGCGGCCAGACAGGCCAGATTGTAGTCGGCGGCTGCGGCGAGAGGACCGGCGTCGGGCCGCGCCAGCAGATGCTCGAACCGCCGGCGAGCCTCATCGTACACTTTCCGCTCGTATTGCGTCTGTCCGGCTTCGAACAGCGCGCGGGGGACAAGCAGACTTGCGCCGCATTCCTTGACCACGCGGTCGAACGCGGCAATCGCCTCGGCAACCTTTCCGCATTCGCGCAGGGCAATTCCCCATTTCAGAAGCGCATCGTCGCGATGGGCGGTGTGGGCGGCGTCGGCGACATATCGCTCCAGATACGCCGCCGCCTCGCTCCATTTTTTCTGCTGCACCAACGCATCGCCCGTCAGATAAAGCGCCTGCGCCAGAACCGGATCGGTCGTGGCGCTGTCGGCCAACGGCTGGAGCAGCCGCACCGCCTCGTCAAACCGGCCGCTCCCATGGGCGACAGCGCCGAGGCGGAATCGCGCCCGCTCAGCGCTCTCCGAGTGCGGATAACGTTCGAGGAAGGCGCGATAGTGCTTTCCGGCTTCATCGAACTGCTTGAGAAGGAAAAGGTTCTCGGCGGCGAGAAACCGCAACGCCTCCGTGTGCAGCCCTTCGCCGGCCTTGCGCAACAGCGCCTCGCACCGCTTGAAACTTTCCTCGTAGCGGCCGGCATGATGAAGACAGAGGCAGGCGGAATAAGCCGCCTCGTCGGCGCGCGGATGGCCCGCAAACTCCGACGCGAACTTGTCGAATGTCCCAGCCGCCTCGATAAACCGCTTTTGCTCCATTTGCAGCGCGGCAAGCTCCAGCAGCATATCCGCGCGCCATCGGCTGTCGCGATGTTGGCGCAGGGCGTCGGCCAGCACTTGCTCGGCCCCGGCGGATTTACCCTGTGCGGCCAAAGCGCGCGCGCGCCAGAACTGTGCGTCATCCGTCCATTCATCGGCGGTTTCGGTCAGGCGGGCCAGCATTTTTTCGGCCTCATCCGCGCGGCGAAGTTCCAAAAGCGCGCGCGCGCGGTAGAGATCGGCGGGACGACCCAGCGCACTGCTCGGGAATTCCCGGAGGAGTCGGTCGGCCGCCTCGATCGCCTGGTTGTATTGCGCCGCCTCGAACTGCGCCAGCACAAGCCCCAGCAGCGCCTCGGCCCCGAAGTCGCCCTTGCGGCGGCGGGCGGCGTCATAGCGGCGGGCAGCCTCGGCAGGTTTTCCCGCCTCGCGCAGGCAGTCGCCCAGAAGAACTTCAGCCTGTTGGGTGTAAGGAGAATCGGGGTTGTTTTTCAGAAACTCTTCGAGCCGCGCCTGCGCCTTGTCGTATTGCTTCAGGCGCGTCCACGCCACCGACGACTGGAGAAGCGCCCGGTCGGCCAGCGGACTTTTCGGCCAGCGCCGCAGCAGTGTCTCGTATTGTTCGGCGGCTTTTTGCCATTGCTCGCGTGCGAGGAAACTTTCGGCCAGACCCGCCGCGGCATCGTCGGCCAGCTCATGGTCGCCGCGCTTTTCCACCACCCACGCAAATGCTTTCTCGGCCCCAGCCGGATCGCCCAGAGCCAAACGACACTGCCCGAGCAGGCAATGGACCTCGGCTGCCTGCGCGAAGTTGTCTTTGGCAGCCAGCGCTTCGAACTGTCCGGCCGCCTCTTTCATTCGGTCCAACTGATAGTAGCACAGGCCGAGCGCATAGCGGGCTTCATCGGCTTTCGGGTGGGAGGGATATTTTTGCAGAAACGCGCGGTATTCTTCCGCGGCGAGCGCGTGAAGCCCCCGGTTGAACAGTCCGTTGGCCGTATAGAGCTGTTCGTTCGCCGCGTCGCGTTTGGCCGGTCCCGCCGCAGCCAACAACGCCGCCGCGCACACAGCCAGCCCTACCGCGCGCCGCATCGCACGCCCTGTCCGTTTGTGCAGCACCGAAACAAGACCTTCCTTTCTGTTGCCTACATGGCCACCGGCCATTTCAATTCATCCCGCAGACCCGTCAGCACCAGCGAAACGGCCTTGGCGGCCAGGAAGATATACAGAAGCCGTGCAATGATCAATCCGTCTTGCGGCCCCAGCACCCGCGCGAGCGCCGGTGCACCGCGCACAATCGCGAATACCACCACGAACGCCGCCAGCGACGTCAGGATCATCAACACCGGCCCGTCGCGCTGCGACAGAATAATCGTCATGGCCAGCGTGCCCGGACCCACCAGAATCGGAAACGCCAACGGAAAATACGCCAGAAAACGTTCTTCCTGCTGGCTGACTCTCACCTCGGTTGTGGGGTTCAGGACGCCGCGCGCGGCCACAAGGAACAGCAAAATACCGCCGGCGATTTTGAACTCCGCCAGAGTGACTCCGAACAAATACCGCAGACAGACGTCGCCCACCAGGGCGAAAAACAAGACCATCCCCAGGGCGCTCGCTACGGCTGTATTCAGCGTTCGGGCCCGGCGCTCCGGGTCCATCTTTGCCGTGAACTTGACAAACAGCGGGATATTGCCGAGCGGATTGAGCACCGCCAGCAACAGCAGCATCTCGCGAAAAATTAGGGTGATCGTCTCGCCCAGTCCCATTCCGGACATCCTTTCCGCCGCGCGCGCATCGCTTCACGGCGTACTGGCCTCGCGGGCCATTTCGCGAACAATCGGCAGCAATCGCAGAATATCGTCCGCTTTGGTGATGTCCACTTCCACACGCCGCAGGTCCCAGCGCTCATCGAAGGAATCCATTTGACCCGGCGCCAGCTTCACTGTCGGACTCATCGGCTCGAGCTCCGTCCGCTCCTGAGCATCCACATAGAGTGCCACCGTATTCCCGCCGTCGCCGTAGCAGCCGTCGGCAACGACCGGAAACCGTTTGACATACAGCCAGCCGTTGCGGAATCCGGCCACCCAGCCGGCCATGCTGTCGGCGCCGACTTTTTCCGTCTTTCTCCCCGGCACCGCGACCAGCAGATTGCCGACGCGTTGCACGCGCGGAGAAGCCGGCGACCGGCCCTCGTAGCGGAATTCGCCGCGTTTGCCCTGCCGCTGCGACCAGCCGGCGGGGAACCGGCTCCGCGGATTGATTTCCAAAAACGCATAGTCGGCAATCGTCAGCGTGCGGTCCCACAGGCACCAGGAGGCCTCCTGCGCGCCGATGTTCTTCATCGCCTGCCTTATACTTAGACCCGCGCCGCTCGGATCGAGTTTGATCTCTTTGACCAATTGCGCAGGAAGGTCTTCGTCGGGCGGGCTGGTCAACCGCACCGAAAAAGGACCCAGTTGCTCGACGGCATAGCGCCCGAGCCAAAGCGGCAGATGGATCGGCAGATTGGCGATCTCAGGGCCAACATCGAGATTGTAGCCGCCGACGGGAAACCAGCGGTCGAGCGCCTCCAGCGTGTCGCCTTCGGCGCGGGGGTCTTCCCAGAGGAAATTGGGGCCGCCGTCGCGGCTATAGTGGAGAATCCGGCCGCCGGCGCTGGGGGCCACAATCACGCGCGCCGTGCCGTTGCGGATCTCGAGGCAGTCCGTCCAGCCCTGAAACGTTACGGTTTGGATTTCGGCCTGCGAGGCTGACGCCCAAACAAACCACCCCGCCAGGCCGCTCCAGATGATTGCAGAAAACCGCCGCATGGCCTCCCCTCCTCGAGAGGACTGCAGAAACTTTTGAAGTGTGTGAGAAAAGGTTTCAAGTTGCAAGTACAAGATGGCCGTTTTGCTGCAAATATGCAATTTCAATTAAATTTCCCTTGCACTAGGCCTGCCGCCTCACCTATGCCATAGTCTGTTTTGACGCGCCCCGCAGGGCCTGTGTGCCGGGATGGCGGAACTGGCAGACGCGCATGGTTGAGGGCCATGTGGTTCACAGCCGTGGGGGTTCAAGTCCCCCTCCCGGCACCATTTGCATTGCGGCCTGCGGCCGCCGCTCGACAAGAGGTCGGAGCCAAGCGGTCAAAAGTTGGAAAAATCTTTTCCGCAATTTGGCTGGATGAAAAAGTCCGAAGAAGGAGAAAGCGAAGGAAAGAAGCCGCTGGATCAACGGCAATAAAGTCAGATTGATCGGCCGCGGTTTCCTTTGCGAAAAAATTGCACTTTGCCGAAAATCGTCGTTGACCTGTATCGAGCGTGCGCGTAGGGATAACGCTGTCCTGAATAGGATGGAGTAGGACTCGCGTCACCAAGGGTAGTATG
>JADFCW010000146.1 GCA_017161705.1 Candidatus Sumerlaeota bacterium | reverse complement strand
AAGCATATCGAGGACCTGCTCGAGCCCTATCGCCGGTCCATCAAGAGCATACACTCGCGCAGCGGCGTGGCCCCCGAGGCCCTGCAAGTTTCCGGCGAGGAGGTCGAAGGCCCCAACACCGCCGAAATTTCGGTGGTGCTGGACCGGCAGTCCACATATCCCCTGACCGCTGCGCAAATGGTAGCCGCAATCGGACCGGCTATGAGCCAGATTCCCGGCGCCAAAATCAAATATGTTATGGAACAAAGTTCGCTCATGGAGGTTCTGGGCAGCTCGGCGGCCCCCATTGTTTTGGAGATCGGCAGCGAAAATCTTTTGCAGTTGAATCTGGTGACGGAAAATGTCCGCCAGGCTTTGGAAACGTTGCCCATGCTCTATAACGTTCGCACCAATCTGATTCAGGGCAATCCCCAGGTAGTGTTGAAACCCAATCATCTTCTGCTGGCGAGCATGGGATTTGACGTGCAATCGCTGGCCGACGCGATTCGGACGCGCCTGACCGGCGATCAGGTCAGCATGTACAAGAGCGAACGCGGAGACATGGATATCCGTGTGGCCAGCCAGCAACTCGAGCACAAAGGAATCACGTATCTCGAAACGCTGCGCTTGCGCTCGCGCACCGGCCAGGAATTGACGTTGGGAGATTTGGGCAAGCTCGAGATTGTCCGCGGGCCGCGCGAAATCATCCGGCGCAATCAAAAACGCATCACGCGCGTCATGGCCGACATTCGTTCAGGCAAACTCAGCGGCGCCGTCGAGGCCGTCAAACAACTCCTCGCCTATGTGCCTACCCCCGGCTGTACTGTTCAATTCTCCGGCGAGGAAGAACAGCGCATCGAGTCGTTCAAGCGGCTGGGCATGGCGTTCATTCTGGCGGCCATTCTTGTCTATATGACCATCGCCTCGACGCTGGAGTCCCTGCTCCATCCTTTGACCATCATGCTTTCGCTGCCGTTGGCTTCCATTGGCGTGGTGGTGTCGTTGGTTCTGTTTCGCGAATCGCTCAATCTCATGGCCTATATCGGGATCGTGATGCTGGCCGGCATCGTGGTCAACAATGCCATCGTGCTTCTGGACTGCGTCAATCAGTTGCGGGCGCAGGGACTGAGCGTGCGCGAGGCTTTGATCGTGGCCGGCGTCCGTCGGTTGCGGCCTATTTTGATGACGACGCTGGCCACCATCCTGGCCCTTCTCCCCCTGACATTGGGCATCGGCGAAGGCGCCCAGCTGCGCCGCCCGCTGGCCGTAGCGGTCATGGGCGGGTTGGTTTCGTCCACACTTCTGACACTGGTGTTCATTCCTGTCGCCTATAGCTATGTCGAAGACCTGCTTTCAGGTTTTCGGAAATTGTGGCGAAGATCCGGAACCGAATAGCGCACAAATCCTACAAGAGCGTGATAGGGGCTTCACGGGGACCCTTTCAGGCAAGCTGAGAAGTGGCAAACCAATGCAAAAGCGCGGCGCCGGTGAACAAGAAGAATGGCCCTTGCTGAAGAGAATCTCCGAACACTCGTCGGCGCGTATCACGGGTCGCCGGAATTTGAAACCCTGGTGAGGTAAACCCTTCGCACCCGGCACTAGTCTGCGGCTTGTTGGGGCGAAGCAGGTTCTATCTTCCGCTTGAAGAATTCCAAAGCGGCGCGGGCAGCGTCGTTTTCTGCCGCTTTCTTCCGCGGACCGGTCCCTTCCCCCCATTTCTCTCCCTGCACAAACACTTCCACAAAGAAGCGCTTTTGATGATCGGGTCCCGATTCACGGACCAGGCGGTACTCCGGCACGGTCTGGCAGTGTTTCTGCACAAGTTCCTGCAAGAGCGACTTGTGGTCGGCAAGGTCCTCCGCACCGGCGATGGCATCCAAAGGCTCGATAATGTGGCGGCGGACAAACCGACTGGCCGCGTCCCAGCCCATGGCGACATAGACTGCGCCGACAAGGGCTTCGAGGGCCGAGCCCACCAGCACCGGACGGTGCCGTCCGCCGGTACGCTCCTCCCCGCGTCCCACACACACCACTTCATCCAGGCCCATGGCGCGAGCCTGACGGCCGAGGGCGGTGCGGCTGACCACCCGGCCTTTGCGTTTGGACAGCTCGCCCTCGCGGGCGTTTTCATACCGGCGGTAAAGGTGTTCGGCGGCCAGCAGCCCGATCACAGCATCCCCCAAAAATTCCAGCCGCTCGTTATCGTACGACAGTTGTCTTTCAAATGCAAACGACCGGTGAGTCAAGGCAATATCAATGAGGACGAGGGCGTCCCCGTCGGCATGCAGATCAAACTGCTCCAGAAAACGCCTCAGCGTTTCGATGCGCTCCGCATCCATGGTTTTTTCCTGGAATGGAGAGGAGAAATGCTGTTGGGGCCGCGCCGGAAAGATAGTAGAAATCCTGCGGCGAACGTATTGGCTCCTGCGCAGGAGTGGACTGGAAAAACCCGCCTCTGCCTGCTCCTGAACAGCCCGCTCTGCCCATGCGAAGCAATCCTGGCATTATGGCGGCAAGAAAGCCTTGCCCATCCTCTTTGCCAGACCCGCAGCGCTCTCTGCCGGGCTATGCAAAAACCACCCGCCCGCAGCTTGGGCGTCCCGCCTCGGATTTCCGGCCGCGACGGCCAAGCCACGTTTCACACAGACGACGGACACTGCGAGACCGCAGGTTCTATCCCCTGCTGCGTCGTTACAGCCTCTCCCCCATTTGCACAATTCAATCGAACTTCTTCAGCACAATCGTGCAGTTGTGCCCGCCGAACCCCAGCGAGTTGCTGATAGCGACCTTGACCGCTGCCTGCCGTGCCTGATTCGGCACATAATCCAGATCGCAATCCGGATCGGGCTCCTCGTAGTTGATCGTCGGCGGAATGATTCCCTCGTGCAAGGTCAATACCGTGGCAATCGCCTCGACCGCGCCCGCCGCACCGATCAAATGGCCGAAGACCGACTTGTTGGAACTCACCGCCAGCTTGTAGGCATGGTCGCCAAACACTGTCTTGATCGCCTCGGTTTCCAGCCGGTCGTTGTACGGTGTGGATGTTCCGTGCGCGTTGACATAGTCCACATCGGCGGGAGAAATCCCGGCGTCCTTGAGGGCAGCCGCCATGGCGCGGGCCCCCCCCTCGCCCCCGGGCGAGGGAGCCGTGATATGATGGGCATCGCCCGACATGCCGTAGCCGATAATCTCGCAGAGGATGTCGGCGCCGCGGGCTTTGGCGTGCTCGAGTTCTTCCAAAACCAAAATGCCGGCCCCTTCGCCCATGACAAAGCCGTCGCGTTTCTTGTCGAACGGCCGGCTGGCGGCGGCCGGGACGGCGTTAGCTTTGGAAAGGGCGCCCATGTTGGAAAACCCTGCAATGGACAAAGGCGTAATGCACGATTCGGCTCCCCCGGCCACCATGGCAATGGCGTCGCCTCGCTGGATGATCTTGAACGCGTCGCCGATGGCGTGCGTGCCCGTTGCGCACGCTGTGGAAATGGCGGAGTTGGGCCCCTTCAACTTGAGAATGATGGAAATCAAGCCGGGAGCCATGTTGGGAATCATCTTGGGAATGAGATAGGGGGTAACTTTGCGGTGGCCGCGCACCCGCATGACCTCCGCTTCTTCCTCCACCACGCCCACGCCTCCGATGCCCGATCCGACCAGAACGCCGATCTGGTTGGGGTCCTCGCGGTTCATGTCGAGACCGCTCTGGGCAAAGGCTTCGCGGGCGGCGACTACCGCATACCGGATGAAGCGGTCCATGTGACGGAGGATTTGAATGTCCGACCACAGACTGTCCGGGAAGTCTTTCACTTCGGCGGCAATCTGCGTACGGTATGTGCTGGCATCGAATCGGGTAATGGGGCCAATGCCGCTTTTGCCGTGAACGAGGCTGTCCCACATGGCGGGCGCGCCGATGCCGCAGGGAGTAACAGCGCCCACGCCGGTTATCACAACGCGTCGGTTATTCATCATGCTTGAAATCTCCTAAAAAATGCGCGTCTCGTGGGGGCGAAACGCGGTATGGACATTCCACGAATGCGCCTGATGTTTATACAGAGGCCCCGAACGCAAGGTTCGCGACTGCGTCCGGGGCCTGGTTGCCATTACCGGAGCATGCAATGATGCCATAAACTCATCCGAAAGCGCGGAGAGAGGGCCTTCCTTGCTTAGCTTTCCTTGGCTTTGACTTTTTCGACCACATAGGCCACGGCCTGCCCGACGTTCATGACTTTTTCCTGGTCTTCGTCGGGGATTTCGATGCCGAATTCCTCTTCGAGATCGCGCATGAGTTCCAGGAGCATAAGCGAATCCGCGCCCAAGTCCTTATCGAATGTCGCCTCAGGCGTCAGATCCTCGATGGTGCGTCCCAAAGACTGGGCCATGATCTCGCGGACTCGATTCTCGACCTCGCGGATCTTTTCGTCGGTCATCATGCCTTTGACTACCTCCTGTTTGCCTGTTTCTAGAAACTGGTGTGATGCAAAAAAACAGTGGTTACGTATGTAAATCGCCCAACCCTTGCAAGTAAAAAGTGAGAGACCAATTCCGCCGCATCTGGCTCGCCGGCCCTGTGGGCCGGATCACATGGCCATACCGCCGTCCACTACTAGCACATGGCCGGTGACATAGGCGGCCAGATCGGAGGCCAGAAAAAGGACACAGCCGGCGACTTCCTCAGCCAGCCCCATGCGGCCCAGTGGAACTTGTTTGATTACGGCCTCTTTGATTTCGGGTTTGAGCGAGGCGGTCATATCGGTCTGGATAAAACCCGGCGCGACGGCGTTGCAGGTGATGTTGCGCGAAGCCATTTCGCGGGCAACGGTCTTGGTCAGGGCGATCAGACCGCCCTTGCTGGCCGCGTAGTTGGCCTGGCCGACATTGCCCATGATGCCGACCACGGAGGCAATGTTGATGATGCGGCCAAATCGCTGGCGGCTCATGGGCCGAAGCGCTGCGCGAATGCAGTTGAACGCCCCTTTGAGATTGACGTTCAACACCAGGTCCCAGTCCTCATCTTTCATACCGACGATCAGCTGGTCGCGCGTAATTCCGGCGTTGTTGACCAGAATGTCGAGACGCGAAAATTCTGTCACGGCCCGTTCGATCATCTCTTTGCATTGCTTGGGGTCGGTGATATTGCCCGGGGCGGCCAGAGCGCGGCGGCCCAACGGGCGAACTTCTTCGGCGGCGGCTTCGGCCGTCTCGGCCAGCACGTCGTTGATGACCACGTCGGCACCGTGCCGAGCCAGCGCAAGCGCGATGGCGCGGCCGATGCCGCGGCCGGCCCCCGTGACCAGCGCGATTTTTCCTTCCACCAGCATAGAGTTTTCTCCCTTGGTCGTTTTTTTTCAGACGGACTGGCGCCGTCTTATCAAAGGCGGTTGATCACATTCTCGGCCTCCGCCACCGTGCCGCACGCCATGCAGCCGACCGGCGAACCGCTTTGGCGCCATAAGCCCGAAAGCACTTTGCCCGGCCCGACCTCGACCACACCATCCGGATTCATCGCCGCGATCTTCGACAGGATGTCCGTCCACCGCACGCAGTGCGTGATTTGTTGGGCCAGCGACCGACGGATGGACGCCGCGTCATTCAAAAAATCTCCCGTTACGTTGGCCAGAAAGAGCATTCGCGGCTCGGATAATCTCGCACACGCCAGCGCGACCTCCATTTTCGCCACGGCCGATTCCATCAGCGGCGAATGGAACGCCCCATGCACCGGCAGTGGAATAACGCGGCGGGCTCCCGCCGCTTTGGCCAGTTCGCCCGCCCGCTCGACGGCCGACCGCTCGCCGGAGATCACCGTTTGGTTGGGGGCATTGAAATTGGCCGCCTGCACAATGCCCGCCCCTGCCGCTTCGCGACAAATCGCTTCGATCGCCACAGCATCCAGTCCCAGCACGGCCGCCATGGCGCCGGGTCGGGCCTCGGCCGCCTCGCTCATGGCCGCACCGCGTGCTCGAACCAGCGAAAGCCCGGTGTCCAAATCCAGAACCCCTGCCGCATAAAGTGCCGAATACTCGCCCAGACTATGCCCCGCAACAACGGCAGGAACCAGGCCGCGGCTTTTTAGAAACTCAAAAACAATCACACTGCAGGTGAAAAGCCCCGGCTGCGCGTGGTGCGTTTTCTTCAATTCATCTTCGGGGCCGTCGAAACAGATGCGGCTGAGCGGAAAACCCAGAATAGCATCGGCGCGGTCGAACAAAGCGCGGCCGATTTCCGTCTGTTCATACCAGTCGCGTCCCATACCGACAGACTGAGAGCCCTGGCCCGGGAATAAAAATGCAATACGGCGTTGGCGGCTTTCCATACGGCTTCCTCTCTGGAAGGGGGAATTGGACAATGGGCCTTATGGACAATGGAAACGGCCAGGGGCGCACCCGGCGCCGTCGGGAACCGGCTGCCCGTCGCTGGCTGCCCCTATTATTTCCCTTCGTGGAGCTTTTCCAGAATGTGCTTGTTGACTTCCAGGCGCGCGCTCTCGCCCGCCACGCGGATGGCATTGGTGATTGCCTTGGCGTTGGACTTTCCGTGGCAGATAATGCACACGCCGTTCAATCCCAGGAGCGGCGCACCGCCATATTCCGCGTAGTCAATCCGCCGTTTGAAGTTCCGCAGAACGGGTTTCATGGCCAGTGCGCCCAGGGTGGCGAGAACGTTTTTGGATACCTCGCCTTTGATTGCCACCATGATCCACTCGGCCAGGGCTTCGGCAAACTTCAGGATGATGTTCCCGACGAACCCGTCGCAAACCATCACGTTGAACTGGCCGCCGACCAGATCGCGCCCTTCGGCATTGCCTCCGAAATTCAATCGCGAGCGGCGGAGCATCTGCGCCGTCTCCAGCGTCACCTCGTTGCCTTTGGTGGCCTCTTCGCCGATATTCAGCAACCCAACGCAGGGGCGCTCGGTCTTCATCACATGCTCGGCGAAAGCCGCCCCCATGACCGCGAACTGATAGAGGTGAATGGGCTTGCAGTTGACCGTGGCACCGACGTCGAGCAGGACGCTCGGGACCTCGCGCGCCGGGATGGTCCAGGCGATCGCCGGCCGGCGGATGCCCGGCAACGCCCGCCATGTCATGATCGCCGCCGCCACCGTGGCCCCGGTATGGCCCGCCGAAACCACACAATCGGCCTCGCCCGCCTTGACCAACTGCATGGCCACGGCAATCGAAGAGTCGGTTTTTTTCAAGGACTCCTTGGCGCGCTCGTGCATCCCTACCACTTGCGTGGCGTGGACTACCCGGATACGGCGATTCCGCACATTGCGGCGCGCAAGCATCGGCTCGAGGATATGGCGGTCGCCCACCAAAAGGATGTCGTGCTCCGTGCGGTCCAGCGCCGCCAATGCACCTTCGACCATGATGTCGGGACCGCGGTCGCTTCCCATGGCATCGAGGGCGATTCTCACAGAATCTCCTTTATGTCGCATACAAATCGCGTCTTCCCTGGACGCAGAGCCAGAACTGCGAAAGGAACGTTGGCCGGAACCCCTGAAGGGGTCAAGGGAAAATCCGCGGGCCCAAGGCTTGCTCGTGGCCCCGCACAACTGGGGTTCGCTCATCGGCTTTTCCATGCAACTGCATGTCGGCCGCGCGATCCCCAATTTCTACCGCGCCGAGCAAGACCCGCTTTCCACCCCTGTGTTGATCGCGGACGGCCACAAGGTGAAGGACGGCGCGTGCCGCGTGCCCGACGCGCCGGGATTCGGCTTGAAGCTGGATGCGGAAAAGTTCGCTTCGGGCGTCAAGATGCGGTTTGACTCGAAGGCATAAAGCTCCCTTTCCCTTTGGCGGAAAACCCTTGCGGGATTCTGGCGGACAAGCCGGTCGCTACAGCGCGTCAATAGGCTTCTTTACTGTCCCGGATGATGTAGCCGTACGAAATCGTTCCGTTCGTCGGGTCGGAAATTAAATAAAGCAAAGCGGCAGCATGGCTGCCGCAGTCCAAAGCGGCAGCATGGCTGCGCGCAGTCCAAAGCGGCAGCATGGCTGCGCGCAGTCCAAAGCGGCAGCATGGCTGCCGCAGTCCAAAGCCTCCGGCCTCCCCGGCGGAGCGACTTGTGGGTAATGGGCAGGCACAGGGCCGGAGGGAGTTCACCGGAAGCGTCAGGGAGTTCACTGGAAGCGCCAGGGAGTTCACTGGAAATTTCAGCCCATTCACTGGGGATTTCGGTCCATGCAGCAACAGCTCCAGGATGTCCACCGAGGCCTTCGGTGCGTGGGGCGCGAACTCCCGTCCGTTGGCCGGAAGGTTCTGCCTCGTGCCGCCCGCTTTGGGATTTGTGCTGGGCGCTTGCCGGCATTTTTACGTCTCTGTCGGAAATCACCCGGGGTTTCTTTGGCGGTCATGCCTGGGCTCGCCCCGCATCTTTGGCGGGGGGTGGTTCCCGCAGAGGCTGCTTCCGTTTTACCGACCAATCCGTTTTTTGCGATGGCTCTGTCGAGCGTCAACAGAAAAGCATGGCCGGATCCCAAGGGGCGGAGAGGGCGCAATTTAACAGGGTTGCGCGGATCGTCTCTGGATTTGGCCGCGGAGGAGCGGAAAACCTTCCGCAATTCCAAGCTTGCAACTTACGCCGCGCGATTTCTAACTCATCCCTGTCTTTCGGCAGGTCGGCGACCTGCCCTACTTCCCTGGGGAGAACGATTCCATGCCGGATGTTGTGATTGTCGGATCGGTGGCGTTTGACACCATCGAAGCGCCTGCGGGCGTGGCCGAGCGGGTGCTGGGCGGCGCGGCGACGTATGCCTCGCTGGCCGCTTCTTACTTCGCGCGCGTCGGGGTGGTCGGCGTGGTCGGCGGCGACTTCGGCAAAAAGCCCATCGCTCTGCTTCGCACGCGCGGCGTGGACCTCGAAGGGCTCGAGGTCGTCCGCGGGGGCAAAACCTTCTTTTGGCACGGCCGCTACGAGCCGAATCTCAACGACCGCGCCACGCTCGAAACGCAGCTGAATGTTTTCGCGGATTTCCAGCCGAAGATTCCGGCATCCTATCAGCGCGCGCCGTTTCTGCTTCTCGGCAACATTCATCCCGACTTGCAACTCAACGTGCTCGATCAGGTCAAGCGGCCCCGCCTGACTCTTTGCGACACGATGAATCTGTGGATCGAAACGGCCAACGAGCCGTTGCGCCGATTGCTCGGACGCATTGACGTCCTGTGCGTCAACGACAGCGAGGCGCGGCAGCTGTCGGGCAAGGTCAGCGTTCCCGCCGCCGCCGAATGGCTGATGGCGCAGGGGCCGCGGCGGATCATCGTCAAGCGCGGCGACCACGGGTGCTCGATGTATGGGCCGAAGGGATTTTTCTCGATTCCGGCGTGCTATGTGCCCGAGCCGGTGGACCCGACCGGCGCGGGCGATACGTTCGCGGGCGGGTTTCTGGGCTATCTGGCCGCGCGCGGCCGCACCGACGAGCAGACTGTGCGGCAAGCGCTGGTCATCGGTTCGGTCATGGCATCGTTCTGCGTCGAGGGCTTCAGCGTCGAGCGGCTTCTGCGACTGAGAGCGGGCGAAGTCGCCGCACGCTGCCGCGAACTCCGCCGTGCCACGACATTCGAGCCGGTGCGGTTTCGCCTGCGGAGGATCTGAAAGCACCTTTTCCATGATGCAACGCGCCGCCATACTGGCCTTTTATAATCCGGGCAACATCGGCGCCCGCTATGCCGCCGCCGCGCTCGATGCCGCCGGCGTCGAAACCCATTTCATCGCCGTCAAACAATTCTACACCGATCCGTGGGTGCGGCGCGACGACCTGGAGACAATCCGCCGCGTCGAGGCCGATCCCCTGAAAAAAGTCCGCTTCACTTTCCCCGGCTGGTATGCCTACGCACCCTATCCGATGCCGATTACCGAGACGGAGAAGTCGCTCCTGGCCGAGTTCCTCCGCTCGCGCCAATTCGATGTCATCGGCCTTTCGCTCTATACGGTGAACTTCGATCTGGCGCGCGACATGACGCTCTGGCTTCGGCGCGAAGTCCCCAGCGCAACGATCCTCTGGGGCGGCATTCATCCCACGCTCAAACCCGAAGAATGCATCCCGTATGCCGACATTGTTTGCGTCGGCGAGGGCGAGAGGCCGCTGGCCGCTCTGGCCCGCCAGTGGGATGCCTGGCGGCGGGGCGACGATCTGCGGATCGAGGGCCTGTGGTTTCGCCGCGGCGACACGATCATCGAGAGTCCCCGGCCGCCGCTGATGACCGACCTCGATTCGCTGCCGATGCCGTTCTATGGCAAGCGCGACTGGCTGCTGGACAATGACGCCCTCGATGACCGATGGCTTCTGGACGCCGAGCACCTGTCGCGCGGGACAAATCTGGTTGTCCTGACCGAGCGCGGCTGTCCCTATGCCTGCACGTTCTGCGTGTATAGCGTGCTGCACGGGTTGTATCCGGGACAGCCGAGATTCCGGCGGCGCTCGGTCGAAAACGTCCTGGCCGAAGTGGAAGACCGCGTGGGGCGGTTAGGGTTGCGCCACATCATTTTTCACGACGAAATTCTGGGGATGCAGAAGGAATGGGTGCGCGAGTTTGCCGCCAAGTTCAAAGAGCGATTCCGGCCGCTCGGCGTCACGTTCACCGGCTACGTCCATCCGCTCACCACCGACGAGGAGTCGCTGCGCCTTCTGGCCGAGGCCGGTCTGACGCGCACGGGAATCGGTCTGCAATCGGGCAGCGAGTATACGGCGCGCACACTTTACCGCCGGCATCACAATCCCGAAAAAACCGTCCAACTGTCGCGCTGGCTGCAAAAATACAAAATCCCCGACATCCAGATTGACCTGCTGGTGGACAATCCCTACGAGCGCGAGGAACACTTGCGCGAAACGCTCGATCTGCTCCTGCAACTTGAGCCGCCGTTCAATGTCGCGTGTATCGGACTGGTGATTTACAAAGAGTGTAAGCTGTCCGAGCTGCCGCCGCCCGATTTCCCTTACGACGAGAAAATGCATCTCTTCTACAAAATGCTGTTCTTTCTGAACGGCATCGCCGATCTGGATCGAAAAACCATTCGCGCGTGGAGCGAAGACCGCTATCTGCGCGAGCATCCCGAACGGCTCGAAGAAATCGCTATCGCCCTGTGGGATATCTACCGCAGGAAGAAAAAGGCCGAGCAGGACTGGGAGGCACTGCGCGCGGCGCAGGGATGCCTGCAGCCAGCCACGGCTATTCCATCACCGTCCGCCTCGCCGGTTCGGCATTTGCTCCGCCGCATCAAACGTACAGCAAAGCGATTCCTGGAAGGCGGCCCGAGAGAAGAAAGAAAATGAGCGCCGCCGCAAGACTCTGCGCTCTCATTTCCCTGCTCTGCTTTGCCGCGAAGCAGGCGGCCGCGATGTCTGCCCCGGCCAAGGTCCGCATCGCCATGTGCCAGGTGCTGACCGTGGACAGCGACCGCGCGGGCAACTTTGCCCGCATTGAGAAGGCGCTGGCCGAGGCCAAACAGGGCGGCGCGCAAATCGCCCGCATCCCCGAAGGTTCGGTGCTGGGCTGGGAAAACCCCGAAGCCCATCGCCTCGCTCATCCCATCCCCGGAAAAGACGCCGAGCGGTTCCAACAATTGGCGCGCCGCTTCGATATGATGCTCTGCGCGGGCCTCGACGAAAAAGACGGCGACCGGCTCTACGGCGCGGTCATTTTGGCGGATCGCTCGGGCGGCGTGCGGGAGCAGTACAAGAATAGCGCTTGATTTTCCGCAAAGCAGGCTTCTATTTCCATTCGGCGGATTCGCTTCGCCGCATTCCAGATTTCGAGGAGGAATAAACATGCTTCGGAAACAGGGTTTCTGGCTGGGACTCTCTTTGATCGCGCTGGCTGCGGTTTCCACGCGCGCCGAGGTGCGGTTGCCTCATCTTCTCTCCAACGGCATGGTCTTGCAGCAAGGGGCGCCCATTCGCATCTGGGGCTGGGCCGACGAAGGCGAACAGGTGGCCGTGACGTTTCTCGATCAGACCGACACCGCCATCGCCAGCCGCGGCAAATGGATGATCACGCTCCAGCCCGTCAAGGCCGGCGGGCCCTATGAATTGACGGTCTATGGCAAAAACACTCCCAAACCCCTGGTGATCAAAGACGTCTATGTCGGCGAAGTGTGGGTCTGCAGCGGCCAATCCAACATGCAGTGGCCTCTGTCGCAGGTTGAAAATGCCGAGCAGCACATCGCCGCGGCCGGAAATCCCAACCTGCGTTTGTTCTATGTCCCGCGCGTCAAATCCGACACTCCGCTCGACGACACCAGCGCCACGTGGAAAGTCTGCACACCCGAGTCGGTTCGCGATTTCAGCGCCGTCGCCTACTTCTTCGGACGCGATCTGCAAAAAGCGCTCGGCGTTCCGGTCGGCCTGATCCACACATCCTGGGGCGGCTCGCCCGCCGAAGTATGGTGCAAGGAATCTGTCCTGGCGTCCAACCCGTTGCTGAAACCAATTCTCGACAACTATACCGTCGCTCTGGCGAACTACGAAAAAGCAAAGGCCGCTTACGACGCCGCAAAGACCAAACTGAAAAAGGACGGCAAGCCCGCCGCTCAGCCGCCCCGTGCGCCATGGAAACCCTGCGAACTTTATAACGGCATGATCGCTCCGCTTCTCCCTTACTCCATCAAAGGCGCAATCTGGTATCAGGGCGAGGCAAATGCCGGCCGGGCTCAGGAATATCGGGTGCTGTTTCCCGCGATGATTCAGAATTGGCGGCGCGACTGGAATTGCGGCGACTTTCCATTTCTGGCCGTCCAACTCGCTCCCTTTATGGCCGTCAAGGATCAGCCGTCCGAAAGCAATTGGGCCGAACTCCGCGAAGCACAGTTCCTCGCCACCCGGGTTCTGCCCAACGTCGGTCTGGCGGTCATCACCGATGTGGGCGATCCTAACGACATTCACCCGAAGAAGAAAGAGCCGGTCGGCGCGCGGCTGGCACTGGCTGCCCGCAGCATTGCCTATGGGGAAAAAATTGAATACTCCGGCCCGGTATTCAGGTCGTTGCGGGCCAGCGGCAACCGGCTCATTCTCTCGTTCGATCACGTCGGCAAGGGGCTGGAATCGCGCGGCGGCCCGCTCACAGGGTTTGCCGTCGCCGGCGAAGACGGCAAGTGGGTCTGGGCCGACGCCGAAATCAAAGGCAAAACCGTTGTCGTATCCGCTGCCGGTGTCGCCAAACCCGTCGCCGTTCGCTACGGGTGGGCCGACTGCCCCGTGGTCAATCTGTGGAATACAGACGGCCTGCCTGCCTGCCCGTTTCAGGCGCGCCTGACCGCCGGCGAAGACATCGTCATGGGCATGTATCAGGGCGTTTTCACGCCAGCCAAAGGCGGATCGTCTCTAGCCGCGGCCAAAGTGGTCGCCGAGGGAAATCGCAACTATCGCGTCGTGCTGGAGGTCGTCCCCGACGGCGATACGAAGCCTTTGTCGGTCGAGTTGCGCGGCTCGATTCCGAGCCGTCTCCTTTCGCTGATTCGCGGAAGCACCCTGCGGCTCGCTTCCAAAGACCTCAAGTGGACCGGCACGCTGAGCGGCGGCGTTCTCAACGTCCGCAGCGAACACGACGCCGCGGGAGGTTTCTCGCTCTATCGGCTCGAACCAAAATCGCCGACCGAGGGGGCAAAACCACCTCGAGGCGCTGTGGTCCTGCTTCCCTATGAACCGGGCAAACCCACCAACCTTGATGAATGGACGAACAAGAACTGGAAGATTTTACCGGACGGCAGTGTGGAAGTTTTCAAGGGCGAAAACCGCACCCTGAGGCTCTTTGGGGATTGCCAACTTCACGTCGAATTCATGACGCCCTATGAACCGCTCGGACGCGGCCAGGGGCGCGGCAACAGCGGCGTGTATCTGCAAAACCTGTACGAAGTCCAGGTGCTCGATTCATTTGGATTGCCGTCCAAAGACAACGAGTGCGGCGGCCTCTACAGTATCTCTGCTCCCAGGATGATCGCCAGTTTTCCGCCATTGCGCTGGCAGACCTATGATATCACATTCCGCGCGCCGCGTTTCAACGCCGACGGCTCGGTCGCGCAATACCCGCGCATCACCGTAGTCCACAACGGCATCGAAATCCAGAAAGACGTCGAACTCAAGCGCGACACCGAAAACCGAAAGAAGCCGCCTGTAGCCAAAGGCCCGATCAAACTCCAGGACCATGGCCACCCTGTACGCTATCGCAATATCTGGCTGGTCGAATTGAAAGACGCGCTCGACAAAGCGCGCTAGCTGCGCCGATAGCCAAACGTGCGCACATAGTTCCAAAGCAGCCTGGGGTCGCAACCAAACACAGGTTGCTCCATACGGAAAAGCGGCAGCATGGCTGCCGCACTCCAAAAGTGTTGCCCTGATACTCCAAAGCGTCGCTTTGGACTGCGGCAGCCATGCTGCCGCTTTTACCCGACAACTTTCTTCGCACCGAACGTGGCCCGTAGTCATAACCAAACATCGGGTGCTCCGTAAAGATGCATGCATTTTGGCTGGTTCGTTCGACGGAAAAACCCAAAACAGTGTCCTCCCAAACTGGGAAAGGACAGCAAACTGAAGTTTGGGCTGCGAACGCCAAACTTAGGTTTACACTACGCGCAGGGTGCAGGGGATGATTTTCCATCAATTTCGACTCGAGGG
>JADFCW010000145.1 GCA_017161705.1 Candidatus Sumerlaeota bacterium | reverse complement strand
ATTGATGTCGAAGTGTGGGTCATTGACGATTGGGAAATCGGAGACTCCAAGGCGAAGGCGGCTGTTCTGTCGGGGATGCGAGTTCCGGCGGGTAAAACGGGGACATTCAGAAACTTTGTGATTCCGGGCGCGAAAAGCTACAACGCCCTCTATCCCATCCATGCCCGGGCGGCTTTCACCGATCCGGCGACGCAAGAGAAACGCGCCGCCCATGCAATCAAAATTGTCGAGGTGGCAGCGGCGCGTCCGACGGGTCCGACAAGTCCCACCGGTCCGACCGAAATCAAGCCTGGATTGACGCCGCTCGCCAAACTTCATCCCCGATCCGTCGCGCTCCAAATCGGCGACCAAGCCCAGCTGCGCATGTTGGGCGCCGACTGGCGCGGCTCGGATGCCGAGTCGGGTGCATCTTTCAACCTTTCCACGATAGACCGCGGCGGGCGACAAGAGGCACTCTCGATTCATCCTCCCTACCGCAAAGGCTGGGGAAACATCTGGGCCGACTATGAAATCATACTGCCCGCCGTGAAACCCATCACACTGACATTTTCCACGGCCATTCGCGACAACGCCGCCGGCGAGCCGCCCAGCGATGGCGTCGAATTCAAGGTGTTCGCCGAGGAAAAGAAAAGCAACGGCGATCCGCCGGCCATTCAACAGGGCAAAAGCGCCAGCGGGGCGGCCGATGATCCGAAAGTCCTTTTTACCCGCTTCACGAAATCCAAAACGTGGGAACCGGCCTCGCTGGATTTGTCGCATTATGCCGGAAAGACAATCATGCTCCGACTGTGGGCGGGACCCGGTCCGGCCCACAACACGGTTTGCGATTCCGGCCATTGGGGCAACCCGGCGATTGTCGCGGGGAAACTTCCGCCGGCTTCGTCGGCAGAATCCCGAGCCGCTTTGCAAAAGAAAGCCGCTCAGATCGCGCGAGAAGCGCTCCAGGGCAGAAAATTGCAGTGGGGCTGGCAAATCAAGAGCGAGTCAGGCACGTTTGGAGCGGCATTCCTGCCGGGCCGGCAGGGATTGGGCGATGCAGCCGTTGCCATTGCACGTGAAAAGCATACTCTTGTTTTCGCCGGATATCAAATTCAAATAGACGGTACCGACATCGCCGCAATCCCGCTTGCGGAGGGCACGGCATGGCAGAGCACGTTTGACGCAGGCCGCAGTACTGTCGAAGCTGCGCTGCTGTGCGGCGAAAAGCCGACTAAGGTTCGCGCCGAAGTGTGGGCGGAAGCCGGCGCGCTCCGTTGCAGGTTTTCTATGCCAGGGGTCGAGCGCAACGAACGAGGTCATCCTCGATTCACGCTGATTGGCCTCGGGCCGGTCGTCGAAGCACAAATCGCGCGCGTCTATGCCGGTTTCGGCAACGTGCTCGAAAAACCCGGACGGTTCACGCTTTCCAGCGACGGCTTTCATCTTTCCACGCGTCATGTGGGAGTAGATTATGACAATGGGCTGAGCATCGTTCAGGCGAGCGACATTTTCCCCGACCGCCTCGTATGCGATCCCGCGCGATCGCTCTGCTCGATACAGGTTCCTCACGACGCCACGGTCTCGCTGATCCCGTCCGAAAAGGGTGCATTCGCGGCGGCGAAAGTGTATCGTGAGGGGATTGCGAACTTCAAACCGGCTCCCAGCTTGAACAAACTCCAGGGCCGGATGTCTCTGGACTACTGGGGCGCCGACTATAAGCACGGCATCGCGACGGTCGAGCAACTGGCCAGATACGGCGTCACCGACTGTGTCTATGTGTGGCACAACTGGCAGCGGTGGGGCTACGATTATCGCTTGCCGGAGATTTATCCGGCGCGCGGTGATCACGCAGCATTTGTGCGGCTGGCCGAGACGTGCCGCAGGCACGGCGTCCTGTTCTCCCCCCACGACAACTACATAGATTTCTATCCCGACGCCGAGGGCTATTCTTACCAGCACATTATCTTCAACGAAGACGGTACGCCGCAGCGCGCATGGTTCAACAAAGGACGCAACGCGCAAAGCTATCGCTGGCGGCCCGACGCCTTTCAACCGTGGATGAAGAAGAACATCGCACTGCTGGCGGGCGACGTGAGGCCCGATGCCTATTTTATTGACGTCTTTACGGCCATCGCTCCGATGGACTTCTACGATCATACGGGCAAGTTTCACACGAAAATGGAAACGATTCGGAAGTGGTGCGAGTGCTTCGACTACGTGCGCGAGCAGTTCGGCGGCGCTCCGCAAATCAGCGAGGCCGGAAGCGACCACCACATCGGCCACCTCGACGCCGGCGAGTCGGATCACAACAGCGTCTCGCGCGACCCACAATCGCAGTGGGGCTGGAAGACCCCCTGTGCCGACGCCGAGCGCATCCCCTGGCACGATATGGCCTCGCATGGCGCGTTCATCTTATTCGCGGGCGGTCTGGCCAGCCGCTATGCGAGCGGCCTCGATCAGCGCACGCACGGTTACGCCAGCGACGACTATTTTTCGCTCACCGTGTTGGGCGGCCGCAATCCAATGGCGCACGGCGATTCGAGCGCCGAGACGATTTTGACCTATTGGATGCTCCACGACATCTGCAGGGAACTCGGTAAGCGACCGATGACAAGCCACGAATTCGCCGGCGGCGACATTCACCGGCAGATCGTCCGCTTCGGCGACGACGCCGCAGTGTGGGTGAACCGCGGAACGACCGATTGGAAAGTGGGCGAGGACGTCCTGCCGCCGTATGGATTTATCGCAAAAGCGGCAACAGTGCGGGCGCAAGTGACGCGGCGCGACGGCGTGGTGTGCGGTTACGCCGAATCGGGCGGCACGATCTTCGTGGATGCCCGACCGCCGCGCCGTTCGCTTGCGCAATCCAACACCGACCGGAAGATAATAGACTTTGGGCCCGTGGCCACCAACGGCGTCTTCCGGATCGTCACCCAGCAGCAAAGCAGCACGAGCCGCCATACGGATTTCATCCTGCTGCCGGGATGTCCCGCCTCCGAAATTCGATATCGAATCTCCCGCCCACGAACCCAGGCTTCACCCGGACGGCTGTCAAAGATTAATGCAGACGGAACCACAGTAGGAACTGTCGAAGCCACAGAATTAGGCGCCCACATCATCTTCCGCACAAGAGCGGAAGATTTCGGCTATCGCTATGTGGAGAATCCAACTTCCCCATAGACGCCCCACAGTGAAAGCGCATAATTTAAACTTTAGTTTGCCAGAAATGTGGCTGTGGCCAAAGGCCGCAGTAGAGGTATCATGTAAGTTCATGACGCCATTTTTGGGCGTCCATTCTCCACGAAAAGGGGGAAAACGCAATGAGCATGAGTAAATCCGCAATCTCAATCACATGCCTGATGATCGCAGCGGTCGGAGTGTGCTGGAGCGCAGGAAATGAATCCCGGGACCGGGAGAAACAGGCGCTCTTCAACGGCAAGGACTTCACGGGTTGGAAACTGTTCGTTCCCGATCCCAAGGTGGACGTCCGGACGGTGTGGTCGGTCCGCAACGGCGTCATCCGCTGCGAAGGCAAACCGGCGGGCTACATGAGAACCGACCAGGACTATCAAGACTATCGCCTGCGCGTCGAATGGCGATGGCCAGACGGCCGCGGCGGCAACAGCGGTGTTCTGGTTCATATGGGCGGGAAAGACGGCGTATGGCCGAAAAGTCTCGAATGCCAGCTGGCCAATCAGAACGCAGGCGATTTGTGGGTAATCGGCGGCGTTGAGTTCAAGGAGCATGCCGACAAAAACAGCAAACGTGTGAACGGCCGACGCACGATCAAGAATGCCCCCTCCAACGAAAAACCCCTTGGCGAATGGAACAGCATGGAGATCGTCTGCAAAGCCGATACGGTCACCGTCTATGTGAATGGATTGCTCCAGAACACAGCGACCGCCTGCAAGGACGCCGACGGCATGCCGTTGACGAAGGGAAAGATTTGCCTCCAGAGCGAGGGAACGCCGATTGAGTTTCGGTCTGTCACGATCGAGCCGCTCGCACGCATCGAAGCGGCACCGGCCAGGCAAGCGGTGCGATAGATAAGCAAACTACGCGGAATCGGGGGAATCGAGGCCACCAGAACACTCTTTCCCGTATTCCCGCATTCCCGGCGGCGAATCATTTTTCATAGAACCACGCCGCCGGCAGCCGCCGGAAACGGAGACTGGTGTTTTCGAACCCCTTCTGGCCCGAGTCGCGCCAGTCGTAGTATGTCAGCAACACATCTTCGCCAACAAACCGAATCGAGCAATAGCCAAAACTGCCTTTGGGATCGTCCTCGATATTTCGCGGCGCGCTCCAGGTATTGCCGTCATCGCGGCTGATTGCGGCGGCAAGGGGAGTGCGTTCCTTCCACGTCGCCTTGGCCCCTTTGGGATTGTTGGCCCAGATCAGCAGAAGATCGCCGGTTGACGGGATGCGCGCAATCGAGGCAGGCGCAGCGGGTGCGGTGAGCGATGTGGGCATGGCCTCCGACCACGTGTCGCCGCCGTCGGCGCTGTGGCTGGTGTAGATACAGCCTCGCACGGTGCGAATGATCATCAAAATGCGGCCGTCCTTGAGTTCCACCAGCCCCGGTTCCATCGCCGCACTTTCGGAAAAGCCAATGCGGGTTTTGGCCGAACGCCACGTGGCGCCGCCATCGTCCGAAAGATAGCAGAGACAGCTCATGGCCTTGTGCTGTTTGGCGGCGTCGGGCGTGTGAGCCGTGGGCGCAAGCAACCGGCCGGACGACAGTTCGATCACTCGCGCATTGTTCATCACGTGATAGCCGGACAGGGTGCTGACGCGCACCGGCGAAGTCCATTGATCGGGCTCGCGGACGGCACGGCGCATCCAGACCGACAGATCCTCCGGCCCATCCTTACGGAGAAAGAAAAACAGCAATTCGCCGTCGCGCTTGCGCAGGAGCGAAGCGCTCATCACGTTGCGCCGGCCGATGTTGGGCTGAAGAACGAATTTTTCTCCCCACGTTCGGCCGCCGTCCTGGGAGGCCTTTCCGGCAATTACCGCCGGCGCATCGTCGGCAAATTTGCCCTCGAATTCCGTCCAGGCCAAAAGCAGCCGTCCGTCTTTCAGCACGGCCGTATCGCCTTCGCTATGCCGCGGATATTGCGTGCTGGCCCGGCAGACGATTTGATTGATGGTCCTGGTGTCGTTCACAGATGCCACCGCGGCGGCCAGGACCACAGCAATCCATCCACGGAAAGCGTTCATGCGCACGACTCCTTTCGACGGTTGCCGCGCCCGTCTTAGAAACCTCTTTACAAACAATCCATGCCAAACTTAGAAGCGCACACAGAGTTTGGGCTGCGCAAGGGGAAAGACGCATGGCGTTGCCGGGAACCCGACTCGCGAGGTTCTATGATCGCGCGCCGGTTTTTATCCAAAATCTGATGTCGAGCGGCTTTGGCGTCATCAAACTGCTCGACGAACGCGGGCCGCTGTTCCGAAGCATTTATCGTGAACTGGCAGAAACGCAATGGTGGCCGCGCGAACGGCTGCGCGAACTTCAACTCGAGCGTTTACGCCGCATCGTCCGCTTCGCACAAGACTATGTCCCCTTTTATCAGAAACGCTTCGCCGAATACGGGGTTTCGTGGCAAACGATTCAATCGCTCGACGACCTGAGGCGATTTCCCATCGTTACCCGCGAAGATGTGCAGCAGCACCGGCAAGAAATGCTGGCGAACCGAAAACCCAAGGGGCGGATTGTCGTCCAAACCACCAGCGGTTCGACGGGCACGCCGATCGAGGTGTGGTGCGACCGGCGGACCTTTCTCACCGATCGGGCCTGGGCGATGCGCCATCGCTCGTGGGGCGGTTATGATTCCCGCCGGTGGCGGGCTACATTCAACGGCTACCGGATTGTGCCGCCGAACCAGTCGGCACCGCCGTTTTGGCGCTATAATATTCCGTGGCGACAGATTCACTTTTCCATCTACCATCTGAGCGAGCGCAATCTGCCGTCCTATGTGAAGGCACTCCAATCGCTCGGCGTCGAGTTTCTCGACGGCTATCCCTCGGCGTTGTACATTCTTGCGCGGCACCTGTTGGCCCATGGTCGGACGCTTCCCATGCGCGCTGTGTTCACCGGCTCCGAGGTTCTGCACGCTGCGTATCGGGAGACACTGGAGAAGGCCTTCGACTGCAAGGTTTTCGATTACTACGGCCTCGCGGAAAAAGTCATCGGAGCGGGCGAATGCGAATACCACAACGGCTATCATGTGGCCATGGAGCATGTGGTAGCCGAAGTGTTGCCGACGGCCCAGGACGGCGGAAACGATCCATCGGATGGCGGCGATCTAGTGGCCACCTCGCTGGTGAACACGGTCATGCCGCTGATTCGGTATCGCTGCGGCGATGTCGTTTCCGCCGGTCCAGCGCGCTGTCCGTGCGGGCGGAGCCTCGAACTAGTTGGCCAGGCACGGAGCAGAGTTTTGGACATTGTAACAGGCGCCGACGGCCGGATGATTTCGCCCCACATCTTGCTTCAGCCTTTTCGGTATATGTATAGCATCCTTGAATCGCAAATCGTGCAGGAAAGCGCAACCGATGTGGTCGTTCGCGTGGTCCGCCGAGGTGAATTCAGCAACGCAGATGAGCGAAAACTTCTCGAAGGATTCCAGGAACGACTGGGACCGGCCATGAACGTGCGGATCGAATATCTGACTGCCATTCCCCGCCCGCCTTCCGGCAAATTCCGCCTCGTCGTTTCCAACCTTGCAGACTCAAGCCGGACCCTCTGAGGAAAATGGAAAGAGGACGCTAGGTGCCCTTCGGCGAGAGGCCAGGAAAATTCTTTACTTTTGCCTGCCGCTTTGCTTGGTAGTGGCGATGTGAAATTTCAAAGTGTCCGAGAGATTTTTTTCGGACGCGCATGGGGTACGGAGACTCGGCGAATGCAGTTTTCCATCGCGTGCAATTGGGATCCGGCGCTGATCGAAGGTTTGCGCAAGGAATCCAAATATGTGGATACCCTCTTTGGGCAGATTACGGACGACCCGTTCGGCGGCGGACGGGGTTCCTTTCTCGTGCCGAAAGTGACCCGCGAGCAGGCGAAGGAGTTCATCGCCGAGGCCCGCCGGGCGGGCTTTCATTTTAACTATCTGCTCAACGGCGCCTGTCTGGACAATCTCGAAACCACTCGCGAAGGCAACCGCCGGCTCTTCGAGCACATCGAGTGGGTCGCCTCGACGGGCGCCGACATGGTCACCGTGACCCTTCCGATCCTGCTGGTCTGGATCAAGCGGCACTTCCCACAATTTCAGGTAGTGGTGTCGTCGTGGGCGCGGGTGGCCAACGTCAAACGCGCGAAATACTGGGAAGACATCGGCGCCGACGAGATCATTCTGGCCGAATCGGCCACGCGCGATTTCGCCGCACTCCGCGCCATGCGGCGGGCGCTCAAACTCCGCCTCGAAGTCATCGCCAATCCCTCCTGTCTCTATTTCTGCTGGCTCGATTCAAACCACATCAACATGATGACGCACGCCGCGCAGGGCGGTCATGTCAGCGGCGGCTTCGTTCTCGACCACTGCCAAGTCTATTGCCAGCGGATGAAACTGGCCAAGCCGGATGAACTGCTCAAAGCCCGGTGGGTGCGTCCCGAAGACGTTGGCGACTATGAAGGATTGGTGGACTCGCTCAAGCTCCTCGAACGGTTCCGCACGACGGAAACCCTCATGCAGGTGGTCCGCGCCTATGAATCGCGCCGCTTCGACGGCAACTGGGTCGAGCTGATCACCTTGCCGCGCCGCCGCGCCCACCATCCCCCCAACCTCGAATACCTCATCCAGCCCGACAGGGTGAACATTGATTGGATGCTTCAGATGGCCGACATCTTCGGCTATTCATTTTCCGATGTCATGGAGATCGACAACCGCGCGCTCGACGGCTTCGCCGAGCATTTCAAGACCCACGACTGCTTTCACAGCGTCTGCGACGAATGCCGCCACTGCGCCGAATGGGCCGCCCGCGCTGTCCGCGTGGACGAGGAAAAACGCCGCGCCGTTCTGGAAAAATTCGACCGCTTCATCGAGGCCATCGTGGACCGCCGGACAATTGCAGAAAACGATCTGCCCGATGTGAGCCGCGTGCAGCTGGCTCCCGACGCGGCGGCCGTGCTCGACGCCCTGATGCAGTTTGTTCCACCGCCTCTCGCGCCCTTTGCGCGAACCAAAATCATCGTTGGCGCCGTGCAACTGATGAACATGCAGAGGACGGCAGGTGCAGGGACAGCTGGAGACGGCGGCAATGGGGCCCCAGTCAGCTTGCAGGCCATCGTGCAGTCCTTTTGGCTCGGCACGCCCGACCCGTCGCGCGATGCCGTGCGCGAGGGTCTTGAGCGAGCGGGCCTGTGGGGCTTTGTGGCCATGATGGAAAGCCCCTAATCGGTATTTCGGCACCTGCGGCCAGGTCAGGAGCCCGTGCCAATGAAAGTATTGCGTGCGCAATTTCTTGTCGCCGTCCTGGCTGCCGCAACAACTTCGGCGCCGTGCTCCCAATTCATCCGCCATACCATCGCGCCCTGCCCGCGCGGCTATCAGGTGGCCGTCGCGGATGTCAACGCCGACGGGCGACCGGATGTGATTGCGCTTTCCACCGAAGGCAACTGCGTGGACTGGTTCGAAAACCCTGCGTGGCAGCAGCATCCGGTCTCGCGCGTCGAACGCCCCATTGACCTTGCGCCACACGATGTGGACAGCGATGGGGTGCCGGAAATCGCCCTTGCTAGCGGATTCAACTTCTCGGACTCGGAACGCGGCGGCGAGCTGCAGTTGCTGAAAAAACCTGCAAACGACGCCGACCCTTGGACCGCGCACCCGATCGCCATAGACCCCGTCACGCATCGCCTGCGCTGGGCCGACCTCGATGGCGATGGCCGGCGGGAACTGGTTCATGCGCCGATGTACTCGCGCGGATCGAAAGGGCCCGCATCTCCCAAACCCGCACATCTTTGGGCGTTTCGCATTGAACCCAAAATGAAAGAAACCGGCGGCCCGCCCGCGGTCCAATCGTGGATCATTGATGAAAGCTTGACCGTGCTGCACGGGATTTATGCAGGTGACTTGGACGCCGACGGCAAAGACGAATTGCTCGCCGCCAGCTTCGAGGGCATTCATTTCTTTGACTGGCAGGGCGGCAAAACGGTTCCAGGCAAAAGCATCCAGCCCGCTGGGAAGTGGAAGAAGACGTTCATCGCATCGGGTGCGGCGGCGAAAGACGCCAGGGCGGGCGCACCGCGCGGCTCCAGCGAAGTGGCGGCCGGAACACGGTCCGGCAAATTGAAGTTGGCCCTGCCGACCTTTTTCATCGCTGCTATCGAGCCGTGGCACGGGAACCAGGTTGTGGTCTATACCCGTCCGACAAGTCCGACAGGTCCGACAGAGAAGGATGCCGGCAGGCTACGCGCCGCGGTCTCCTGGCAGCGCCTTGTCCTCGATGACGCTTTGCAGGAAGGCCATGCACTCGTAGTAGCCGATTTCGACGGCGACGGCGCCGACGAAATCATCGCCGGCTGGCGCGGAGGTGCAGGCGGCCTCGTAATGTTTGATCCGTCCACATCGTCCACGTCATCTACCAGGTCCGCTCCGTCCCTTTTTCAATGGACCCGTATTCCCCTCGACCACGGCCTTGCCATCGAGGGCGCGGTCGCCGCCGATCTTAACTGCGACGGCCGGCTCGACCTTGCCGCTATTGCCGGCCGCTCGAATCTCCTGGTCTGGTATGAAAACGTAGGAACAAAGCGTCCCGAATGATTGAAAAATGACTGCCCGCCGGCGACTGAGTCCGCCGCCGATCCTTCCGGTTTCCTGGGTGTTCGCGAAACCGGATTCGCTCAGGAAGGGGGCTGCAATCGTCGCTGCATCTCGAAGAAAAACGGTGATTGAGACCGGCATCCAAATGGGCAGCTGTGAAGGACCTTCTTTTCAAACAAGCCGGCCGCGCGCAGATCACCGTTGAGGGTGAGTCGTTTTATGCACCTGGCCGCGCTGCCCGCAGTGGGAAAACGGAACGGGAGCACTCTAACTCTTAGACGGATCTCGGCCGACACTTTATTTGGAGGCAGGACAATGGCAAGACTCGGAACATTTATTCTGGCGGCTTTGATTGCACCTTGGTTTCCATGGCCATGGAAACCCGTGCCGGATCTGGTGGTCCACGGAAAATCATCCTACACAATCGTCATAGGGCAATCGTGTTCGCCGTCCGAAAAACACGCGGCCGAAGAACTAGCCAAATTCATTGCCGAAATTTCCGGCGCCGCGCTTCCCATCCAGAATGACAGCAAGACCCTCGCCGGCCCCATCGTCTGCGTCGGTCAAAGCAAATACACCGACGCTCTGGGAATCTCGCTCGATGGGCTGGGCAAAGAAGGCTACATCATTCTCAGTGGGAAACAGGTACCAAATCCAGAGCGCGACAGTCGCGGCCCTCGTGCCACGGTCGGCCTGATTATTGCCGGCGGCAGGGAGCGCGGCACGCTTTACGGCGTCTATTCCTACCTCGAAGACTACCTCGACTGCCGCTGGTTCACGCCCGATTGCAGCCGGATTCCCAAACAGCGCACCATCCGCATTGGCAGCCTGAACAGCCGCTATATCCCGCCGCTGGAGTATCGCTCGACCGACTACCCGCACACCCGCGACCGCGACTGGGCCGTCCGCAACAAGATGAACGGCACCCACTATCCAAACGGCCCCGAGCGCGGCGGCAACATCAAGTACGGCCCCTTTGTCCACACCTTCGAATCGCTGATTCCTCCCCGCGAGTACTTCGACAAGCATCCCGAGTATTTCTCGCTCGTCCGCGGACAGCGCCTGAAGGAACGCAGCCAGCTCTGCCTGACCAATCCCGACGTGGTGCGGCTGGGCAAGGAGCGATTGCGCCAGTGGATCCAGCGGCAGCCCGACGCGACGATTTTCTCGGTGTCCCAGAACGACTGGCACAACTACTGCGAGTGCACAACATGCACGGCGCTGGCCCAGCGCGAGGGCAGTCAGAGCGGCCCGCTCCTGGCCTTTGTCAATGCATTAGCCGAGGATATTGAAAAGGACT
Source organism: Candidatus Sumerlaeota bacterium (assembly GCA_017161705.1). Classification (GTDB taxonomy): domain Bacteria; phylum Sumerlaeota; class Sumerlaeia; order JADFCW01; family JADFCW01; genus JADFCW01. The sequence continues at coordinate 3,874 of JADFCW010000145.1, read as the reverse complement.
ATCCGCATGTGATCGTGGACACGCTGGCATATCAATACACGCGCAAGCCCCCGAAAACCATCCGTCCCCGCCCCAATGTCTGCGTGCGCTTGTGCTCGATCGAGTGTTGCTTCATTCACCCGCTGGCCAGCGATGAGTATAACAAGACGTTTCGAGACGACATCGAGGGATGGTCGAAAATCTGCAACCGGCTTTACATCTGGGACTATGTCATCAACTACGCACACTCGATCATGCCATTTCCGAATTTTCAGGTCCTCAAACCCAACATTCAATTCTTCGTGCAGCACGGCGTGAAGGGCATTTACGAAGAGGCGTGTTATTTTACGCTCGGCTCCGAAATGGCCGAACTGCGCGCCTACGTCATGGCCAAACTGCTCTGGAATCCCGACTACGATGCCGACCGGGCGATGAAGGAGTTTTGCAACGGCTACTACGAAAAAGCGGCGCCATTCATCCTCGACTACCTTCGCCTCATGCGCGATTCGGCGCTGGCAACCACCGAGCACATCCGCATTTACTCGCCGCCGACCGCCAAATATCTTGCACCCGAAACATTGAAAAAGGCCGAAGCCTTGTTTGACAAAGCAGAGAAAGCGGCTGCGCATAACGACGTCGTCTTGCACCGTGTCGAGGTCGCCCGACTGCCGGTGATCTATACGCGAATTGCGCAAGCCCTGCGTCCCCGCAGCGACGCGGAAAAACTGAGCCGCGACCACTTGCTGAATCTGCTTGACCGATTCGAGCGCATCGCCCGTCGGGCCAACATCACTCGTGTACGCGAAGGCGGCCCATTGGCGGGAATGGATGCCTGGCTGAACTCTGCAAGAGAAACCGCCCGCAAAATGAAATGATACCGTATGGGCAACGTTCCCTAAACACCTGAACCCGCATTGAGATAGATGTGCGGATGTGCAAAGTGATAATGGACCCTACTCGCCGCGTTCGATCCGCCTCAAACACCGCGCGGGATTGCCTGCGACGACCGTATAGGGTTCAACATTCTTAGTGACCACCGCGCCAGCGCCCACTATCGCCCCTTCGCCGATCGTAACCCCGCAGAGAATGGTCGCGCTCGAGCCGATCGAAGCCCCGCGCTTGACAAGCGTCGGCACACACACCCAGTCCGCCTCGGTTTGCATCCGGCCGTCGCCGGTCGTCGAACGCGGATAGCGGTCGTTGATGAATGTGACGTTGTGGCCGACAAAGACCTCGTCCTCGATCGTCACGCCCTCGCAAATGAAGGTATGGCTTGAGATTTTGCAGTTGGCGCCGATTTTCGCACCCTTCTGAATCTCCACAAATGTCCCGATCTTGGTGTTGTCCCCGATTTCGCATCCATACAGGTTCACAAAATCATAAATTTTCACGTTCTTGCCGAGCTTTACGTCAGGGGCAATATTGATCGCCGTCATAGGTTTACCGCCTCTCCATGCATTTTCATCGAGCGGTCGGCCGCTTCGAGTACGCGGATGACCTCGAGCCCTACGCGCCCGCTGGTCAACGGCTCCCGGCCGGTTTCGATGCAATCGAGAAAATGAGCCACCACACGGCTCAAGGCCTCGATGTTCTCCAGTCGCGGAGCCAGCATGTCGCCCGTGCGATACTGAATCAGCGTCTTGTAAACATCCCCCTTGTCTGGACGGCCGTCGGGCATCGGCCGGACCGTCACGCCGCTGTCATACACCTTGATCTTTTCCGACGGCTCGATGTCGTTCCATAAAAGCATTTTCCGACTCCCGCCCACCAGCATCTGCCGCACTTTGACCGGTGCGAGCCAGTTGACGTGAAAGTGAGCCAGAAGATTGCCCGGATAATAAAGTGTCACATAGGCCACATCCTCGATCTGGCGGCTGACGTGGGAGGCGCCAACCGCTGAAACACGCTCGGGTGCGCGGTCCAGCAGATAATTGGCGATACTGATATCGTGCGGACCAAGGTCCCAGACAACATTAATGTCATGCTGGAATAGGCCCAGGTTAACCCGCACAGAATCAATATAATAAATCTCGCCAAGTTCACCCGACTCGACAATTTCTTTCATCTTCTGCACCGCGGCCGTGAACAAAAACGTATGGTCCACCATCAGAACCCGCTTGCACCGCTCGGCCAGCGCGATCAGCTTGCGCGCGCTCGCGGCTGAATCGGTCAGAGGCTTCTCAACCAGTACATGTTTGCCGGCCTTCAGCGCGGCGCTTGCCAGATCGAAATGCGTTTCGACGGGTGTGGCCACAAACACCGCCTCGACATTGGGGTCGTCGAACACCGCTCGGCTGTCCGCGACGGTCTTGACGGATGGATAGCGCCGCTTGATCGCCTCCAACCGCGCGGGATTGACATCGCAGACATAGCGGACGTGGGCGCGCGGCTCTTCGTGAAGATTGCGAATCAGGTTGGGCCCCCAGTAGCCGCATCCAATCACGGCGGTTTGAACGGTTTTCACTCTGCCCTCCGATTGCTCCGCGAAAGACGTTGGATACCTGCTGTGGTCTCGAGGTGGATCCTATCGCTCGTTTGGCGACGCAGGGTTGAACGGCACCGTGCAAAGACGCCGTGCGCCTGTCAATAGAACTTTTCACCCCATGCCGCAAACACGCAGGACAATTCCCTGCCTTGACAGGCGGCGGGATTTCTGCCATCGGTTTTCTGAATTTATCAAGGATGGTGCAGAAATTCCTATGCAATTCCGAAGCTTCTTGCGCGCCAAAATTCACCGCGCCACCGTAACCGAAGCCAACGTGCATTATATCGGCAGCATCACCATTGACGAAGACCTGATGGATGCAGCCGGCATTCGCGAGTTTGAGCACGTGCTCGTGGCCGATCTCGAAAACGGCGAACGCCTGGAAACCTATGTCATCCGCGGCGCACGCGGCTCCGGCGTTATCGGCCTCAATGGCGCCGCCGCCGTCAACATCGCCGTCGGCCACAAAGTGATCATTCTCTGCTTCGCACAAGTGACGGAGGATGAAATTCCCAGACTGACTCCCCGCGTGGTGTTTGTGGACAACCACAATCGTATAACGGAAGTGGCGAAGAGCGAAACCGAACACACGCGCCGGACGTGATCTCCGCCCCCACAACCGCTTCCTATCATTATCCAACTCAGCGAGGTTTTTCTCTTGTGGCCGGCACCAAAAGAGTCCGCCGCAACAGTGGGGAAGACATGGATCAAACTGCCGTTTGAACCCAAGACAGTTGGGTCGCAATTTTCATCAAGTACAGCTTGAAGTACTGCGAGATAAAAGATTCTACTGCGGCGGTGCAGGATTCGCGGATAACAGAATTTGATCCAGGCGTGTTCCGTCTTCGCGCGAAAGAATCTCGATCACCACAACTCCCGCCGGCAGCGAAACACCAAAGGGCTTCTTGGCATTGTTTGCGAGCCCTGTCCATGCCCACTGCCGGTGAACACCGACCGACCATTCGGTCTGCGGCAGGATCTGGCGGTCGCCGAATCGAATCTGCACATAAAATGAATCATCGGCCGAGGTCGGCGACTGTACCCGACCATACAAATAATACGTTCCGGCCGTGGAAATCCGAACCGGAATCAGTATCCGCCCCGGCGACGGCGGCGAACTCTGGCCGCCCGGTTCGCCCGGAACCCACACAAATCCGCCGCCCGATGCCGCTGCGTCTTTTGCAACCGTAAAGGGCGCGAGAACGAGCAACGCGTTTTCAACCTCGAACGGTTTCTCCGGCTGGGCCGTGGTACGGATCGCTTCTGGCCGCTGCGTAAGATCTTCCTGAATGCGAACGAGGTCTCTGACCGGCTCGGCCTCGCGCAGAATGGCGCGCCCCGCTTCCCGCCCGTCAATTGCCAGAAGCGCTTCGTCCGCACCCGGTTCAGCACCTTCGCATGCCAGCCGCT
>JADFCW010000013.1 GCA_017161705.1 Candidatus Sumerlaeota bacterium | reverse complement strand
ATCATCGTGGATAGCGAAGCCGATCTGGAAGCAGCGGCGCAGGGTGTGATGGTCTCGGCATTCGGGTATTCCGGACAGAAGTGTTCGGCCTGTTCGCGCGCTATTGTGGATACCAGCGTGTATGACGAGTTTTTGGGGCGGCTGGTGGAGAAAACCAAACGGCTGAAGATCGGCCCTGCCAAAGACCCGGAAACCTACATCGGCCCGGTGATCAATATGGCCGCCATGGCGCGCATCCTGGACTACATTGACATGGGCAAGCGCGAGGGACGGCTGATTCTCGGCGGCAACCGCATCGGCGATCACGGCTTTTTTGTCGAGCCCACTATCATTGTGGACGTGGATCGCAAGGCGACCATCGCGCAGGAGGAAATCTTCGGGCCGGTTCTTGCGGTCATCCGCGCGCAGGACTTCCGCGACGCCATCAACATCGCCAACGACAGCGAGTATGGGCTGACCGGGTCCGTCTATACGCGCAATCCGGACAAGATGCGTTGGGCGGCTGACGAAGTGCACGTGGGAAACCTCTACTTCAACCGCAAATGCACGGGCGCGGTCGTGGGCGTCCATCCGTTCGGCGGGTTCAACATGTCGGGCACCGACTCCAAAGCCGGCGGCCGCGACTACTATTTGCTGCACACGCAGGCCAAGTGCATTTCCGAAGCCGTTCCAAAATCCGCTTCCTAGCGGAAGTTGGGCTGGCTCGATCCGGTTGCGGCGTTCCGCGGCTACCTTGCACCGGCACTCACAGCGGCCAGCAGGTCGGCAGCGGCCCGGTGCGGGTCGGGCGCGGCCATGATTGCACGAATCACCGCTACACCGGCGGCGCCGGCCTCGACCGCCGAGCACGCCGCCGCTGCATCTATGCCACCCAGAGCGATCACCGGCACATTGGCTGCGCGGCAAATGGCCGCCAAACCTTTCAGGCCGAGCGTCGGCACCAAACCCGCTTTCGACGGGGTCTCGAACACAGGGCTTGCGAACAGATAGTCCACACAACCCGAGGCGAGGGCCTCGCGGGTTTCGTCAAGGTTGTGGACGGATTTTCCGATAAGGGCTTTGCGGCCCATCAGGCGCCGCGCAATCTGCGGCGGCAGCGACTGCCATCCCAGATGAAGGCCGTCGGCGCCCGCCGCACGGGCAATGTCGGCCCGGTCGTTGAGGATCAGCAGCGCGCCGTAGCGCTGTGTCAGGGCGCGTGCACGAAGGGCCAGTTCGTAAAGATCGCGCGTGGTCATCTGCTTTTCGCGAAGATGAACGGCGCGAACGCCGGCACGCAGAGCAGCGTCGAGCGTCGTATCAAAATCGCCGATGCACTGGCCGCGGTCGGCAATCAGCGTGCAGCGCATTTGGTTCAACCATCGCGGGGTCTGTGTCACGGTTTGCCGATCCCTGCACAAAGAATCTTTCAAGATACCCTTAGAGTGTCGCTTTGGACTGCGGCAGCCATGCTGCCGCTTTTGCCCGAGAAGTTTCGATGCACCCAACGCGGCCTCTGGCCGCAAGCAAACATGGGATGCTCCATCAAGAGGCACGCATTTTGGCTAGATTCTTAAACGAAAGAATCGAATTGCCCGCTCAAGAAGGGACTGCGTATGATGAATTGCGGCCTAATTTATCCCGCGCGCGGTTGCTTTCCCCGGCTGCTGAAAAAGGCTTGACATCGCATCGGGCGGCCAGTGTATTCTCTCTTTCGAGTGTTGCGGGGGCCGGACATTGGATGGTCACGACCGACCCCAATGGCCGGTCCCTGCATGGGGTGACGTAGCCAAGTGGCTAAGGCGGAGGTCTGCAAAACCTCTATTCGGCGGTTCGAATCCGCCCGTCACCTCCATTTTTTCATGCTACCGCACGAATCGCTCACCCAGCCGACGGATCGAGCGGGGATGTCGGCTTTGCCCGGTTCCCCTGATTCTCCGTCGGGTTTTCCAAATAAATCTTCTCCTGGAAATCCAGCGCTGCGCACCCGACGAATTCGAGGCGGATCGGAAATATTCTGCCGCCCGGGTGCTTCGCGGCGGGGCCGATCTTGACGCGCTGCGCCTTGAGGTGAAGGATGTCGCGCCGCTTGGGATCGAAAAAGTCGGACACGTCAGATGAGTCGGACAGGTCGGACGAGTCGGACATTTTTTCCGCATTGAACGATCCGATGCGGCAAGCCATCGCTTCCTTCTCTGCGTGGACAAGTCCGGTGAGCGCGAAAGAGGGTAGGGCAGCGGTTCGCACGGCCGTGGTCAGGCGGCACGTGATACATACGCCGTAGGCCTCGCCCAGCAGTGTATCGAGCGCAGGTTTGCCTTCGTTGGGATGGATACGGATTTCAAACTGCGTGTCCCACGACGGCCCGTCGGGAAACGACGAGCGAATGATCATACGGAGGGCGTCGCGGCGGATTGTCACATTGACGCACCGGGTATCGGACGATGAATACGACCGGTCGCCAAGGATCAGGATGGTGGCCATTTTGGACAAGGAGATCGAGTTGAACAGGCGCGAGACCTTGAACGTCCCGTGGCGCAGGCTGTAACTCACGCGCACGCGCGCCTGTGTGAGCGACACAGGGAGCTCCGGCCGGCCGACAAGCGCCCGCTCGCCCAGACGAACGAGCGTACAGGAAAACACCAACAGTTGGGCCGCGGCAAGAGCAACCGCCGCGAGGGCGACTCTATGCGGTTCCTTCTTCATCGTCGCGTTTTAGCCCATGCCCCGGACGGTTCGCATACACCATCCAATACACGACCGGGATCACGAGCAGCGTAAAGGCTGTCGAAACGGTCAGGCCGAAGATCAAGGCCCACGCCAGGCCGGAAAAGATCGGGTCGAGCGTAATGGGCCACGCGCCGAGCATCGCCGCGCCCGCTGTGAGCACGATCGGCCGGAACCGCACCGCGCCCGAGTGCAACAGCGCGTCGAACAGCGTACTCCCCCGCTTCAACGCCTCGTGTACAAACTCGATCAGCAGAATGGCGTTTCGCACCGCCAAGCCCGACAGTGCGATCATGCCGATCATGGCCGTCGCTGTGAAAAACACCGGATTGTCGAAGCCACCGACCGGCCGATTGCTGATAAGGTTGAGAAGCCAGAATCCCGGCATGATGCCGATCATCGTCAGCGGGATCGAGATCATCAGAATGAGCGGCATGAAGTAGGAGCCGGTTTGATAGACAAGCAGAATGTAAATGCCCAGACACGCGGCGGCGAATGCTAAGCCGAGGTCGCGGAACACATCCACGGTAATTTTCCATTCGCCCTCGCCGGCCCACGCGACGCGGAATCCCTCTCCGAGCACCCAGGGAATGCCCGCGCCCATGCGAAGGTAGCTGCGATGGGCAACGGGTCTGACCTGTCTAGCTTGTCCGACTTGTCCGGTCTCCCGGTCCGCCATGATGTCCAAAATCGCCTCGGCCGGCGCGCGGCCGGCCATCTCGGCAAACACATACACCACGCGTTCGAGATTCTTGTGATAGATCGTCTTGTCCTCGATGGTCTCCTCGAAGTATCCGATCTCGGCCAGAGGCACCAGCGCACCTGTCATGCCTTTGACATAGAGGCGCTTGAGCTCTTCGACGCCTGAGCGGCTTTCGCGCGGCAGTCGCACTTCGATCATCAGCGGATTGACCTCGTTAGGCACGCGCAGCGATCCGACGCCCATGCCGTCGAGCGCAAGGCGGACGGTCTGGGCGACCATTTCCGTCGAAACACCGTTCAATGCCGCCTTTTCCTTGTCGGTCACGAAGACCAGTTTGACCTGATCGTCCTCGACCGTATCGTCCACGTCCACGACGCCGGCTTCCTGCTCCAAGCGCTTGCGAACGACTTTGGCCGCGCCGATCAGGTCGCTGTATTGGTGGTCGGGGCGGCCATAGACCTCGGCGGTAACGGTGGCGATGACGGGCGGTCCCGGCGGCACCTCGATGAGTTTGATGTTGGCGCCATGCTCGCGGGCGATGCGGGTCAGGTCGTTGCGAAGCCGCAGCACGAGGGCGTGGCTTTGCTGCGCGCGCTCCTTCTTCTCGGCAAGGTTGACGCGGATGTCGGCGACATTGGAGCCGCGCCGCATGTAGTAGTGGCGAACCAGGCCGTTGAAGTCCATCGGCGAGGCTGTGCCGCTGTAAGTCTGGAAATCGGTAACTTCCGGGACGGTGCGAAGATAGTCGGCCAGGGCGCGCGCGGCAGTGTCGGTTTCTTCGAGCGTTGTTCCTTCCGGCATATCGATGACAATTTGAAATTCGTTCTTGTTGTCGAAGGGCAACATCTTGAGCGGCACCAATCGGACGGCGGCGAGCCATCCGGCCCAGCCGAGCAGAAGCAGCAGCACTACGATCAGGCCCCATGCCAGGAATCGCGAGTAAAGAAACGGCGGCAGGACGAAATTATAGATTTTATAAATGGTGCTTTTTTCCAACTCCCACGCCTCTTCTTCCGCCCTGCCGTATTCGCCCTTCAGCACGTGGTAGGCCATCCACGGCGTGATCGTGAACGCGACCACGAGCGACATGAACATGGCCACGGGCACGTTGAGCGCCATCGGCGCCATATACGGCCCCATCATGCCGGTGATGAAAAACATCGGCACAAACGAGATAATCACGGCAAAGGTGGCGAGGATGACGGGCGGGCGAACCTCGTTGACCGCCGTGAGAACCGCGCGCAGCGGCGGCTCCTTGCGCATTTTGAAATGGCGATAGATGTTCTCGACGTCCACGATCGGATCGTCCACCACCAGACCGAGGGAAAGTATCAGCGCGAACAGCGTCACACGGTTGATCGAATAGCCGCAGAAATAGTTGAGCAGCAGCGTCAGGGCGAATGTGATCGGAACCGCCACGGCCACGGTGATCGCTTCGCGCCAGCCCATCGCCATGTAGATCAGCCCGATAACGATAATGAGCGCGAGCATCAGCTCGTGCACCAGCTCGTTGACCTTTTCGTTGGCCGACTCGCCGTAGTTGCGCGTCGTGCGCACATAGACATGGTCGGGAATGAGCGAGGCTTTCAGACTTTCGAGTTTTGCCTCGACGGCACGGGCCACCCAGACGGCGTTGGTGCCGCGTTTCTTGGCCACGGCGATATGAACGGCCGGCAGAAATCCGCCCGCCCGGGCCGCCGCCTGCTTCAGCGACTCGGATACATCGTGCGCCGCCGGACCAAATCCAATCCACGTGTACGTATCCGGCTCGGCCGGCGCATCGAGGACCTGGGCGACTTCGTGCAGATAGACCGGCCGGCCGCCGTGCACACCGACGACAAGGTTGCGGATGCCCTCGACGCCGTCGAGGAACGTGCCGGCGTCCACTAGATATTCGAGGTTGGTTTGCTCGAATTTGCCCGCCGGCAATGTGATATTCGCGGCTTGCAGCGCGCGCACAATTTCGAGGGGCGACAGATTCCGCGACGTCAGCTGTGCTGGATCGAGTTCGACCCGCACGCGCCGCGGGCGGCCGCCGATCACCTGCGTCTTGTTGGTGTTCTTTACCGACTGCAGTTTGATCTCGATCTCTTCGGCGATGCGCCGCAGAACCGTGTCGTCATACCGGTCGCTGTACAGCGTAAGATTGACGATGGGGACGTCGTCAATTTCGACGGGTTTGACCACCCAGCCGGCGACGGACGGCGGCACCTGGTCTATGTTCGATTGGACTTTGTTGTAAATTTTGACCAGCGAGTCCTCGCGGTCCTCGCCGACGTAGAACCGCACGGTCACAATAGCCATTCCGGGCCGCGACATCGAATAGACATACTCGACGCCGTCTATCTGATAGAGCATCTTTTCGAGGCGTGTGGCGACCTGGCGCTCGACTTCCTCGGCCGATGCGCCGGGAACGTGCACATAGACGTCGGCCAGAGGCACGACGATCTGCGGCTCTTCCTCGCGCGGCGTCACCAAAAGCGCGACCGCGCCGGCCAGCAGCGAAATCAGGATCAGCATGACCGACAGGTTGCCGCGCAGAAACAACTCGACAATGCGCTGGGTGAGGGATTCCTGGCCGGGGCGCTTCATGGCTTCGGCTCCTCCTCCACATACCGTCCTCCCGGCAGCTTCTCAGGAATAGCCTCCGGCGGCGGACCGTAGAGCGCCACCACGTCGCCGGCCTTGAGTCCCGAAATCACTTCGATCCGCCCGAACTCGCTGTGTTCGCCCAGTTTGATCGGCCGGCGTTCGAGCACCCCGCCGGTCGTCACGGCATCGCAAAACGTCAGCTGGCCCATGCGGATCACCGCCGAGAGCGGCATGCACAGCCGCCGCCGCTGGCCCGTCGGAATGCTCAGCCGGCCGAACTGTCCCTCGACCATGCGCGGGTGTTTCGGCACGGCCACTTTGACCAGAACCGAGCGGCTGGCCGCCTCGGCCTGCGGGACGATTTCATCCACGCGGCCCTCGACCTCCAGATCGAGCGCCTCGATCTTGACGCGCAGCGGATCGCCGACGTGCAACGTCGTGGCAAGGCTTTCGCGCACCGGCGCTTCCAGACGCAGCTGGCTGGGATCATAGAGGGTCAGGAGCGGCTGTCCGGGCGAAGCGGTGTCGCCTTTGTCGGCATGTTTGTCCACGACCACGCCGTCGGTTGGCGCCTCGATGACCGTGTAAGAGAGAGCGACCTCGGCTTCGCGGACGGCTTGCTGGGCGCGTTCGACGTGGGCTTGCGCCACCTTGTAGGCAGCTTCCTGCTGATCATATTGCTGTTTGGTCATGGCGCCGGCTTTCAGCACTTCGGCATAGCGTTTGAGATCGTCGCCGAGTTGCTTGGCCTGCGCCTGCGCCGCCTCGAGGGCTTTTTTGGCCTGCTCGACCCGCGCCTGCATGTCGCGGTCGTCCAGCCGCACAAGCACCTGCCCCTTTTTCACTTTTTCGCCGGCTTTGACGGGAATATCGGCAATGGCCGCCATGATCTTGGCGGAGACGTCGGTACGGCGTTGAGCGCGAAGCGTGCCGACAACTTCGGCGGTTTCCATTTCGACGATGGCGTGGATTTTTTCGGTGGGCAAGTCGCCGACGCGGCGCGTTTCCGGCTCGATTTTGCCCGGTTCGATCTTGTGCTCAAATCCGCCGGACATCCAAAACATCACGACGGCCAGCGCGCCAACCGCCACAAGGATCGTCACAGTCTTGCGAATGGCTTTCATGGTTTTTGGGTCTTCTCCTTTTTCGATCGCGATGGCGTTCCATCCTGCAAGTCGCCGATATTTGCAAGCATTTCCACCCGCGCGTCGGGATGGCGCTCGACCTGGAAGGGGCCGGTGGCGAGGTTGCCGATCAGCGTCGCGCCTTTGACCTGCTCGCCGATGAAAATGTGGGGAAAGGCTTTCTGGAAACGGCAACCAATGACGCTGACGGCGCCGCCCTCGACGCGCAGCGCCGGCTGCGTCCGATTCCATTGCACGAAATTGCATTGATTGAAACTCACGGTTCCCGGCCCCTGGAGCCGTGCGACGCGGAAAGCCGGCCCCCAGAACGCGCAGTTGTTCAGCTGCAATACGCCGCGGAAATCCGGCCCGGTCACAATCTCCGTGGGTTCGGGCCCGCGCATGGCCACAAACTCGCCGTTGGTCACCAATAGACCGTAGGGATTGGCCGCCTCGGCGAGCAGGCCGATATTGCCGCCGTCGGCGCCGATGCCGAGGAAGTTTCCGTTGGTGCCGATGCCGCTGCGGCCCGGAATGAACTTGTAGCCAACCCGATAGCCGTAGCAAAAGGTATTGAGGACGTATTCCCAGTCACTGCGGCCGAAGATGAACGCCTCGCCGTTGGCGACGAGATAGTTCATCAGGGTGTTCCAGTCGGGCCCGCGGCCGCGGCCGATCCACGGCGAGCGCGCCCAGTAGTGTGGATTGAAATGGACGTTTTCGATGCGGCCGATGTCCGTGCAGTTGTCCACCCAGATGCCGCGCCGCAGTGCCAGACCAAACACATTGCGCACGACGTGCAACTCGTTGTGATGCGTGCCGAAATCAACGGCCTGATAGGCGTTGACCAGCGTAAGGTTTTCGATCGTGCAGTGCATGCCGCGCCCCTGGATGGTCCAGGGATAAGGGACAACTTCGCGCATGCTCTGTTCAGGATAAAAAATGGTGAGGCCGCGCAGCGCGGCGTTGGCGTTGAGCAGAAACAGCGGCGGGCCGTCTTCGCGCCCGCGGCCCCCGACAGCCAGAATCACCGTGCCGGTGGTCGGGCCGACCGTTTGCGCGTGGTGCGGGCTCTTCCATGAGCCTGAAAGCGATATGCCGTGGGGAATTTCGAGAGCACCCCCGATGCGATAAAGCCCCGGCGGCGCGGCCACTTCGGACACGCCGCGTTCGGCTGCGGCCTTCAAGGCGTTGGCGAACGCCTCCGTGTCGTCTGTTCCTCCGTCGCCGCGGGCGCCAAAATCAGCGACGTTGAGAGCGGATGGCGGTGCGGCCTCCGAAGCCGGAGAACAGTTTGCGCCGGCGGCAAACGCCAGCGCCGCAATGATGACGGCGACAAACCTCTTTCCTCCTCCAGTCATCGAAACATCCTTCCGTTGTTTATGATTCAAATACAAGAGAGGGTGTTCCATACTCGATTCATGGGCATGGTTGTAAAATCAGCCTCGATGGGGGAAGCGCGGCTCTTTGTCTGTGCGCGCAGGGCGCAGCGCCGAGACGATTTGCGGCGGAGACAGTGTTTTCAACGCGCGCCGCCGCGCTCAGTCCACCCGGTAATGACAGCCTACACTGTCGCGGTTTTCCCAGGCGGCGAAGAGAACCGCCAAAGCAGTCTGGACGCCGTTGCGCAGGCCGACCATAGCATCGGTCAGGGTAGCGCGGGCGTAGAATTCCTCGATTTCGAGGTACAGTTCGCGCAAGATACGCCGCGCACGCATGAGGCGGCGCCGCGAGCGCACCAGCCCGACGTAGTTCCACATCGTATAGCGAATCGTCATCCAGTCTTGATGAATGAGCGCCGGGTCCGCAGTTTCTTTTTCATACTTCCATTCGTCCACAACCGGGAAGTCATAGCGGGTCTCCGCCAACCGTGCGGCAATAGCGTGCGCCGCCTCGTGTCCCCAGACCAGCCCTTCCAGGAGCGAGGTGGACGCCAAACGGTTGGCGCCGTGAAGCCCTGTGCACGCCACTTCGCCGACGGCCCAGAGCCGTTCCATCGAGGTGCGGCCCTGCAGGTCGGTGGCCACTCCGCCGCAGCTGTAGTGGGCGGCGGGAACCACCGGGATCAGGTCGCGGGTCATGTCAATGCCGGCTTCCATGCAGCGGCGGTAGATGTTGGGGAATCGCTCGCGAATCCAGCCGGGGTCTTTGTGGCGGATGTCCAGATAGACGCACGGGGAATGCTGGGCGAGGAGTTCCTCATGGATGGCCCGCGAGACCACATCGCGAGGGGCGAGCGATCCGCGCGGGTGATATTTTTCCATAAAAGGCCGACCGGCGGCATCCACGAGGATGCCTCCCTCGCCGCGCACGCTTTCGGAAATCAGGAAATTGCTGGCGTCGCCCACATGGAGCGTGGTCGGGTGAAATTGCACATATTCGAGATTGATGATGCGAGCTCCGGCCCGATAGGCCATGGCGATGCCGTCGCCGCGCGCACCGGGCGGGTTGGATGTATGGAGGTAAATTTGCCCGAGGCCGCCCGTAGCGAGGACGGTTTCGCGGGCAAAGCAGATGTCCACGCGATTGGCTTCCTGATTGAGCAGGTAGGCGCCTACACACGTAGGGGGGCGATAGACATCGGTCTTGCGCTTCGAGTGATGCGACAGCGTCAGCAGGTCCACGGCTGTGGTTCGGTTGAGCAACCGGATTTGCGGATGGCGGCGGACGGCGGCCAGAAGCCGCTCCTCGATGGCGCGTCCCGTGAGATCGTCGGCATGGAGAATACGCGGCACGCTGTGGGCGCCCTCCTCGGTGATATCGAAGGTTCCCTGCGGATCGCGCGAAAACGGCACGCCCAAGTTTTTGATCAGAATTTGTTCGACCAGTTGGGGGCCTTTCTCGGCCAGCTGGCGTGCCGCCGCTTCGTTGCAGACGCCGGCCGAGGCCTCGATAATGTCTTTGACCAGCAGGTCGGGGCTGTCGTTCTCGCCGCGATAGATAATCCCTCCCTGAGCATGAGCGGTGGCGCAATCGAACAGATCGTCGGCACGCGAGGTGAGCAGAACGCTGTGGCCCCGATCGGCGAGGGCCAAAGCGGTTGTGCAGCCGGCTATGCCGGCGCCAATGATAAGAACGTCCGTTTCTATGATCATTGGATACCTCGTTAGATGCGCGGGTGTTGGTTTGTCTGCGTGTCAAAAAAGCAACCAGAAACTTTGCCGGGCGGCTCTGATTTGTCAATGGGTTTGTCCCGATGGAGGAAGGATACGGACGGAGGGGAGGGCATGAACAGAGCAGACAGCCTGGATAAAGTCGTGACGCTTAGAGCAGCTGCGGCAGGATGTCGCCGGCTTTAGCGGCGAAGCGCACGGCGGCGATGTTTTCCGGCAATGACGGGGCGGGATTGATTTCAACGACCAGCGCCCCTTGATGCCGCGGGATCGCCGCCCAGCGGACGATGTAGGGGAACACGGCCGAGGTGCCGATGACAAACGCGACGTCCACAGGGCCGGAAGTCAGAAAGGCATCCACGCGCGCATAGGCGTCGGCCGGCAGCGCCTCGCCGAACCAGACCACGTCGGGCCGCAGGAGCGCGCCATCGGGAGCACGCACCGGCAGCTGGTCTTCGTCGTAGATTGTTCGATCCTCGAACGGTGCGCCGCCGCCCGCGGCCGGTCTCGTGCGCCAGATCGAGCCATGGATTTCGACCACGCACCGGCTGCCGGCGCGCTGATGCAGGCCGTCCACATTTTGCGTGCAGAGAAGGAATTGGCCGGCGCGGCGCTCGATCTCGGCCACAGCGCGGTGGGCGGCGTTCGGCTCGCAGCCGGCAATGACACGCCGCCGGTGATTGTACCATTCCCAGACCAGTTTTGGATCGCGGGCAAAGCCCTCGGGCGAAGCCAGCTGCTGCGGGGAGTAGTTTTTCCAATAGCCTTCGGGGCCGCGAAAGGTAGGGATGCCGCTTTCGGCCGAGATACCCGCGCCGGTGAGAACAAAAACCTTACGGGCCTGCTTCAGCCGCGCGCGAACCCAAGCAACACTGTCTTGATCGTTCATTTTCTGTTCGCGTGGAGCGACAGCGCTGGAGTTTTCGTCCTCTGCTTTTGCATGCGCGTTTATATTGTTTTACACTTCGCCCAGCGCCTGCAATTTCCGCCAGCCGAATCCAATATAGGTTATGGGGGCGTACCGCTTGCACGCCCCGACTCCCCTATAGCGCTCTCATCCCTTCGGATACACCCAGGGGGCACGGTAGGGGCGTTCAAGGAGTTTGTTGGCTTCCGGGTCGCCGAGAACTTCCTCCTTCTCGCCGTCCCATACGACACTGCGGCCGAGTTTCATCGAGAGCATGCCAAGCAGACTCATGGTGGTCGAAAGGTGGCCTTCCTCGATGTCGCTTACGGGGCGCTCGCCGGTCTTGATACAGCGCAGAAAATCCGCCCATAGCTCTTTGATATTCTGGTCGTCGGGCGAATTCAATTGCGCCTTTTCCGCAATCACCGCCTCCTTGGAATTGGACGGATAGAATGTCCAGCCGCTCTTCCACCCCATGTGGAACGTCCCCTTGTCGCCGTAAAAATAGCAGCCAACCGACTCGCCTTTCTCGGCGTTGTTGCCGCCAAACTGACGATGCTCCCATGTCACGTCGAGGTCGTCGAAGTGAAACGCGGCGATCTGGTGGTCGGGCGCATCGGTTGTCTGTTCTTCCTGGGTCAGGACGGGCTTGCCTTTGATGGGCCGGCCGCCGACCGAGAAAATCGTTTTGGGGTATTTCAAGTCCAGAATCCATCGAGTCTGGTCGAGCCAGTGAATTCCCCAGTCGCCGAGCGTGCCATTGGCGTAGTCGAGATACTGTCGGAAGCCGCGCGGATGAATGCCGCCGGGCTGTCCGTTGTAGGGCCGTACGGGCGCCGGACCGCACCACATGTCCCAATCCAGACCTTTCGGCGGCTCGACATTTTTGCGCGGCGTTTCGGGACCGCTGCCGGCATACAGCACAAACGCGCGCACCATCCCGATTTTGCCGACCTTCCCTGAACGGATGAACTCGCGGCCCGACACGTTGTGCGGCGAAATCCGCCGGTGCGTTCCAACTTGCACGACTCGGCCGGCCTCGCGCGCCGCCTTGACCATTGCCCGCCCCTCGCGGATTGTATGGCTGATCGGCTTTTCCACGTAAACGTGCGCACCCGCTTTGACTGCCTCGATCATCGCCAGAGGGTGCCAGTGGTCGGGCGTCGCGACAATGCAGATGTCCGGTTTTTCTTTTTGGAGCATCTCGCGGAAATCTTTGTATTTCCGCGGCGTCGAACCTGTTTTTTTCTCGACCGATTCGGCTGCTGGATTGAGCTGGTTCTCATCCACATCGCACAGGGCTACGACATCGGACTCGCCCGCGGCGATAGCCTCGTTGAGGATGTTCATGCCCCACCAGCCGCTGCCGATCAGGGCGGTCTTGTATTTCTTGTTCTTTTGCGCACCGAGAATAGCGGGTGCCCCCAGGGCCGCACCGCCCGCGATGCCGCTTGCCAGAAAACTGCGGCGATTCATCCTCATGACAAACCTCCCGATGTGTTGGACTGGGCGATTGAAAAAAACTCCGCCGAGGCATTCCCCGCCTTCCAACATCCTGCAATAACTACAGGTTGCCGTGTCAAATAAGGAAAAACAGCCCTCTGCCGGGAAGCTCTCCAAAGACGACAATAGCACCCGCGCTCACCCTGTATGCGAGGGCTGTCCGTGGGAAGGCAAAACACCCAGCAAAAACTTACGGATAGATCCCCGGACGGTCCAATCCCGCCGTTTCATCCAAGCCGAACATGATGTTCATGTTCTGCACGGCGGAGCCGGCCTGGCCTTTCATCAGGTTGTCAATGTGGGAGATAACGACCATCCGGCGGGTGCGCGGGTCCACATTGATCCAAAGGTCGCAGAAGTTGGAGCCGCGTACGGCGGCATTTTGGCCGGCCGCTCCTTTGGGCAGGACGCGGACAAATTTTGCCCCGCGGTAAAAGTCGAGATAGACTTGCCGGACGTCGTCGAGCGACACGTCGCGAACCAGCGTCCCGTAACAGCACGACAGAATGCCGCGGCAGACAGGGACGACTTGCGGCGTGAAGGTCAGGGCGATGCGCTGTCCGGCAAGGCGCGACAGCTGTTGCTCGATCTCGATGACATGCTGATGGCCGGTCATCTTGTAGGCATACATATTGTCGTATTGTGCGGGATAATGGAAGTTGGGGCGGGGTGTCTTGCCGGCGCCCGAGACGCCCGTCTTCGAGTCGGCGATGAGACTGTCGAGCGCCACCAGGCCGGCTTTGACGGCGGGAGCAAAGCCCAGGATGATGCTCACGGCAAAGCAGCCGGGATTGCCAACCACAGGCGCTTCGGCAATGGCGGCGCGATGCAGCTCGGCCAGACCATAAACAGATTTGGCCAGTAATTCTGGCGCTCCGTGAACCGGATTGCGACCGATGCGTGTGGCGTATTCCTGATAGTCGGCGGGGGTATTGAACCGGAAATCGCCGCTGTAGTCCACGACGCGTGTGCCGCGGGCCACCAGACCGGGGGCCAGTTGCTGACCGGCCCCGTCGGGCGTGGCGAGGAAGGCCACGTCGGCGGGTTCGGAATCGGCCTCGTGCGCGGCGTCGAGGATCGGCAGATCGCAGAAGCCGGCCAGGTGCGGATAGAGAGCGCTGAACGGCTTGCCGATATCGGCGATGTCGTAGAGGCCGAGAATTTTGACATTGGGATGACGCAAAAGAAGTTCCGTAACGCCGACGCCGCCGTAGCCGCCGGCCCCGATGATTTTGGCTCGAATCACGGATGGTTCTCCTCTATGAAATAAGTGGGGCGGACACGCAGCCCGCTCAAAACTTGCACAACGTTCTTTTCGCCCAAAGCAACCGCTGCAAGAAACACCGCGTGGGTCTGGAGCGATGAACAAACAGAGAGAAGATGCTGGACGGGCGATTAGGGGAATCAAGCGAAAAACTTTGCCGCCCGGCGCTTCTGCGCGAAATTTTGTCCGCAGGAACGAACCGAACGCAGCAAGCGATGAGATTGCTCTTGAACTGGCCGCATTTCCTGCCGATACTTTCATTACGCTATATACGAAAGGAGAATCGGGACAATGGTGCAACAAAGGGAGTGGAGATCGCGGCGGGATTTCTTGCGCAGCCTGTTTGCGGCGGGCGGCGGCGCGGCGCTGGCAACCGCGGGCCGAAGCGCTTTTCCCGCCGACGCGCCAGCGACCGTCGGCGGCGAGTCGCTGAACCAGCTGGCCGGCGTGTCTAACGCGCTGCAAACAACCAGCCGCGTTTCGCTGATTCAGGGCGACGATCAGAGGCGTAACACAATCGAGGCGCTGAAGGCGATCGAACCGGAAATCCGGCGCGGGCTCGAAGGCAAGAAACGCGTGCTGATCAAACCGAACTTCGTTCACACGGCGATTCCCTTGTGCGCGACCCAGGCGCCGGTGGCCGAGGGCATCATCGAGTTTCTCAGGCCGATTTTCAAGGGCGAGATCGTGATCGGCGAGTCGTCGGCAAACGCGCCCGCCACCGAGGGATTCAAGAATTATGGCTATGAGGAACTGGCACGCAAATACCAGGTGCCGCTGATTGATTTCGACACGCAGCCGTTCACCTATATGTATTGCATAGACGACAAATTCCGGGTGGTTCCGGCGCGCACAACCAAAATGGTGTTCGACCCCGACACCTATATTATTTCAGCCGCGCGCCTGAAGACCCACGACCGGGTTGTGGCCACGTTGTCCTTGAAAAATCTTCTGGTTGGCGCTGTCATCAAAGATACCACCGCGGGTTGGGGCAAGGACAAGAAAGGGCGGAACGACAAGCCCATCACGCACGGCGGAAACACCATCCGGGGAGTCAATTTCAACTTGTTCAAGCTGGCCGAGCAGCTGCGGCCGCATCTGGCGCTGATTGACGGCTTCCAGGGCATGGAGGGCAACGGCCCGACCGGCGGCACGCCTGTGGACCACCGGATCGCTATTGCGAGCACGGATTTTCTGGCAGCCGACCGCGTGGCCATCGAGGTCATGGGCATTGATTGGAAGAAAGTCGGCTACCTCAATTTCTGCGCCCAGGCGGGAATGGGTCAGGCCGACCTGGCGAAGATCGAGATTCAGGGCGAGAAACCCGAGAACGTCAAACGCACGTACAAGCTGCACAGCAACATGCCCAAGCAATACGAGTGGGGTTGAGAAAGTCGCCAGGCGAAGGGTGTCCGGGCATGATCATCGGCGTGGTTCGCGAGGTCCGCGAACATGAGTACCGCGTGGGGATGGTGCCGAGCGGAGTGCGGTTGCTGACCGCCGACGGCCATCGCGTCGTGGTGGAAACGCGCGCGGGCGAGGGCAGTGGGTTGTCCGATGACGAATATCGCACCGCAGGAGCCGAAATCGCCCCCGACGCACATGCGGTGTGGAAGCAGGCCGATCTGGTGGTCAAGGTCAAGGAACCTCAGCCGTCGGAGTATTCGCTGATTCGTCGGGGGCAGATGCTTCTGACGTATTTTCATCTGGCTTCCTCGGAGACATTGACCCGCGCGCTCCTGCAAACCGGCGCCGTGTGCATTGCCTACGAAACCATCCAGACCGCCGACGGACGCCTGCCGTGCCTGACGCCGATGAGCGAAGTCGCCGGCCGAATGGCCGTACAGGAGGGAGCTAAGTATCTGGAGAAGCCGATGCACGGGCGGGGCGTTCTGCTGGGCGGTGTGCCGGGGGTGGCGCCGGCGGAAGTGCTGATCGTCGGCGGCGGCGTGGTGGGCGCGAGCGCGGCGCGGGTGGCCGCCGGTCTGGGTGCACGCGTGACTGTCCTCGATGTTAACCTCGACCGTCTGCGCTATCTGGCCGACGTGATGCCGCCGAATGTGGCGACACTGATGAGCAACGAAGAGAATCTGCGCCGCCTTTTGCCGCAGGCCGACCTGGTGATCGGTGCGGTGCTGGTGACGGGGGCGAAGGCGCCGGTGCTGATCACGCACGCAATGCTGCGAACCATGAAACGCGGGGCGGTGATCGTGGACGTATGCATTGATCAGGGAGGGTGCCTGGAAACCTCGCGGCCGACCTCGCACGGCGACCCCGTGTACGAAGTGGACGGAGTGGTCCACTACTGCGTGACCAACATGCCGGGGGCTGTCGGCTGCACGGCTACCTTTGCGTTGACCAACGTTACTTTTCCCTATGTGCAGAAAATCGCCAGGCTGGGACTGCGGGGGGCTGTGGCGGCGGATCCGGCGTTGCGCGTGGGAGTGAATATGGTGTTGGGACAGGTCACGCTGCGGCCGGTTGCGGAGTTGTTTGGTCTGCCATATGTGCCCGTGGATAGCGCGCTGGAGATAATGCAATAAAAAAACCGGGAGCTAAATGGCCAAGATGGGCGGCAGGGAACAGGTTGCCTTCTAACGCGGCTTGCGGCCGCAACCAAAAAGATCTTCCCTAGATGGCTACATCTCGAGATGAAAGAGTTTCAGGCGGCCGTAAAAGAGAGAGAGCAATAGTTCGTCTTGCGATGAGCCGATACTGCAAAAGCGGCAGCATGGCTGCCGCACTCCAAAATTGTTGCCGTGATATCGCACTTTGGACTGCGGCAGCAGGGCTGCCGCCTTCCCCCGACAAGTTTCAACGCACCAAACACAGCCTGCAGGCATAACAAAACACGGAATGCTCCATCAAGATGCCTACACTAAAGAACCCAACTTGCCTCCTGCCAGAACTAGAAAGATCTCCGAAAACGGATAGAGGTCTTGATGAAAGAGTCTAAAAACCGCGCTCTTCCAGTTCCTCGTCATCGAGGCCGAAGTGATGGCCGATTTCGTGGATCAGAGTCTGGCGCAGTTCGCGGCGCATATCTTCGCGGCTGTGCGAGATTTTGGCAATATTCCGTCGAAAGAGAATGATCCGGTCGGTTTCCGGCGACGGGGTCATAGATGATTTCTCATCCAGAGGCGTCCCTTCGTAGAGACCGAGGATCAGCGGGTGAAGTCTCCCGCCCGCCGATTCGAGCAGTTCGTCGCTGGGCAAATCTTCCACGAGGACAGGGACCTCCTGGGCGATGTTGCGCATTTCGGGCGGGAACTCCTCCAGCACGGCATCGTAGACATCGCGCACTTCGTTTTCGTCCATCCGGACCGGGGCGACAAAGCGCTTGCTGTCGAGTCGTGCGGCGCGCTTGAACAGGCTGTCGGCGCGCTCGAAATCGCCGCGGCGCTCGGCCAGCAAGCCCCGATACCAGTAAATCTCGCCCTCGATTTCCGGATACATCGGCAGCGTTTCCAGAATCATCTCCGCCTCGTCGAACTGGCAGAGATAAAACATCGAAATGGCCAGATCGAGGCGGTCGAGATCGGCGGCGATTCGCGCCGCCGTATCGAAGGCCTGACGCGCGCGCTCGTAATCGCCGATTTCCAGAGAACACCGCCCGACCAGGCGGAGCAGGCTCAGGCGGTTCTCGTGGCTGAGAGTGCCTTGGCGCGACAAAAGAGGCCGCACCAGTTCGAGCGCCTCTTCGACGTGCGCCGCGTCGTATAGTTCATAGGCTTCGTCCAGAATATCCTTTGGTTCGCCCACCGTTCAAGCCTCCCAACAAAATCACGATTGAAAACCCGGGAAAAACATGGACTTCCCTCTTGCCGACATCGTGATAACTACCAAGCATAAGAGAGTAGTCTCTGGCAACAGGTTTTCGCAGCCGTCCCAGCGGCGGGCATTCCGCCGATTATTGAAATCTTCGCTCCTGTTTGGGCAATGCCCCATCAAGGTTGCCCGCTCATTGACTTTTCCCTTTACCCGTCAACCCAACTCGACTAAAGGTTTTATCGTGTTGTAAGGCATTTTGATCAAGAGGGTTTTCTGTGAATAAGAATTTGGGCTTTTGCAACTCGTGCGGCAAACTGGTTCCGGTCCACCCCATGGATCGGGACAACAAGGTCTATCTGATCAAAGAATGCCCCAGCTGTGGCACTCATGAATCGTTGATTTCCTCGAACGCCCGCCGCTATCGCGCCAAAGCCGTGCTCGACATCGTGCCGCAGTACATCGGCTGCCGGATGGATTGCACCCATTGCCCCATTCCCAAAACCCCCAACGTGGTCTTCGTGGACCTGACCAACCGGTGCAACCTCAACTGTCCCTGCTGCATCAACAACACGCCCAGCATGGGGTTTCTGTTTGAGCCGCCGATCGAATACTTCGACAAGATTTTCCGCCACATTTCCCAATACAATCCCAAGCCGCATCTGCAGCTGTTCGGAGGCGAACCGACCGTCCGCAAGGACCTGCTCGAGATCGTCCGCCTGGCCAAGTCCTACGGCCTCGCCCCCCGGATCGTGACCAACGGCCTGGCGCTGGCCGACGAAGAATACTGCCGGAAGGTGTTGGAAACCCGGGCGACGATTTGCTTCGCCTATGACAACGACAATCCCGAGGTATATCGCGCATTTCGCGGCACCGACAAAGTACTGGCGACCAAGATCCAGGCGCTCGACAACATCGGCAAATTCCCCGGCGGCGCCAAAGTGGTCCTCATGTCGCTGATTGCCGTCGGCTACAACGAAAAGGACGTGGCGCGCCTTCTGGAATTTGCCCACAAGCGCATCAAGTACGTCCGTGCCATTTATTTTATGCCGCTGGCGCACAACTGGCGGACCGACGAGTTCAACATCCAGGTCGAGCGCATCAACACGGAGATGGTCGAAGACCTGGTCGAGCAGCAGTTCCCCGGCCAGACAATCGAGTTCTTGCCGGCGGGCTTGTTTGGGCAATTGCGAACGATGCTGAAATACCTCAGCGTCAAGCCATTGCCGTTTTTCGGCGCCCATCCCAATTGCGAAAGCATGTATATGCTCTTTTCCGACGGCGAGCGGCTCCTGCCTTTCAACTACTTTGTGCGCGGCTCACTCTATGCCTTTGCCCAGGATATGGTCAACGCCGAGAAGCGTCTGGCCGCCGCCGAAGCCAACATGGACAGGACGTTCTGGGGGCGGCTGTGGACCCGGCTGCGGTTGAAAAACGACGTCATGCGGTTGCGCGCCGTCGTCTCGCTCTTCCGAATCCTCAACCGCCATCTCTACAAAAGCCGAATCATCAAGGGCAAGGGACTGGGCAAATGGAAACACGGCCTGTTGGCGGCAGTGGACCTTCTGCTGGGCCGCCCGAAAGTGTTCGCCCGCCGCAGCGCCATCCAGGCCGAAATGCAGATCGTGATTCTTCCGTTCGAGGACAGCTACAATCTTGAAACGCACCGCCTCGAACGCTGCCCCGCCGCTTTTGCCTACGTGGATCCCAACGACGGCGAGGTCAAGCACGTCTCCGTCTGCGCGTGGGGGGTTCACAAGACGCCCATCATGCGGGAAATCGCCGAATACTACCGGCGCCAAACGACGCCCAAAACGACAACCGCAGCGGCTACGTAAGAGACGATCTCGCGCAGATTGCCGGTATCGCAAAAAAGACTTGCGTTGCCCGGGAACGTATTCTACCACGCTTGTTTACGAGAACGCGGGAGCACGGAGGCCGAATCATGATCAAAGCCCATATCGTTCGCCGGATTGCCAAAGAAATGAATTGGAAGGACAAGGACGCCCTGCGCGTGGTGGATCAGATTATCGAGGCGCTCAAAGAAGTGATTGTACGCGACCGGCGGCTGGAGATTCGCGATTTTGGCGTATTCCAGATCAAAACCCGCAAACCCCGAATCGGCCGCAATCCCAAAAACAAAAAGGAATATCCCATCCCTCCTCGGTCGGTGATTACCTTCAAACCGGGCCGCATCATCAAGATGCATTCTACCGTCTCCGATCACGCTTCGCATTCCAAGGAATAGGTCGAATCAATTTTCCGCACGAACGGCTCCCGGACTTCTATCGTTCCAGATACAGGAGATCTCTTTATCCTGGTCTACCCAGGCCGACTTACAGTTTCAGCTTCTCGCGGGCGTAGGCGAGGCTTCGCTTCACATTCTCTTCTTCGAGTTGCAGTTGCTTTTCCAACGGTAGGCGGCTGACCGGCGGGTCGGGCATCCTGGCTGCCCTCGAGCGTACCAGCCGAAGCGTCCTTGCCAGTTCGGCTCCCGAAACGTCCGCCATCGTCGCCCAGTATTTTTCCGTCAGACACGGCACCTTGAGCGGGTCGCGCGTTACCCCTTCCAGGCAGAACCGAATCTCCGGGTGCGCGCGGCGCAAGGTCTCGATCATTCCAGCCAAATCCAGAAAGCCGTCGCCCAAGGGAACATCGTCCAGAAGAAATCCCTCCTCATCTTCGCAAACGGCGATGTCTTTGAGATGCACGGAATAAGCCAGCGGCGCATACGCCCGCACGACCTCCATCGGGTCTTCGAGCAAGGCGATGCTGTTGCCTGTGTCCACGCACACGCCCACCCACTCGCTGCCTATCCGCTTTAGCATAGCCAGCATTTCGGGCACACGGAAATCCTTGTGATTCTCGATGGCCAGCCGCAGGCGGTGGCGCTCGGCAACCGGCGCGGCCCGCGCGAGCGAGTCGTCCGCCCGTTGGGCAAACGTACGATAGCCCTGGGCGCTGTCAAATTGCTCATAGCGCCGGCCGCCGATGGGAATGCGCATGACGGCTGCCCCGGCGGATTTGGCCGCCCGAACCGCCGCCTCGAAGCTAGCTACATCGGAGTCGGTTCGGGGCAAACTCCCCGAGGCCTCGATAAACAGGCCGCAGGCTTCGGCCTGACGGCGGAGTTTTGCAAGATACGCCTCATCGCCCGCGGGAATAGAGATTTGAACGCCGCCCGCGCCCAACCGACGGCAGTGCTCCAGAAAATTAACCGGGTTAGATAGTCGCTCGGAGGCTGGCTGCTTGCGTTCGGCGGCATGGCGAAGTTGAAAGGAAAAATCTGCGATGCCTATGGATGATCGGGTTTCGCTCCAACTGAATTGGAAATCGGAATCCGTCGCCGTGGATGGCGTTCCTCCACTGGACGCGGTTAATCCTGACCGTCCGCGCACTGCAACCGCACCCAGTCCGCCGCCCAGTGTGCAAAGGATCTTGCGACGTTTCATCGCTGCCCCTTCATTTTTAATTATGAATACGATGGCGTTTTGCCTGATGGCCTGAGGTCGAGTCCCGGAAGCGCAAACATGATTAAGCCAACGTAGGTAAGGATTTGGAATCATCCGGGCAAAATCCACGCCAAGGTGCCGCCCGGATGGGGGAACAGGCGAATTGCTGTCAGCTGGACGGCGAGTCGGTCGTTGGGGTTTTTGTTTTCCCCAGGTGCAGCAGCACGAGATAAACCGTTGGTGTGGCCACCAGCGAAAGAAGCACCGAGATACACAGTGCCCCGATGACCGCGATGGCCAGCGGCCGCAGCATATCGGCGCCCGACCCAATTCCGTAAGCCAGCGGCAACATGCCCAAAGCGGCGGCCATCGAGGTCATGAGCACCGGACGGAGCCGCCTGCGGCCGGAACGCACCAAGGCCTCGCGAACGTCCATTCCTTCTGCGCAAAGATGATCCACATAGTCGAGCATCAGGATGCCGTTCTTGGCCACAATGCCGACGCCGATGATCGCTCCAAGGAAGGAAACTACATTCAGGGAGGTATGGGTAACATACAGGGCCAGAATCGTTCCGAACAGGGCCAGAACAGCTCCGAATACAATGGCAATAGGTTGATAGAAGGAGCGAAACTCAACCAGCAGGACGGTAAAGACCAGCACAATTGCCATAATCAGCACCACCAGCAAATTGCGAAAGGACTCTTGTTGCTGCTGGTAAAGGCCGCCGAACTCCAGCGTTCCCGGCGGAAGCGATTTATCTTTGGCCAGAATTGCTTTGATTTCCGCCATGGCGCTGCCGAGGTCGCGTCCTTCCAATCGGGCCGTAACCGCCACGTCCTGGCGCAAGTCCTCGCGGCGTAATTCCAATTGCCCCGGTTCTTCGACAAAGTCCACGACTTGCGCCAACTTGATAATTCCACCGCCCGGAACACGGAGCGGGAGATCGCGCAGCGCGACCACCTCGTTGGTATAAGCCGGATCGGCCAGAACGCGAATGCTGACCACGCGGTCGCCTTCGAGCACCGTCGAGGCGGTCTGACCCAGCATCGCGGTGTTGACGGCTGCAGCGATATCGTCGGCCGTAAGCCCAAAGCGCTGGGCATCGAGTGTGCGCACCCGTAAGCGGATCGAGGGGCCGGCATAGACCAGGCCGTCGAAAGTATCCACGACGCCGGGCACCTTCTTGATCGCCGCTTCGATTTCGGGGGCCTTGCGTTTGAGAAAGTCTATGTCGGTAGAAAAGATTTTCACCTCGATCGGCTTAGGCGCCCACATCAGGTCGCCGATGAGGTCGCCGAGGATTCCTGGAAATTCCCACGAAGCGCCGGGAACGGTCGCATTGAATCGGGCGCGAAGCTCGGAGATGACTTCCTGGGTTTTTCGTTTGCGATCGGGCTTGAGCTTCACCAGAAAGTCGCCGGTATGGGGTTCGGCGATGGCCAGGGCCAGCCGCGCACCGGTTCGGCGCGAATAGCTTTCCACCTCCGGAACCGCGCAGAGGATTTCCTCGGCATGAAGCAACTGGCGGTGGGTTTCGGCTAGGCTGGTTCCGGGCGGAGTCTTGTAATCAATCACAAATCCGCCCTCGTCCATGGGCGGGAGGAACTCGCTCTCCAGACGGCCGTAGAGCCGATAGCCCGCCCACAACACAACCAAGCAGGCCAGAAGGGTCAGCCAGCGCAGACGCAACGCCACCCGAACGGCGATTTCATACAGCCGAACTACGACCCGCAGGATGAAACCGCCCTCTTCGGCATGGCCACGGGAACGCTCCGTCGGGCGCGCACGAACCAGCCAGGCGGCCAGCGAAGGCGTCAGGGTCACGGCTAGCACCAACGAGGTCAACAACGAAACCACCATGGTCAACGCCAACGCCCGAAAAAATACTCCTGTGATGCCTTCGAGAAAGGCCAGAGGGATGAACACCACAACAGGCGTCAAAGTCGAGCCCACCAGCGGGCGGAAAATCTCCCCGATCGCTTCCTGGACAGCCTGAAGCCGGTCCTCTCCCTGCATCAGTTTCGTGTGGATTGCCTCGACCACGACGATGGCGTCGTCAATGATTAGACCGATGGCAGCGGCGATTCCTCCAAGGGTCATCAAGTTAAAACTCATGCCCATCAATTTCATGGCCACCAAAGTGACCAGGACCGTCACGGGAATAACGGTGATTGCCACCAGCGTGGTGCCGATGCGTTTCAAAAAAAACAACAGGATGAAAACCGACAAGAGCAGGCCGAACAGAATCGCTTCCCAAACGCTCTTGACGGACTCGCGAACGATCACCGACTGGTCGTAGAAAAAAGCCAGTTTCATGTCAGGCGGGAGTTCATGCTTCAACGCCGCCAACTCCGCGCGAAGGTGCTTTGCAATGTCCAGCGTGCTGCCGTCGGGCTGGCTGCGAATGTTGAGCAGGACGGCATCTTCGCCGTCGGCAGTGACCACATTGAACACCGGTTCGGGGCCGCGCTGAACGCGCGCAAAGTCGCGCACGTGGACGGGGTGTCCGTTCACCACGGATACGGTCAGATTCTCGATATCTTCGATCGTGTGCACACGACCATCCACGACGGTCAGATACAGGGTGTGGTTTTCCTCGTTCATCCCTGTGGGCGCGATCAAGTTGTTCTTGAGCAGTGCATCGTTGACTTCCTGCAAAGTCAAATTCGCCGCTGCCAGCCGGAGCGGGTCCACGATGACATGGTATTCAGGCGTGCGTCCGCCCACAAGATCCACGCGGGCGACGCCGGGAATGCGCAGAAAACGCAGCTTGAGATTGTAGCGGGCGACTTCCCACAAGTGCGTGATATCGCGGGATTGGCTGGTCAAACTGACGCCAATAATCGGAAAAGCCGAGAAGGTCAGACGGAACACGCGCGTGGAAGCAGGGGCGGGCAGAGTGCTGCGAATCTGCGCCAGACGGCTCAGCACATACAACTCGGATTGGATCATGTCCACCTTCCAAGTGAAAAACACATTCACCTCGGCCGAGCCTCGGCCGGTAGCCGTGCGGATGGTCGTCACGCCGGG
Source organism: Candidatus Sumerlaeota bacterium (assembly GCA_017161705.1). Lineage (GTDB taxonomy): Bacteria > Sumerlaeota > Sumerlaeia > JADFCW01 > JADFCW01 > JADFCW01. Next base: position 18,955 of record JADFCW010000013.1, on the reverse strand, counting down.
AATATCCTTCATCGCCTCTTCGATGGGCCGGGTGATCGTGGCCATCATTTCGTCGGCCGGCATGACGCCGTTATCCACGAGAATGACCACGCGCGGGAAATTGGTCTGAGGGAAAACCGACGAGGGGATGTGGAAGACGGAATAGACGCCGCCCGCGCACAGAGCAAAACTAATAAAGGTTATAGCGATCGCATGGCGTGTGGCAAACCGCCCCAAACGAGATTGTGTCATCATGGTCTCTATTGGCCGATCACACGAATTTTGGTTTCAGCGGGAAGACCGTAGGCGCCTTCAGTCACTATCGTCATTCCCTCTGCGAGCCCTTCGCCTTCGATTTCGACCAGATTGTCCTCGCGCAGCCCTACCTTGACAGGCTTTTTTACCGCTTTGTCTCCTTCGACGATCGCGATCAACGTGCTGCTGGCGGCATCGGTCACGAGGCTTTCTTTGGGTACGGCGAGACGGTCTTTCCGCTCTTCGTAGCAGATACGGATTCTCACGAATTGACCGAGCCGCAATCCGGAACCGGCGGGCACCGATGCACGCACCTGGACGGTGTCTGTTTGCGGATCTATTTGGGGACGGATGAAAACCAAAGAGCCCACGCGGGGGGAACCTGCCGAGGGCGAGGGTTTGGCCTCCGCGCGGGCGAGCGGGCTTGTGCTGGCCGAAGAGGAATCGGCAGGAGCGGCCGCGGCTGCGCGCTGCACCGGAGACGTGCCCGTGGTGAACTCCACCCGCTGGCCGATTTTCAGCAGCGGCAGTTCACGGCTTGGAATCTCTGCGGTCACTACCAGGCGGTCCAAATCGGTCAACTCGGCAAGCACTGACGTCAAGTCCACGGCCTCTCCCGGATTGACGTTGACTCGCATAATCGTTCCAGCCAGCGGGGCGCGGATGGTCAGCAATTCCCGCTGCATTTGCGCGGCGGCCAAATCGGCCCGGGCGGCATGGAGTTGCTGCTCGGTTTCTTCGTAAAGCTTTTTCGATGTCCCCTCCACTTGCTGGAGTTTTTTCTGCCGCGCCAGATTCTGTTCGGCAAACTCCACTGCCTTTTGCGCTTTCTCGACAGCCACGTCGGCCACTCGGCTGTCGAGCCGAAACAAGATGTCGCCCTTGGCGACCTGCTGTCCTTCCGAGCATCTCGCCTCGGCGATAATGCCCGCTACCGGCGTTGCGATCCGCGCCGTGGCCGGAGGCCGGCCGGGGCTGGGAGGCTCCAATTCCACCTTCCCGTAAGCCAGGACGTAACCATGCAGCGTGGCGCGGACGATTTTGCCCACGCGGACGGGAACCTCGGTGACAATTTCCTCCTCGTCGGCTTCCTGCGCAAGCGCGGCGCCCGCCCCGGCAATGGCCAGAAAAACAGCCAGCCGAGCGAAGAGCCTGCGAGGGGTGCGTGTTGTTTTCATCATTGCTGACTCCCATTCATTCGACAGTTTAGCGGCCGTCGCGGTCACGGTCTGTCGGTCTTGTCCTTGACCGGTGCTTTCTCCTTCCACGGGACCCTCGACTGCCAGTCGAATCCGTCGGTTGGACACTGCATGGCGTCCTCTAAAGTACCCAGCGCTTGGAGGACCTCGACCCGGGCATTGAGAAGCGCCAGTTCGTTGGTCTTGCGTTCGATCTGGATGGTGGCGAGTTCCAATTTAGAGATTTCTCCGGCCTTGAACATGGCCAGGGCCGCCTGTTCGCGTTTGGTCGAATTGCTGACCAATTCCCTGGCCGTTTGCACTTTCTGGACGGCGGACTCATAGCTGGCGGCGGCCAATTCAATCTCGCCGAGCACACGGGCTTGCAACGCAGTGAACTTTGCAGCCGCTTCGGCGCGCCGAGCCTCGGCTTCGGCAATGGGACCTTTGTTTTGGTTCAACACCGGCAGTTCCAGCGACAGCGCGATGCCCCACTTGTGCTCGCTTTGGTCATACTCATAGCCCGGGCCAAGATGGATGTCGGGATACTGTTTGGCGATCTCGATTTGCAGAGCAGCCTGGGCCGCTTCGTATTCGGCAAGCGCACCCAGGAGATCGGCACGATTGAGCAGGGCCTCGCGACGGACAGCAAGCGGCGGGATGTCTGCCGGTTCTTTCTCCAAATCCTCGAAAGACAAACTGACTTCATCGAGCGCCTTGACGGGCAGCCCGAGCGCGTTGGCCAGCGCCGCGCGCGCCTCTGCGCGCTTTCGAACAGCGTCGTCCACGGCCAGGCGGGTTGCCGCCAAAGCGATGTTGGCCTGGCTGACCTCGAAGGGCGAGACGGCGCCCGCTTCGAGTTGGAGCTTCATCAGACGCGCATTGTCCTCGAGAATAGCCAGTTGCGACCTCAACAGGGATTCGGTTTCGCCGGCGGCGTAGAGGTCCAGCAAACGGCTCCGCACGCGGCTTCGCACCTGCCAGGCAGCCGCGGCGATCTTGAGCCGGGCGGCCTCGCTGAGTTGCTCCGACTGCCGAATGCGATAGCCGCGCTTGCCGGCCGTTTCGATGGGAATGTCAAAATCGAATGCCAGAATCCATGGAGAGACGCCGGCCGAGTCGGGCGTGCTGCTGTTGAATTGCGGGCTGACGGAGACCGTCGGATTGGGGCGCTGACGGGCTGTGAGCAAACCGGCGCTCGCAACGGCCAGACCCGCGCGTGCTTCGTCGAGATCGGGGTGGAAGTAAAAGGCGGCCAAGGTAAGCAAGGAAAGGTTCCATGCTCGTGGCGGCCACTGCTCGATGTCCTTGTTGGAGATCAGGAATGATTTCAGATTGGGGTCGTTCAGCGTTCGTTTCTCGAATTCCTCCAGATTCTGCTCTGGCGACAATGGCTTGTTTTGAAATTTCACGCAACCGGTTAGAGCAACAGCCGCCAGGCATATGGTCATCAGGCACTTTTTCATCTCCACCTCTCCAAAAACAAATCGGCGCCGCATGAAACAAAAAACGGAAAGCATCACATTCCAGAGGATTACTGCCCTCGGCGGCGGGGGGAAATGATTTTGGTGCACGGAGAACCCAAAGGCCGCCGCCTCGCGAACCTTCGCCGCAGGAGTTATCAACGCTGAGGATGACTCAGGTGGTTTACCCTGAAAAGAGGGATGGCAAACTCCATTGCCATTTTGAGATGTAAGGGGTGCGCACGTCCGAAGTCAAAGAAAATTTACACAATTGGCCAACCGCCGAGACCCTCCAAAAACACCCCGCCCAAAGGCGCCATGCCTTTCTCCAAAGGATAAAGGTCGAATCTCGTCGTTGACAATCGGCGGGCGCTTTGGCTTACGACAAATGCCTTTTGAGCAGAAAATGCATTCCACTTTGTCTTGTCTTTCGGGAGGAGCGCTTGATGAGCACCAATCAGGAACAACTCGATCTGCTTTGCATCAACACTATCCGCACGCTGTCGATGGACATGGTTCAGCAGGCCAGGTCCGGCCATCCAGGCACGGCTATGGCTTTGGCGCCGCTGGCCTATGTGCTCTGGAATCGGTGTATGAAGTATAATCCCCGCAATCCTCATTGGCCCGACCGCGACCGCTTCGTGCTGTCGGCTGGCCATGCGTCCGTTCTCCAATATGCTGTGCTGTTTCTGACCGGCTATGACCTGACGCTCGACGACCTGAAAAACTTCCGCCAATGGGGAAGCAAGACGCCCGGCCATCCGGAATACGAGGTGGTACCGGGGGTCGAGACTACGACCGGCCCCCTCGGCCAGGGCTGCATGAATGCCGTCGGCATGGCCATGGCCGAAGCGCATCTGGCCGCTGTCTATAACCGCCCCGGCTTTGAGATCGTCAATCACCATACCTATGTCATCTGCGGCGACGGCGACCTGATGGAGGGCGCTTCGCACGAGGCCGCCTCGCTGGCCGGTCATCTGGGTCTGGGCAAATTGATTTTCCTCTACGACGATAATCACATCAGCATCGAGGGGAACACCGATCTGACGTATTCGGACGACGTGGCCAGGCGGTTTGAGAGCTACCACTGGCATGTGCAGAATATCGGCGACAACGCCAACGATCTCGGCCGGCTGAGCGCCGCATTGGAAGCCGCCCGCCGTGAAACCGAACGGCCGTCGCTCATCATCGTTCGCTCGCACATCGCCTATGGTTCGCCCAACCGACAGGATACGAAGGAAGCCCACGGCGAACCGTTGGGCGAAGAGGAATGCAAGCTGACCAAGCGCGCCTATGGCTGGCCGGAAGACGCCAAGTTCCTTGTGCCCGACGACGTGCTGGCCCACATGCGCCAGGCCGTCGAGCGCGGACGTAAGTGGGAAGCAGAGTGGAATGAAAAGTTTTCCGCCTACCGGAAAGCCTTCCCTGAACTGGCCGCCCAGTTCGAGGCGGCAATGAAAGGCGAATTGCCGGCCGACTGGGATGCCAAAATCCCGCGCTTCGGCGCTTCCGAAAAACCTGCGGCCACCCGTGCGACCGGCGGAAAGGTCCTCAACGCCATCGCGGAGAAAGTGCCCTTTCTCGCCGGCGGCAGCGCCGATCTGGCCCCGTCCACACGTACCCTGATTGCGTCGTCCGGCTACTTCGCCAAGGGCCATTACGCCAATCGCAACTTTGCCTTCGGCGTCCGCGAACACGTCATGTGCGGCGCGTGCAACGGCATGGCCCTGCACGGCGGGATCCGGCCCTATGCGGCCACGTTTTTTGTTTTCACCGATTATGCGCGTCCCTCGATGCGTCTGTCCGCGCTGATGAACTTGCCGGTGATCTACTACATGACCCACGACTCGATCGGTCTGGGCGAGGACGGCCCGACGCATCAGCCCGTCGAGCATCTGGCGGCGCTTCGCGCCATGCCCAACATGTGCGTCATCCGGCCGGCCGACGCCAACGAAACCGCGTATGCCTGGCGCGCAGCCATGTTGCGCAAGACCGGCCCTACGGTCCTGGTGCTCACGCGCCAAAACGTGCCCGTGCTCGATCCGGCAAAATATGCCGGCGCCGAAGGCGTGCTCAAGGGCGCCTACGTCTTGCTGAAAGAAAAAGCCTCGAAACCCGATCTGATCCTGATCGCCAGCGGCTCCGAGGTGCATCTGGCTCTCGAAGCGCAGGCGAAGCTGGAAGCCGACGGTGCGGCAGTCCGCGTCGTGAGCATGCCCAGCTGGGAGCTGTTCCGCGCCCAGCCGCAGGCCTATCGCGACGAGGTGCTCCCGCCGGCGGTTCGAGCACGGCTGGCCATCGAGGCGGCCTCGCCGATGGGCTGGCGCGAATGGGTGGGCGACGGCGGCGACGTGATCGGGATCGAAAAGTTCGGGGCAAGCGCGCCGTATCAGGAGCTGTTCAAGCAATACGGCCTGACGGTCGAAAACGTGATCGCGCGCGCAAAGAAACTGCTGGCGTGATCGTGATACTCCAGGGGAAACCCGTTGCACGGGCGATCCTACTACGTGCGGTTTCCTTGAGAAAGCAGGCGCGCATACACCGCGTCGGCCTCGCGGTAGCGCACCCGCCAGTCGTATTGTTGTTCCACCAGACGTCGGGCGCTCTGCGCAAGCGACTGTCGCAGGTCGAAATCCCCAATCAGCCGAATGACGGCGCGTGCAAAGCCGGCCGGATGGTCGGCCAACAGAATCTCGTCGCCGTTCCGCGCATGGATCCCTTCGGCGCCCAGCCGGGTTGAAATCACAGGCACGCCGCGCGCCATTGCATCGAGAATTTTCACGCGCATACCGCTGCCGGCGCGCAACGGAACGGCCAGTGCCGCCGTCCGCGGCCAGAACGGCGACAGGTCCTCGGCATAGCCCGTCAGCGACACCGCCGGTTCGACGGAAGCCGCTCGCTGCAGCCGATAGTCGGGCCGCGCCCCAACAATCTGGATCCGGACCTCGGGCCGTTCGCGATGGATCAATGGGAATATCTCCCGGATCATCCAGAGCGCGGCATCGGCATTCGGCGGATACGCCAGCGGGCCGAGAAGAAGCAGTTCGCACGCGTCGGGCCGCGCGGGGACAACGGAGACCGCCGACGGGTCCACGCAAATCGGAATGCACGTCACTGGCGTTTTGCGCGCCGTCATGGCCTGCAGGCGTCCGGCATTCGCACCGGTGACGGCAAGCACCTCGTCGAACTCCGTGCAGATGCGTGTTTCATAGCGCCGCATCAGGCGCGCCTCACGCTGAAGCAGTCGGCGCCGAAGCGGCGATTGCGCCAGGCGCGCAAGGCCTTCGAGCATTTCGTCATATACGTTGTGCATGTCAATGAGACGTGGGACGGCGCGCAGATCTTCGACATGCGGCGCCGCCTTGATCTGGTCCACATGGATGGCGTCGGGCCGTGTTGCGGCAACTACGCGACGGATAACGCGATGAAATTCCGCAGAGCGCTCGCGCGCAATCAACACCGGAATTTGTGACGCCAAACTGACTGCCAGCGCAAGGACGTCTTGCAGAAGCGACCGCCGGATCGGCGCGAGATAAACCGACTCGCAAAAGGACTTCAGATGCTCGACGGCATCGGCGCGGTCGGTTTTGCGAGCTAGCGCGCAGAGCGTCACGCGGTACCGCTCGGCCAGATGCCGCAGCATGTAGTAGGCACGTACCGTGGCGCCCGAATCGAGCGGATAGGGGAGTATCTGCGCGACGAAAAGAATGCGCGGGCGAGCACTTGGACTCTTCATTTCCACGGCTCAATCCATATAGCCCAGGCGGCGCAACGAATCAAGCATGGCGGCGGTTTCGGCAGCGCCGAGTTCGAGACCTCCGGGCGGTGCTGGTTGCGTGTCGGCGGCGCATGAAACGCCGAAGAAGTCGAGGATGGTCTGGGCGACACTACAGATGTCGGCGCTGGACGGCTGTCCAAACGGGGAAATCAAGACGCCCGACGGCGTATGAAAACCGCACAGGCCGGCCATTGGCCGGACGGACGGCTCGGGCGGGAGCGGAAACACGGATAACTCGACAATCAAGTCCGGCCGCAAGGGGAGCGCCGATTCTTTCGCCGGCCGCGCAGGACAGGAAACCGACCGCGCGAGCTTCGCGCAATGGCCCGGCGGGCAAAACTCCAGGAGTGCGTTCTTTGCGTCAGCGCATACCCGCTCGTAATCCTTTCCCGCGCCCACGATGCCGCGTGCAAACCGCGGCTTCGCGTGGATATACAAATTGAGGTGGTAATCGCCGGCGGGGAAGACGCGCGTTCGAGCCCAGTCAATGGCCTCATAAGTGCGCGCGGCGCGTGCCCATGCGCGGGCCGTCCGTGTTTCGCCGAGCAGGCGTTTGCCCCACCGCTGAATCCGCGGCGACGATCGGGCGATTTGCAGCATTCTTCCACCCAGTCGCCGCGCCGCTCCCGCGCTCGATCGCCAACGCACCAGGCCGGCCTGCGAGAGCGCTTCGCAAATCCAGTCATAGTGGTAGGTTGTGCCAAAGCCGTGGTCGGACAAGATGAGGACGTGCGGCGCGCCGCCCGCGCTCTCGATCAGGTCGCCCAGCCAGCGGTCCACGCGGCGATAAGCGGCGAACAGCGTTTCGCGGTGCCCAGCCGCCTCGGGCTCCGACGCAAACACAAAACGGGGGTCATAATATTTCCACAGCGCGTGCTGCACCCAATCGAGAGCCATCGTCCCGACCATAGAGAAGTCCCACGCCACCGCCGCCGAAAGGATTCTGAAGATGGCCAGCCGCGCATCGAGAAAGCGGTCGAGCCACGAAAGAAAATCGGGGGCGGCCGGATCGCGCGGCTCGGCGGGATATCGCTCGCAAGCGACCCCTTCTGCCGTGAGACGCTCGGCCAAATCGGGCGGATAGGCAAAGTGGCCGGCAGCGGGTGTCGGAAAACCGCTGACCGCGAAGCCATTGACGGATGGCGGCGGGAATGTGAATGGCGCGTCGAGAAGCAGAACCCGCAGGCCGGCCCGGCTGAGGCGCTGCCAGAGCGCCGGCCGCTGCAAATCGGCAGCAGTGGTCAGGCGGAGCGAGTAGTCATTGGGGTTGGGATAGTTGAAACCGAAGATGCCATGCACGTCCGGCGGTTCGCCCGTGGCAAACGACGACCAGGCGGGCGGGGTAATCGGCGGTGCGGTCGAGCGCAATTCGTAACAGCCCGAACGCGCCATCAAGCCGGCCAGGCATGGAAGGCGTCCTTCTGCAGCCATCGGCCGAATGATCTCCCACGCCGCACCGTCGAGACCCACAACCAGAACGCGCTTTCCTTCGCCTTTTCTCCTGCCGAATTCTTCATTCCGCATTCATCGTTTCCCGCTAATCCAAATAGCCCAAATTTCGCAGTTGCTGCCTGACCGACTCGGCCTCGTCGGCGGCAAGAGGTGCGGGGGAGGAGGATACGGCCGCCCCTGTCCCTGATTCATAGCGAACAGGCTGCCGTTGCAGCGCCTCCGGTCGTAGCGCCTGTTCGAGAACCCGGCCGTCGAGGTCGTCGGGCACGGGCAAATTCATCAAGTGCAGGACAGTGGGCATCACATCTTCGATGCGCGCGCCGTCGAGGTTGGTGTGAACAATGTCGGGGCCCCATGCGATGAAAACGCCGTCAAGCGTGTGACTGCCGACGAGGTCTTGCGCGGTATTCGGCGGGAGGGCCGGCGGGGTCATTGCGCTGTCCGGCATGTGCAGATTCTGGTATTCGACAAACAGATCGGGAGCGCGGGCTGCGGCCTTTCCGCGATAGATCTCATCGCGATGCCAGACGCGGCGAATGGGCCGGTGCGGCAAGCCGTCTGCCGAACACTGCTCGAGCGCTTCCCGAATTTGCGAGCAGAGCAGCGCATAGTCGTCGCCCGGCTCGACGCAGCCCTGCGGAAAAGCGCCGCCGCGCCGGTGAATATACACCTGCCAACCCATAGCCGCCGGAAAGGCGCGCGTTTGCGGCCAGTCAATGGCTCGTGCTGCGACTTGCTTCAGCCAGCGGCGTTCCGCGCGCCGCCGATGCAGCAGCCGCTTGAACCATGACGACGCCTGATACGTGCGATGCAGCCAGCTCATAACGCGTGTGCCCGAAAGCAGCGGCCATGAACGATAGCGCAGCCAGCCGCGTTCGCTCAAGACCTGCCGCGTCAGATCGCCGCGCCGCGTGGTCCCGAAACCGTGATCGGAAAGAACGACAACGTGAACCAACGATGCCGCGCGCTGGATAAGTCGTTCGACAAATTCATCCGCCCGCGCATAGTAGCGAAAGAGGGCATCGCGTGCCTGCGAGGCTTCCGGCGACCGCCAGTCGGGGTGCAGCGGCTCGAAATAGGTCCACGCGCCATGCTGAAGATGATCGGTAACGCCGAGCACAATCATAAAGATGTCCCAATCTTCTTCGGCAATCAGGGCGTCGGCGACGCGGGCGCGGTTGTCGAGAATTCGATCCCAGCGCCGAAACACCGCCTCGCGCGGCGGCGCGGCCTTGATGTCGGGAACCGCAACGCGGAACTCGCCGAACCGTTTTTCCAGCGCGGCTCGCAATGCTGGCGGATAGGTGAACTCGACGCCCTCGCGGACCGGCGCACCGAACCCAGCCACCAGACAACCGTTCACCGGTTCAGGTGGCCAGGAAAACGGAATGTCGAGGGCCACAACGCGCCGCCCGTGGTCGCTTGCGATGCGCCACAGCGAGCGGTCGCCGGCGGGCCGCGAGGTCACCGGCCGAAAGTCATACGTTCCCTCGACCGGCTCCTCGAAACCGAACACGCCGTGGCGTCCGGGATTTTGGCCCGTCAGAAAAGACGACCACGCTACAGGGCTCAGCGGCGGCATGGTCGAACGCAGGATACCCGATGCGCCCTCGCGCACTAGGCACGACAGCGTCGGCAGCCGGCCCGCGGCAATCATCGGATGGATAACGTCCCACGTTGCACCGTCGAGGCCGATAATCAACACCCGTTTCCGATCGCGGTTTTCTTTCTGTAATTCATCCTTCATCAGTTTGCACGGGTCATTTCCCGCGAATACTTCTTCAAGTGGAATATGGAAAAGGTGCAGTCCAAACTGCATGGAATCGAAACTTCAATTTGCTGTCCGCAGTCCATGCTCCCGCGTGCCATTCGCAGTCCATACTTTAGTTTGCGCTATTCCTTCCAATTCCCTGAGCGGCTTTCACGTCCGCTAGTATTCATAATCCCCACGAAGTAGGGATGAATCCGACAAACGAACGTGGCCGCCTGCCGCAACAAAAAAGATCTTCGCTAAACGGCTGGATCTCAAGATGGAACATTCTAAGGCGGCCGAAAAAGAGAGGGCGGTCGGTTGTCTTGCGATGAACCGTTACAGCAAAAGCGGCAGCATGGCTGCCGCACTCCAAAAGTTTTGCCCTGATCCGGCAAAGCGGAATGCTTTCGCTTTGGACTGCGGCAGCCATGCTGCTTTTGCCCGACAAGTTTCGACGCACCGGACGCGGCCTGCGGCCATAACCATGGCGAAAGATTGTCTGCGCCTTGACAAGTCGGTTCCGGCCGCTGACGATTCGCTCTGTTGCCGGCGGGGTTTTCCCGCCGTTCATCTCGCAGATGGGTAATGCGCATGCACGGATTCTGGGCCGCACTTCACAACGAGTTCTCGAAATACAGCCGGCAAAAATTTCCCTATCTCGGTATGATTGCCGTCATGCTTTTGGCCTTTTTCTGGCCGAAAGGGGTTCAGCAAATAGCCGGCCCCCGCGGAGAGACTAACGCCTTTGACATCATTCTCAAGGGCTTGATCTCGGCCGTGACTTCCGTCATTCCGTTTTTCGGCGTCATTTTCGGCTCGATTCTCGTTGCCGGCGAGACTGCGGGCGGCACGTATCGCAACATTCTGACGCGGCCGATTCGGCGCGGCACGTTCCTGACCGCCAAAATTGTCTTCGCCTTCGGCTACGTCCTCTTGCTCGTCCTTCTGTTCCTCGCAGTGATTGTCCCCCTGGCCCATAGCCAACTCCAGCTGGGCCCGATTGTGGATGACGGCACGGTGATTTATCCGCTGCCGCGCATTCTGGGCGTTTCGCTCTGGGCCTTGTTGCTCAGTCTCATCCCGCTGTTCGCCATTGTGAGCTACGCTGTTTTTGTTTCGACGGCAGCCAAGTCGCTGACCACCGCGCTCGGCCTGGGCGTCGGCCTTGTAATCGCCATCGAGCCGGTGAAGTACCTCATCCGCTGGGGCGAATGGGAACTGTCGGACTACGTCTTCACGTCGTATCGGGACACGGCGCTGAAAATTGCCGATCAGGCGGCTTGCGGTTTCGATTATCAATGGCTGCCCGGCGGCTGGTGGGCGTCGGAGTTGGGCTGGGGACTGACTCTGGCGCTCGTGAGCATGGCGATTTTTCTGGCGGGCAGTTATTGGATTTTTCTCCGGCGCGATTTGAATTTTTCCTGAACGAGAGGCGTCGCTCCGGGGATGTGGGCGAACCGGCTCACAGTCTCTCCACAATCTCGACCAACTCGGCCAGGTCGGCAATCTCAAAATCCGGCCGCGCCGCGCCGTCCGGATACGGCTTGCCCTGGGAATTCAGCCACACCGAACGAACCCCGGCGTTGACCGCACCCGCCACATCATACTCGACGGAATCGCCGACAAAAAGAAACTCGCGGGGGCCGCATGGAACACGCTCCATGGCCAGTTGGAAAATGCGCGGGTCGGGTTTGGCAACGCCCACCTCGTCGGCGAAAATCCAATAGTCGAAGTAGTCATGCAGGTCCAAAATGTCGTGAGGGGTGTTGCCGTTCGAGATAACCCCGAGCACATAGCGGCCGTGGAGCCGGCGCAGCGCGGTCAGCGCGCCTTCGTAGGGGCGGGCGATTTTCCAGCGGCCTTCCGAATAGATGCGCGCGAGTTCGGGAGCCAGGTCGGGGCCGTAGCCGCAGAGGGCGAGGGCGCGGCGGAAACTCTCGGTGCGGATTTCGGTCAGGCGGGCGTCGGGATTGTCGGTTTCCGCGGCGACATCCTCGCGCAGTTGGGCCAGGCGCTCGATCGAGAGCCGGCCGCGGGTGTCGGGCAGGCGCTCATAGAGATGCTGAAGCGCGAGGGCGAGGCCGTAACGCCGTACGCGCTCGAAGTCATAGAGCGTGTTGTCGTAATCGAAAAAGACGGCTTTGATCATCGGTGCGTATGCCAGTGGACGTCTATTTTTCCCTCAACCTTCGGGTGCAGCGGCTTGTCGTTCCATTTTTTCCGGCGCGCTGATGCCCAGAAGCGCAAAGCCGTTGCGCAGCACAATCCGAACGGCTGCAATCAGAGCCATGCGCGCCTGCATGAGGCCCGGATCGTCGGGTTGGATGACGCGGCTGTCAGGGTCACGCGTGCCGCGCGTGAAGTAGTTGTGAAACGTCGCCGCCAGTTCGCGCAAATACAGCGTAATGCCGTGCGGTTCGAGATCGCGCGCCGCCCTCTCGACCACGTCGCCAAACCGCGTCAACTCTTTGATCAGTGCCTGTTCTTCGGGCAGCGTCAAGCGCTCGAGCGGACTGGCCTCGAGGCCTTCCCAGCGAAAGCCCAGGCGGGCAGCCTTCTCGAAGATCGAACAAATCCGCGCGTGCGCATACTGAATGTAATATACGGGATTTTCCGTCCAGTCGGCCTTGAGCGCAAGGTCCCAGTCGAACACCAGATGGCTGTCGAGTTCGCGCATAAGAAAGAAGAACCGCACGACATCGCGGCCCAGTTCGGCAATCATTTGCTGGATGGTCACGATTTCCCCGGCGCGCTTGGACAGCTTCGTCTGCACGCCCGAACGCAGCAGCGTTACCATCTGATAGAGCCGCCAGCGCACCCGCGAGGCGTCGTGCCCCAAGGCCTCGATGGCCCCGCGCAACCGCGGCACATAGCCGTGGTGATCCGAGCCGAACAGGTCCACAATAAGATCGAATCCGCGCTCCAGTTTCTGATCGTGATAGGCAATGTCGGGAACGAGATAGGTCATCGAGCCGTCGCTCTTGATGAGAACGCGGTCCTTTTCGTCGCCGAAGGCGGTCGAGCGAAGCCACACCGCGCCGTCGCGGTCATAGACAAAACCGCGCTCGCGCAGACGGCGGAGAACCGATTCGACGCGGCCTTCGCGATACATCGAGGTCTCGGTCGTCCAGACGTCAAAGCGGATGTCGAGCGCGCGCAAGTCCTCCTCGATAAGCGCAAGGATGTGTTTGACGGCGTAGGCAGTGAAGAAATCCACGTCCGTGCTGTCGGCCAGCGAGTCGCCGCGTTCGCTGCAAAGCCGCTGGGCAATGTCCACCAGATAATTGCCGTAGTAGCCGTCTTCAGGCAGCTGGGCATCGCGGCCCAGCGCCTGCAGATAGCGGACGCGCAGCGACTCGCCGAGATTGCGCATCTGATTGCCGGCGTCGTTGAAGTAGTATTCGCGCGTGACCGCGTACCCGGCGGCGGCAAGAATCCGCGCCAGCGTGTCGCCCGCAATCGCATTGCGCGCATGGCCGATGTGAAGCGGGCCGGTGGGATTGGCGCTAAGGAACTCGACCTGTGCAGTCTTGCCTTCTCCCATGCGGCTGCGACCGTAGTGGGCGCCTTGCGACAAAACAGCCCGCAGGGCGTCGGCCATGCCGCCGGCTCGCAGCCGGATGTTGAGAAAACCGGGCGGGGCCGCTTCGACCGAAGCGACCAGATCGCTGGGCGGCCAGTGGGCGGCGAGGCCGCGGGCGATTTCCATCGGCGGGCGCTCGAGGCGCCTGGCCAGAGCAAAAGCGGCCTGCGTGGTGAAATCCCCGTGGGCTGGATTCTTCGGCAACTGAACGGCGCAGTCCAACGATTCGGGCGGGGCGAGACCGAGACTTTGCAGATAGGCGACAGCAGCTTGTTGAATCAGTTCGGCAATTTGCGTTTTCATAACCCGACAGGTATCTCCTAAAATCAATAGGCGGGAGTTTCATCGCCCGCCACCGGTCTTGTCAAGCACACTGCCGGTGATTCCGAGGTTTAGGTGAGCTCGCAGGGATCAAATGTCTTTTAATGGAGACTTTCCGATGTTCCCGCTTCGCCGCGCCGTATATGCATTTCAACCCTCGCGGAGTTCTCGCGAATGTGTGAACCCAATACAGTTTGAGCGATTTGGGGTGCTATCCCCGCTCATCAGAATAGCATCGTTCGCTCTATAGCGGAATCCTGGTCGTCTGCATCTGGAAGCCCGGCCTCCAGGGAGAACTTGCCAACATGACCTGAAGGTTGGATTCCAGTTCAAGCCATCCGAATGGAGAGGACGGGCTGCGCTCAAATGCGATACACTTCGACAGATACGGGGGAAGAGCGGCAAAGCAGATTACCGATGATCGGCGTGCCTGACCGCCAGTGCGCCTTTATCCAGTTCCACGCGGAGTACGGCTCCATCGGGGATTTCGCCGGCCACGAGCGCCCGTCCGATGCGCGTTTCGAGTTCGCGCTGCAGGAAGCGTTTGAGCGGCCGCGCGCCATAGACGGGATCGTAGCCCTCGCGCGCGATGAACTGCCGCGCCGGCTCGGTGATGTCGAGCGTGATCCGGCGATCGGCCAGGCGCCGCCGCAGTTGCTCCATCTGCAAGTCCACGATCTTTTCAATTTCAGCCAGCCGCAGCGGCTTGAACAGAACAATATCATCCACGCGGTTGAGAAATTCGGGGCGGAAGTGCTGGCGCAGTTCGCGCATCACCCGCTCGCGCACTGCTTCCTCGATCTCGCCGCTCTCGGTGATGCCTTCGGTCAGGTGGTGCGAGCCGATGTTCGAGGTCATGATGATAACGGTATTTTTGAAATCCACCGTGCGGCCCTGCGCGTCGGTCAACCGGCCGTCGTCGAGGATTTGGAGCAGCACATTGAACACGTCGTGGTGGGCCTTTTCGATTTCGTCGAACAACACGACCGAATAGGGTTTGCGGCGGACAGCCTCAGTGAGTTGTCCGCCCTCTTCGTAGCCGACGTAGCCGGGCGGTGCACCCACCAGCCGCGACACCGTGTGCTTTTCCATATACTCGCTCATGTCAATGCGAACGATGTTCTCTTCGCTGTCGAAGAGCGCCTCGGCCAGCGTTTTGGCCAATTCGGTTTTGCCCACGCCCGTCGGGCCGAGGAAGATGAACGAGCCGATGGGCCGGCGCGGGTCCTTGATGCCCGACCGGGCGCGGATCACCGCGTCGGCCACCAGCTGCACGGCTTCGTCCTGGCCGACGACGCGGCGATGGAGCACTTCGTCGAGGCGGAGCAGCTTCTCCCGCTCGCCTTCGAGCAGCCGCGTTAGAGGAATACCCGTCCAGCGCGAGATGATGTCGGCGATTTCTTCTTCGGTCACTTCTTCGCGAAGCAGCCGTGTGCCGTTCAGCTGTTCATTGAGCCGCTGCTCTTCGGTCTGCAGTTGGCGTTCGAGTTCGAGCAGTTTGCCGTATTTCAGTTCGGCGGCGCGGTTGAGGTCGTAGTTCCGCTCGGCCTTTTCCATCTCCAGCCGCACGGCCTCGATCTGGCTGCGCAATTGCTGGACGCGATGGATGGCTGCCTTTTCGGTTTCCCACTGCGCGCGCATGGCGTCGGCGCGGTTTTTGAGGTCGGCCAGTTCCCTCCGGAGCGCCTCCAGACGCTCGAGGCTGGATTTATCTTTCTCTTTTTTCAGCGCGGCTTCTTCGATTTCGAGCTGCGTGACGCGGCGGGTCACTTCGTCGAGTTCGGCGGGCATCGAGTCAATCTCGGTGCGGATCATGGCGCAGGCCTCGTCCACGAGGTCAATGGCCTTGTCGGGCAGAAACCGGTCGCTGATGTATCGGTGCGAAAGGGTTGCGGCGGCCACCAGCGCGTTGTCCTGAATCCGCACGCCGTGGTGCACCTCGAACCGTTCGCGCAGGCCGCGCAGGATCGAAATGGTGTCCTCGACGGTCGGCTGGTCCACCATAACGGGCTGGAATCGGCGTTCGAGCGCGGCGTCCTTTTCGATGTATTTCCGGTACTCGTCGAGAGTGGTGGCGCCGATGCAATGCAACTCGCCGCGCGCAAGCATGGGCTTGAGCATGTTGCCGGCGTCCATCGAGCCTTCGGCCCGGCCCGCCCCGACGATGGTGTGCAACTCGTCAATGAAGAGCAGGATGCGGCCTTCGCTCTGCTTGATCTCCTGGAGGACGGCCTTGAGACGCTCCTCGAACTCGCCGCGGTATTTTGCTCCGGCGACCAGAGCGCCCATGTCGAGTGCAAACACGCGTTTGTCCTTGAGGCCTTCGGGCACGTCGCCGCGCACAATGCGATGAGCCAGTCCCTCGACTATCGCCGTCTTGCCCACGCCCGGCTCGCCGATCAGGACTGGATTGTTCTTGGTGCGGCGCGACAGAATGCGAATGACACGCCGAATTTCGGCATCGCGCCCGATCACGGGGTCGAGTTTGCCGCGCTGCGCCTCCTCGACCAAGTCGCGGCCGTATCGCTCGAGAGCTTCGTAGGTGGCCTCGGGGTTGGCGCTTTGGACGCGCTGATGGCCGCGAACGCTCGTTAAGGCCTGAAGGAAGCGGTCGCGCGTGACGTTGAACTGGCGGAAGATGCGGCCGGCGGCCGTCGTTTCGCCTTCCTGAATCATTGCCAGCACGAGGTGCTCGACCGAGACATACTCATCCTTCAGCCGTCTGGCTTCGTCCTCGGCGGCAACGAAGACGCGGTTCAGTCGCTGCGTCACATAAACCTCGCCAGGTTTGGCCCCAGGTCCCGAAACGCGCGGACGCGATTCCAACTCGCGCTCGATCGCCGACTTGAACGACTCGACGGGCACATCCATTTTTTGCAATAGCCGCGGAATCAGCCCCTCCGGCTGTTCGACAAGTGCCAGGAGAAGATGCTCTCCGTCCACCTCGACGTGCCCGTAGCGAAGCGCCTTGGTCTGGGCGTCATGCAGGGCCTCTTGCGATTTTTGCGTCAACCGATTGATGTCCATTTTCTCTCACCTTGCGCAGGCGGGTGGCTAATGAAACACATGAACATGTCGCCGCCCGTCGCATTGATTCATTCACCTCTGGGGTATCAATTGCCATGCCAGTTGGCAAATCCTTCTGCGCCCAAGGATTTGGAGTTAAACACACCTGTTCTTGACCTTGCCCCAATTTCGCCGGATCCACCGGTGCAACGTCGCATGCGACTTTGAGTGCGGCAATACGGAGTGTGGGATTCTGCATTCCGGAATGGAGGACCCAACCGTGCCGTGGCCGAGATTCGGGATTGACAGGCAATCCGGCTAACTCTCATGCTGTCAAGGATGACAAGTTTGGAGGCCAAAAGCCTGCCGGAAGACCGACACAAATGCGACAGAAACAATCCATGAACAAATCCCGCGTAACGCTCAAGCGCTTGGGCGGCAGAGCAAACGATGACTTTGTTCCCGGCTCGCCTGCCGAACGCATTGCGCTGGTGTGGCCGCTGACGCGCGAGGTTGCCTCGTTGAGCAAACGGCACGATGTTGAACGAAGACTACAAAGAAATGTTACAAGCGTTGTTCGACGAAAAGGTTAGGTTCCTTGTCGTCGGCGCCTACGCTATGGCCGCCCACGGCTTTCCCCGGGCGACCATGGATATTGATCTTTGGGTCGAGCCCTCACCGGAAAATGCAAAAGCCGTTCTGCGGGCCATCCAACGCTTTGGCGCACCGTTGCTCAATCTGACCGAGACCGACTTTCAACAGGATGACACGGTATTTCAAATTGGAATGGCCCCTCGAAGAATTGACATCATGACCGGTGCCTCCGGGTTGCGGTTTGCGGAGGCCTACATCCGCTCCCTCCAGGTGGAGATCGAAGGACTTCCTATTCGTATCCTCTCGCTCGACGACCTCATCCAAAATAAGCGGGCATCAGGAAGACCGAAAGACCTTCTGGATGCGGCCGTTCTAGAATCTCTCAAACGGGGCGAGGGTCCCAAATAGGCGTCTGACCGGGAAGTACAGAAATTCCGGGGGCACCTTCGGGCGGTGCGCGCTTGGAGCGGACTACCGATACCAAATCCAGTCCGACCGTGCGGCGGCGGGACGGCTGAGCGTGCGGGCGGTGGCGGCGCTGGGATACGTTGAATAGCCGACGCCGTTTTTGGCGCGGATGCGGTAGGAATAAAGAGTATTGGAGCTCAAGCCGGTGTCTTCATAGGCAGTCGCATTGCGCGGCGCGCTCTTGATCAGGGCCCATGGGCCGGTGGTTCCCAAACGGCGCTCGATCTCAAAGGTCAGTTCGTTGAGCGAGTTGTCCTGCCAGCGAAGCCCGATAGAGCTCATGGAGAGAGCGGCGGCGGTGAGATTGGAAGGCGCGGCAGGGACGGTGCCGCCCGTATAGTGCAGAATCCACAGCCCGCTGAGACCGTCGCCAAGATAGACCAGCCCCTCGGACACAGCCACGGCCTGCGCCTCGTCCGGTGTGTTGTACAGTCCGAGCAGCTGCGGCGACAACGAGTTTCGGACGTCGAGAACGAGCAGGCCCCACCGTGCGAGAGCGACATACGCAAAGCCGTCGGAAACGGCTACACCGCGGGCCTCGTCGAGCGTCGGATAAAACGCCCTCGGCTGGGGAAGCGAGGGCATGCTGACCTCGAGGATGCGCAGTCCGCACTCGACCCCGCCATCGGCCAGATACGCCATGATGCCTTCGACAAACACACCGTGCGTATCCCCCGGAGTGTCATAGGCTCCGCGAAAGACCGGCGACAGAGGGTCGCTGACATCAATAATCTGAAGGCCGCTGGTCCCGTCGGCCACATAGGCCAGCCCGCCTGAGACGGCGACGGCTTTTGCCTCGCCCGGAGTGAAATAGGCGCCGCGGAACTGCGGCGCCGACGGGCTGGTCACATCGATGATATGCAAATTCCCGTCGGCAATATATGCATAATTGCCTGCCACCGCAACCCCTCGCGCCTCGCTTGGTGTGGTGTACGCGCCGCGGAACTGGGGCGAGGCCGGATCGCTGACCTCAACCATCTGAAGCCCGCCGGCGCCGTCGGCAATATACGCCATAGAACCGGCAACAGCCACTTGATAGGTCCAGCCCGGTGTGTCATAGACCCCGCGGACCGTGGGCGTCGAGGGGGCGCTGACGTCAACAATCTGAATGCCGTTGGCGCCGTC
>JADFCW010000144.1 GCA_017161705.1 Candidatus Sumerlaeota bacterium | reverse complement strand
TGTTCCAATGACCATCGCCTTTTTCGGCATTCCGGAAATCATCAAAGCGATGCAGGGGCGCGGACTTTCCGTGGCCTCGAGCGCCGGAGCGCGTCGCGCGCCGATCGCCCCGGTCATCCGGCGAAACGTGTTTGGCATCCTGCGCTGGGGCTCCATCGGCGTGGGCATCGGCGCCGTTCCGGGCGTGGGCGAAAACATTGCCGCATGGGTGGCTTACGGCGACGCGCGCAAGCGCCACCCGCGGGGGCGCGAGTTCGGCACAGGCGTCTATGAAGGCGTCATGGCGCCGGAAACCGCCAACAACGCGGCAATCGGCGGCTCGATCATTCCGTTGGTCAGTTTGGGCATTCCGGGCAGTCCGCCGGCGGCGATGCTTCTCGCGGCGCTGATGATTCACGGCATCCGGCCCGGCCCGCTTCTGAGCATGGAAAACCCCGGCATTATTCCTCAGATCGGCGCGCTGATTCTATGGGGTTCGATTGTGTTGCTTGCATGCGGTTTGCTTCTGACCCGCGTCATGGAAGCGCTCCTTCGGATTCCGCAGACGATTCTTATGCCGATTATCGGCACACTGTGCGTGGTCGGCGTTTTCGCTTATGAAAACAATCCCTTTCATCTGGTTCTGGTGTTCGGCTTCGGCGTGTTCTGCTATCTGCTCGACAGGATGGGCTATCCCGCGGCGCCCTTGATTTTAGGCTTGATCCTGGGCAACATGGCCGACACGTATTTGCGCCGCGCGCTGCTGCTCAGCCACGGCAACATTCTCGGCTTGATCCACCGGCCGATCAGTTTTCTCTTTTTTTTCGCCTGCATTCTGACAATAATCGGCCAGCTGGGCGTTCTTCCCCGGATCAAGGTTCTCCTGAAGCGATTGTCCGGCGCGCCAAATTCGCTCAAGCGGTGAGGGAATCCCTATGGAAAGCAATGCCTTTCAGGTGAATCGTAACGAAATCAAGCGGCTCAGCACCCTCGTGGCCGACCGACTCGAGGAGATGATCCAGACGGCGGCTCTCAAACCCGGCGAGCACCTTGTGCAAAACGATCTTGCCGCCCGCTTCGGCGTCTCACGGGTGGCCATCCGCGACGCCTTGCAGGAGTTGCGCCGCCGCGGCCTGGCCATTGACGTCCCGCAAAAAGGCGTTGTGGTCCGACCGGTATCCTACAAGACCATTCGCGAGTTGTTCACCGTCCGGCGTGTCATCGAGGGGTTCGCTGTCCGCGAGGCCTGCAAACGAATGGGGCCGCCCCAGTGGAAGGAACTCGCCCTGCTTCTGAAAGAACAAGTGCAACTGGCGAAAAAGAAGGACCTTATCCAACTGGTGGAAGCCGACGGGCGCTTTCACGAAGCGATCTATCGCTGGTGCGGCAACGAGCCGGCGCGCGAGTTCATCGCCTCGCTGTGGGCGCGAATCAAACAGGTCCGCAGCCTTGCCCGCGTTCAACCCGAATGGGGTCAGAAATGGGCGCGACATTCGATTGCCCGCCATCGTGCCATTCTGGCGGCCCTGCGCCGACGGGATGCCGACGCTGCCGAGCAACTGGTGGTCGCCGCCATTGACGGCGCACTGGCCGAACTGATTGCCGGCCTCCACGAGTCCGACTGGGGTGTGATTAACAACCATGCAGAAGCTTAGATCGGAACGATCCACACGCGGCGGCATTGGAAAAATCGGCGTGGGCAGCTATGCCTATCGCTGGGCGCTGGGAACAGACAACTTCCGGCCCGCGCGCCCCCTGACGCCCGAAGATCTTCTGAATCGCGCCGCCGCGGCCGGCGCCGAGGTCGTGCAACTCTGCGACAATGTCCCCCTTGCCGATCTGTCGGACTCGGCCCTCGAGAGCCTGGCCGGTCGTGCCGCCCGGCTCGGCCTCGCCGTCGAGGTGGGAACGAAAGCAAGCTCGGCCGATCATTTTCGCCGCTATACGGCCATTGCCGCCCGACTGGGCGCCCGGCTCTTGCGCGTGGTGTTGGATTCGCCCCGTGGCGCGCTGGAAACGGAGGCGGATACAATCCGCCCTATTCTCCCAGACCTTCATGCCCGTGGCGTTGTCCTTGCGATCGAAAACCACTTCACGTTCACTCCCCGCCAACTGGCCGACTTCATTCGCACAATCAACGATCCGCATGTAGCCGTTTGCCTCGACCCGCTGAACTCGATCAGTCGTCTGATTGGTCCGGGCGAAACCATTGCCGTGCTGGCCCCGCTGGCCGCTTCCGTTCACGTCAAGGACGTGCAGGTTCGCCGCATAGGCGCCGGCTTCCACATCGCCGGATGTCCCCTGGGCGAAGGGCTGCTCGATCTGGAGGCGTTAGTGAATGCGCTTGCCGAGCATAGCCGCGCGCCTAATTTCATCCTCGAAAGCTGGATGGATCGCCTCGACGATGAACAGAAAACTCTGGCCGAAGAAGAATCCTGGGTCCGAAAGGGCCTGCAGTATCTGAGGAGTCTGCGATGAACAAACTGGCCGTGATTACCGCCTTTCTGGCGGGCGTCAAGAATCGCTATATGCAATACAAACCCGACGCGCCGCTGGCCGAAAAACTCGATATCGCATCCAGGATCGAAGGCCTCGACGGTCTCGAACTGTGCTATCCGGCCGATTTCGAGAACCTTGCCGAACTCAAGGCGCTTCTGAACCGCTACGGCTTTGGCGTGTCGGCCATCAATGTGCGTTCCCGCCGCACGGGCAAGTGGCTGCGCGGTGCGTTCTCGTCCGCCGATGCCCGCGAGCGTGCCGAGGTGGTCGGGGAATTCCATCGCGCCATGGACGCCGCCGCCGAACTCGGCGTCGCGCGTATAACGACGTGCCCGCTCAACGATGGTCACGACTACGTGTTCGAGATGAACTATTTCGACGCCTACCGCTTCGCCGAGGAGACGTTCGCCGCCATCTGCGCCCACAACGACCGGGTCAAGGTCTGCATCGAATACAAATGGAACGATCCGCGCACCCGCTGCCTGCTGGCTTCCGCCGGCGAAACGCTCGCCTTCTGCCAGGCGGTCGGCGCGCCCAATCTCGGGGTCACGCTCGACATCGGCCACTCGCTTTTGGCCGGCGAACGACCGGCCCAGGCCGCTGCTTTGTTGGCCCGCGCGGGCAGGCTCTTTTATGTTCATCTCAACGACAACGACCGCAACTGGGATTGGGATATGATTCCCGGCGCCTTTCATCTCCTCGAATTCATCGAGTTTCTCTTCTATCTGCGCGAGGCCGGCTACACCAACGACTGGTATGCTTACGATGTTTTCTCGAAGGAAGCGGATACGGTCGAGCATTTCAATCTGGTCACGCGCCTGACCCGCCAGATGGAGAACCTGACTGACCGGCTGGACCGCGAGGCTCTTCTCGAATTGATGCGCGGGCGCAATCCCGCTAAAAACCTTGCCTATCTCTATGAATGTCTCTTTTCCCACTCCACCCCACCCGTTTTGTCCATCCCTCCACATCACTCCCCCAAGGAGTGCCGCCATGTCGAATAACATAACCCCGGCCACCGTTTATCCTTACGGCCCGCGGCATACACCTGAGATGATCGCCGACCTGTCGCGCCGCGCCTTCGAGTATCGCCTCCAGGTGCTGGACATGGTCTATGAGCGCCAATCTGGACATCTGGGCGGATCGTTTTCCGTCGCCGAAATCCTCACCGCCCTGTATTTTCACCATCTCCGCGTCAATCCGCAGGACCCTGCATGGCCGGAGCGCGACCGGCTTCTGTTCTCGAAGGGCCACGCCTGTCCCATGCTCTATACGGTATTGGCCCATCGCGGGTTTTTCCCAGTGGAGGAATTGAAGACATTTCGCGCGCTCGACAGCCGCCTGCAGGGCCATCCCGAGCCGCAGAAAACACCAGGTGTCGAAATTCCCGCCGGCCCCCTCGGCCACGGCGTCGCCATTGCATGCGGCATGGCTTTGGCCGCCGTCATGAAAAAGGCGGCCTATCGCGTCTTTGTGGTCTTGGGCGACGGCGAACTCAACGCCGGTGTGATCTGGGAAGGCGCTCTGATCGCCGCCAAATACCGCCTCGATGCCATCAAAGTCATCCTCGACTGCAACGGCGTGCAACAGACCGGTTCGACCGCAGCCGTCATGCCCACCGAGCCTCTGGCTGACAAATGGAAAGCCTTCGGCTGGCATGTTCTCGAATGCCACGGCCACAATGTGGCTCAGGTGCTCGATGCTCTCGACGCTGCCGATGAACTGCACGGCCGCCCCGCCGTCATCATTGCGCATACGACCAAGGGCAAAGGCGTCAGCTTTATGGAAAACGATCCCGTCTGGCACGGCACACCGCCGAATGCGGAGCAGTATCGCGCCGCGCGCGCCGAACTCCTCGAAGGAGCCAACCGATGGAGCGTTTGCTGAAAAAGCCTTTTGGCGTTCCCGTCAATATGCGCCGCGCTTATGGCGAGGCGCTGACGGCGCTCGGTCAGTCGCGGCCCAACGTTGTCGTGCTCAGCGCCGATGTCTCGAATTCCGATCACAGCTTCATGTTCGAGGCGCGCTTCCCCGAGCGCTTCGTCAATGTGGGCATCGCCGAGCAGGCTCTGGTGGATGTAGCCGTCGGGTTCGCCCGGTGCGGCTTTGTGCCGATCGCCAACACCTTCGCCTTTTTGTTTGCTACGCGGGCGCTCGAGCAGGTGCGGACGCACCTGGCCTATGGCCGCGCCAACGTGAAACTGGCCGGCGCTTACGCCGGCCTGTCCGATTCCTTCGACGGCCCGACGCACCAGTCCATCAACGATCTGGCTGTCATGCGCAGCCTGCCGAACATGACTGTCGTGGCGCCCGCCGATCCCGTGGCGCTCGATGCGCTCCTGCCGCAAATGTGCGATATGGACGGTCCGGTTTTCTTCCGCCTTTGCCGCAACGAGGTGCCGGTGGTCTTTGACCAGAGCTATCGGCCGATGCTGGGTCGCGCGATGCTGCTGCGCGAAGGCGGCGATCTTACGCTGATCGCCTGCGGCGTGATGGTCGCCCCAGCGCTCGAGGCCGCAGAATCACTGGCCGCGCAGGGAATTCAGGCGCGCGTGGTGGAAATGCATACGCTCAAACCGCTGGACACGGAAATGATCGCGCGCTGCGCCGAGGAGACCGGCGCCCTCGTCACCGTCGAGGAGCACAGCATCATCGGCGGACTTGGCGGAGCGGTGGCCGAAGCGCTCGCGGCCGCCCGGCCGGCGCCGCTGGAGCGCGTCGGCATTCGCGACCAGTTCACCGAAAGCGGGCCCTATCCCGATTTGCTGCGGAAATACGGTCTGGCCGCCCCGGACATCGTGCAGGCCGCCCAAACGGCTTTGCGCCGAAAGGAAGATGGCCGTCGTTAACGCGGATCGCCCGTTCTAACCTGCCCGGTCTATTTTGTTTATTGCTTCCAAAGAGTATTCCGCCATGACTGCAAATGTGAAATCCCCAAATACGCTTGTCGAAATCCCTTACGGGAATACCCGTCTGGCGTTCGAGGTGCCCACCGCCAATCTCGTCTGGATTGCATCCCCGAATCCGTCGGAACCCCTTGCCGATCTTCGCGCTGCCGTTCGCCGCGCCATCCGTGCGCCGATTGCCTCGCCCCCGCTGCCCGAACTTGTCCGCCAGTGTGGAACTGACACCGTTCTTCTCGTGGACGACGGCACGCGTTCGACGCCCCAAAACCTGATCCTGCCGATCCTTCTCGACGAACTCAACGCCGCCGGCGTTCCCGACCGCGACATCACCGCTGTCATTGCTCTCGGCACCCACCGCCCGATGAGCCGCGAAGAATGCGCCGAACGCTTCGGGCATGAAGTCGTTCAGCGAATCCGCGTCGAAAACCTCCCCGCCGAGCCGGCCGAATTCCGCAGCCTCGGCACCACGCCGCTCGGTGTTCCCATTTCTGTCTATACGCGCTACCTCGACAGCGCTCTTTCCATTGCCGTCGGCAACATTATCCCCCACATGTATGCGGGCTGGGCCGGCGGGGCCAAGATGGTCCAACCGGGAATCAGCAACGCCGAAACCACGGCCAAAACCCACCTGATGGCCGGCCCGCGCGTCTATGAGATTTTGGGCGAGGTCGAAAACCCCGTCCGCAAAGAAATGGAACAGATTGCGGTCGAAACCGGGCTCAAGTTCATCGTCAATGTCGTGCTCGACCGCAACGGCGAAGTGGTCGAGGCGGTGGCCGGCGATCCCATTGCCGCACACCGCGCCGGTGTCGAGGCCGCGCGAAAAGTCTATACCGTCTCGCTGCCCCAACGCGCCGACATCGTCGTGGCCAGCTCGCATCCGGCCGACCGCGATCTCTGGCAGGGTTTTAAGGCAGTCAATAACTCCGGTATGTTGCTGCGCGACGGCGGCACGCTCATTCTCGCCATCCCTGCCCCCGAAGGCATCGCTCCCGATCATCCGGAATTGATCCGATTAGGGACAACACCGGGTCCCAAGGTATTGGAAATGGTCACCCGCGGCCAAATCGCCGACGGTGTGGCCGCCGCTACCTACCTCGCGTTCGATCGAACCCGCGCGCGGGTGAACATCGCCCTGGTCACCGAGCGCATTGCCAACGACGAGGCGGCAGAAATCGGCTTGACGGCAACGCCCGACATTCACGCCGCCCTTGCTTCCGCCCTCGAACGCCACGGCCCGCATGCGCGCATCGGTGTTGTCACCCACGGCGCCGATATTATGGGGCGCTTTTCCTAACGCGGCCTGCGGCCGAAACCAAAAGACCTTCGCAAGATGGCTAAATCTCAATAAAAGATTTCAAGGCAGCCTTAAAGGCCAGGGCAATTGTTTGTCTTGCGATGAACCAGGACTGGAAAGCGGCAGCATGGCTGCCGCACTCCAAAAATTTTGCTCGGCAAAGCGTCGCTTTGGACTGCGGCAGCCATGCTGCCGCTTTTTCTTGACAAGTTTCCGCCCCCCAAACGTCGCCTGTACCCGCCGCCAAACATAAGATGTCCCAAAAGAACCGTGCATTTTGGCTGGATCCTTCGACGAAAGCATCTACGCCACGCTCGGGACTTCGCCCGGAAGCGGAGGCGCTCCGGTGGAGCACAGCAAAGAACAAACCTTTTACAGCATTTCCAATTTTTTGTCGCTGCAGCCGGGTAAAAGGCCTAACGGGCCAGAACCCCCTTTCCGGGGGCGCACCGCGCGCTTTTCCCTGCGAATCCCGTTGACACTCTGGCCGGCAGGCTCCCATGCTAATCACAGTGTGGAATAGCACATTTCGCGCTTTGCATTTCCATGATTGACGAGAAGGCTTTTTTGCAGCCAATCCGAAAAGGAACGGTGAACCCCCATGAGTCAACATGCTGTCATCCTTCGCCGGTCGGCCCTCGCAGCGCTGCTCCTGGCTTTAGCAACCGCCCGATTCTCTTTCGGCGATATCCTGATTCTCAACGACGGCACCCGTCTCGAGGGACTGGTCACCACTTCGTCGCTGGTGCCGAATGTGGTGATTTTCAGCGACCACGTCAGCAAGTCGCTACAAATTCCGCGGGCGCGGGTCCAACAGATCATCAGCGAACCCCAGGCGCTCAGCCGCTCGCGCATTGCCAAGGCCCTTGCGCGCGAGGGCAAGTTGGAAGCGGCTTTGGAACAAATCCGCGAGGCCCGGCGCCTCGCCCCCGACGATGTTGCCTTGCAGGAGGAAGAGGAAGCCATTCTGCGGGCCCTTGCCCTCAAGTCCGCCAAGGAGGCCGAGGTCAAAACCGGCGAGTATCGCGGTCTGCTCGACAAAATCCGCCAAGCCATGGAATCGCGCCAGTTTGACAAGGCGCTTCCCTGGTTCGCTGTGCTGGAAACACAAGGCATCCCGCCCGACCTCGCCCAAGAGGCTGCCCGTCTGGCCGTTCAGTTCTATGATCAATGGGGCGACAGCCGCGCCGACAAACAGGACACCCAGGGTGCCATCGAGTGCTATGAAAAGGTCATGGAACTCGATCCCAACGCCAAGGACACCTATACGAAGCTCATGCGGCTGTATGAAAAAATCTCGCAGCCCGGCGCCGATGCGAATCGCACCCTCAAATTGCAGGAGTTCCTTGAAGCAAAAGTTGCGGAAAACCCCAACGACCTCGATGCCCGATTGCGCCTGGCCAATTTACTTTACGCCAAACGGGACTGGGACGGCGCTCTCACCCATTATCTGGCGGTCTATCGCGACACCGCCACGACGGGCGCCAAACAGGTGCCGCTCTATCGGGTGGAGGCGCGTCTGATCGCTTTGCTGGACGGCCGCCATCGCCGTTCGGCCGAGCAAAAGGACTACGACAAAGCTATCGAGCAATTCCGCGAATATCAGTCGCTCTTTCCCGACGTGGACCCGGAGCCCTTGGCCATCTATGAATATGAAAAACGCGCCCGCGAAATCAGCCCCCAGGACGACGACGCCCACATGGAACTTGCCCGGTTCTGCACCAGCATGGGACTGGCCGAACACGCCCGCAAGGAAGTCCTCACCGTCTTGCGCAATAATCCCAAGCACCCCGAAGCTCTGAAAATCCTGACGGGTTGGGCGCAGAGCGACCTAGCGGAAATCGAGATGGCCTTCGAGAACAAGCTCTTCGCCCAAATCCCCCTGCTTGTCAGCGTACTGCACGAACGTTATCCCGTGGATCGCTACCCCAGTTTGCAGCCCATTCACGACGCCGCCGACGACGTGGTCGAAAAAGCGCGCAACGAAATCCGCAACCAGCGCCGCGAGTCGCAGGCCCGCGCCTCCGACTTGGCCGATCAGGGCGATCAAAACTTCGAACGCGGCGTCCAGGCTCTTCAAGCCTATCGCAGCGGCGCCGACACCCCCTATCGCAGCACGGGGTATTCTCCCCCCAACACCAACATCTCGGGCAGCGTCACGCGCACGGCCGGCAGCTACAAAGCCGATGCCACAATGTATCTGGAGCGTGCCCTGCGCTACTATCGCGAGGCCCTGGCGCTCGACCCCTCGCTGGGCGATCCGGCGCGCA
The DNA here is from genome assembly GCA_017161705.1 of Candidatus Sumerlaeota bacterium. Taxonomy (GTDB): domain Bacteria; phylum Sumerlaeota; class Sumerlaeia; order JADFCW01; family JADFCW01; genus JADFCW01. The sequence goes on along the minus strand of JADFCW010000144.1, from coordinate 5,977 downwards.
AAGACCTCAAGCGCAAGATCGCCGACTGCAACCGCTATCTGTCGCTCCTGAAATCGCAGCGCATCACACGGCTGCCCCCCGGACAGCGCTCGGCCCGGCGCCACGATGTACCGCGACCCAGCACACGGCCCGGGTATGGCTATCCCCCCATTTTCCCCTACGTTTACCCCAGTCCCTACGCCTATTCCAACCCTTATGCCTACTCCAGCCCCTATGGCTACAGCTATCCCTATGTGACGCCGATAACCCCTTACGCGCCGTACGGATTTCCCTACGCGCCATATAATCCGTCATCGCCGACCTATCCGTTCCCATTTTCGCTCCTGCCCACGGCGACGCCCCCGCCGACGCCATAGAGCGGGCCTCGCCTTCAGGCGGTCTATTCTGACGGAAGCCGGACGGAAGCGTTCGGCAGTCAGAAAAAACCTGCCAGGGACACCCTACCCTGCCGCACCCCGATACACCGCGGCAGACCATCCACCTGTCGCTTCGCAAAACCATGTAAAGGATCAAGGGCAAATCCACGATCGAAAGGCTAAATCCTTGACAGCCTCTCCAACGAACAGATTCAATCCGTTTGTCTTTATGGATATCCGTCAGAGAAAGCACAATGGAACTGCGTTGGAATCCGGTTATGGAAACGTGGGTGATGGTCTCGGCTGCGCGCCAGCATCGCCCTTTTTTGCCCAAAACCAACTGCCCCTTTTGCCCGGGCTCGGGCAAGGTCCCTGATCACTACGATGTATTTCTCTATCCGAACGACTGGCCCCACCTTATGCCGAATCCGCCGGAGCCGACGATTCCCGACGACGAGCTGTTGCGCGTCGAGCGCGCGTTCGGCCAATGCGACGTGGTTCTGTATTGTCCCGACCACAACGGTTCGATCAAGGACCTGCCGCTCGATCACGCCCGCAAACTATTCGCGCTCTGGCGCGATCACTATCGCGCGATGCGACGCCGCGACGATGTGAAATATGTCCTGATCTTTGAAAACAAAGGCGACATCATCGGCGTGACCATCCCCCACCCGCACGGGCAAATTTACGCCTATCCGTATATTCCCGCCCGGCCGGCCCGCGAGATCGAGTCTGCCCGCCGCTACTGGGACAGCCATGATCGCACCTGCCTGTTCTGCACAATTCTGCAAAAGGAACTGGCGTTTCAGCGGCGGATCATCTGGACCAGCAAGCACTTTGCGGCTTTCTTGCCCAGTTATGCCGACTATCCCTACGAGGTGCATATTTATCCGCGTCGCCATGTCCAGTCGCTGGACGATTTTACGCCCGACGAAGGCGACGATTTCATGCGCGGCATTCAGCGCCAGGTGCGACTCTACGACCGCCTGTTCGGTTTTGAACTCCCGTTTATGATGGGTTTTCATCAGGAGCCCGTGGACGGCGGCGAATATCCTTACTACCATTTCCACGTCGAATTCTATCCGCTGCATCGCGCACCCGACCGCATCAAGTACAATGCGGGAACGGAGACCGCCGGCGGCGCGTTCACCAATCCGTCGTCACCCGAAGAAAAAGCCGCGGAACTGCGCAGCAAACTCGACCGCACCGCCGACAACGGATGAAGGGAGTCTTGCATGCTGATTCGTACTCACGCTTACGCGCGCGCCGGCCTGGTCGGCAATCCCAGCGACGGCTATTTTGGCAAAACCATCGCGATCATCGTTCGAAACTTCCGCTGCCGCGTCACGCTCTATGAAAGTCCCCGTTTGGTGATTGTGCCCGGCTACCGCGACCAGCTCGAATTTCAGTCGGTCGAACATCTCGTGGCCTTTGTCGAGGAGTCCGGTTATTATGGCGCCACGCGGCTGGTTAAAGCGAGCATCAAGAAGTTTTACGACTATTGCCGCCAGCAGGGAATTTCATTGGATGCAAAAAACTTTACGGTCGAATATGATACCGACATCCCCCTGCGCGTCGGGCTGGCCGGTTCCAGCGCCATCGTGACGGCGGTCTTTCGTGCTCTCATGCAGTTCTACAGCGTCGCCATTCCGCAGCCCATTTTGCCCGGCTTGATCCTGAGCACGGAAACCGACGAGCTGAAGATCACCGCGGGGCTTCAGGACCGCGTGGTCCAGGTCTATGAAGGCTGCGTGTATATGGATTTCCGCCGCGATCTTCTCGAACAACGCGGCTACGGCCTGTATGAGCCGCTCGATCCCAAACTTCTTCCGCCGCTGTTCGTAGCCTATCACGATGCTCTCAGCGAAGGCACCGAGGTGGCGCACAGCCCGGTGCGCGAACGCTGGCTGGCCGGCGAGCCCAAAGTCGTTCAGACCATGAACCGCATTGCCGACCTCGCGCGGAAGGCGCGCGAGCTTCTGGAGGCCGACCGGGGGGCGGACATCGGGCCGCTGCTCGATGAAAATTTTGAATTGCGCGCTTCGATCTATCCCATCAGCGCGGGCAACCGCGAACTGGTCGAACGCGCGCGCAAGGAGGGTGCGCACGTTCACTTTGCAGGATCGGGCGGCGCCGTCGTCGGTGTCTGCCGCGACGAAGCGATGTTTGATCGCCTCGCCCGCAGCTACGCCCAGATGGGCGCTAAGATCATCAAGCCAATCATTCAGTAAGAAAGCAAGGGCAGGGGTTGAAGCGGATACAGAAGAATGAGGGATAGGGAATGAATGGTAGTTCGGGAAAAGAGGGTGAACCTGCAGCCGGGCGTCTGCACGGTGCAGCGCCGGGGGTTTCTCCCGATCAATCCACGCCAGATCCCGCCCATCCTCGTGCTTCATCCTTCACCCCGGATTCCTTGCCGCCTCCGGCCCTCTCGGTCCGCCGGCTCTCGAAGGTTTACCGCGTCCGCGCGGCTCCGGAGAGCCGATGGATCAGCTTGCTTCTGCCGCGTTACATCAGTGCGTCGCGGCGGCTGGATCATTGGGCGCTGCGCGACGTGTCGTTCGACGTGCCGCGCGGACGCAAACTGGGCCTGATCGGCGAGAACGGTTCCGGCAAAAGCACGCTCCTCAAGATCATTGCGGGGTTGGTCAAGCCGACCTCCGGCGAGGTGGTCATCGAGGGAAACGTGTTGCCGTTGCTGGAACTGGGTGCGGGCTTTCATCCGGAATTGAGCGGCTGGGAGAACGTCTTTCTGCAGGGGGCGGTGCTAGGTCTGTCGCGCGACCAAGTGCGCGATCGCCTTCCGGAGATTGTTGCGTTCGCCGAACTGGCCGATTTCATGGATACGCCCGTCAAATACTACAGTGCGGGCATGTTTGTGCGTCTGGCCTTTTCCGTCGCCATTCATTGCAATCCCGACATTCTGCTTGTGGACGAGATCCTGTCGGTCGGCGATCCTGCCTTTCAGGAAAAATCCTTCCACAAGATGATGGAGTTTGTCGGCGGGGGGCGGACTCTCATTTTGGTCAGCCACAGCCTCTATGCTGTCCGCGAAATCTGCGACGAAGCCCTGTGGCTGGACGAAGGCCGAATCCGCGAGCATGGGCCCGCCCGCGACGTGATCCACTCGTATATCGTCTGGAACCACGAGCGCATAAAGCAATTCGACACTCTCCAGCGGGAGGGAACGGTCTGCCGCCTGCCGGCTCCGTCCTCTGCGTCTGGCTGCCGCATTGCCGCAATCCGGTTTTCGGATTCCACCGGCGCGCCGTGCTCGCGGGCGCTCTCCGGCGGCCCGCTTCAAATCGAGCTGGATTGTGAATGCGAAAAAGACATTGCCGATGTCGGCTGCCGCATTGTCTGGCGCTCGCGGCATGATACGGCGATTCTCCAGTTGGACTCGCTGGCCCAGGGTCAGTCGCTTCAGCTTCCACGCGGTGCGTCCGTTCTGCGCATCGGGGTCGAGGCCCTTGCGGTGCGCCAGGCAACTTACGACCTCGAAGCGCAGTTGTTCCACCGGCCTGCCGGTTGCGCCGCCGCTTTGTTGGCTGAGGCGCGTTCTCGGCTCGATGTTGTAAATCCGGACGGTGCGGCCACAAATTTCTTCTTGAATGTGGACTGGCGATTCGAACTGGCGGAGGGCGCGAGGCAGGAGGAAAAAATTCAAGGCGAAAAGAAATTGTCTATGCCGTCCGCCTCGTCCATGCCTTCGATTTCCTAAATCCGCTGCGCATTGTCTCAGTTTTTCATTGCCTTGGAGCTTTGGCGCGCTACACTGCTGACCATCTTGCGGCGAAAGACGCGCAAAACAGGGTGTTTCTTTCCCGCCGAAAGAGGCCTTCATCATGGACGAAGAGCAATTGACGCAACCGTGTCCTCGAGCCCGCGCACTGTCGCCGATCCCGATCGAGGTCGAAGGACAGCAGCTGATTGTCTTGCGCGATCCCCTGCAGTTTTCGCCCGAGGTGGTCGTTCCCCCCGCCGTCTATTTCTTTCTAATGAGTCTAGACGGTCAAAACAGTCTCCGCGACATTAAGTTGTTTTTTGCCCGCCAGTTCCAGCATATCATAACCGACGAGGAGTCGGCGCATATTCTGGAAGAGCTCGACCGGCATTTTCTCCTGGATACGGAACGTTTCCGCGCCCATCGCGACGAAATTGTCCGCGCTTACCGCAACGAGACTGTGCGGCAGCCCTCTCACCAGGGCTCGGCTTATCCCGACGACCCGCAGGTCCTTGCCGCCCAACTGGATTCCTATTATTGCTATCCCGACGGACCGGGCCAGCCGCCCTCGGCGTTGACCGCCGGGGAGCGCCGCGTTCGCGCTTTGATCGCCCCGCACATTAGCATCCATCAGGGCGGCACGTGTTTTGCTTGGGCGTACAGCCGCCTCTGCCAGTCCGCTCCGATCGAAACTTTCGTTATCCTCGGAACCGGTCATGCGGATATTCCCGGCTGTTTCGCCGCCACCCGAAAGACATTCCTCACACCGTTCGGCCCCGTGCCTGTGGATTTGGAATTCCTTGACCGCCTCGAGCAGCACGACGGCAGCGATCTTTGCCGAGAGGAGATTTACCACCGCGGCGAGCACGTGATCGAGTTTCAAACCCTATTCCTTCAGCACGCCCTGAACGGCCGCAACGGCCAGCCGCCCTATCGCATTGTTCCCATTTTGTGTTCTTTCCTTCCCGACGCATGGTCGCCCGACGAGCCCAATCCCGAAGTCACGGAGTCGGTGGAGCGGTTCTGTCAGGCATTGCGCCGGACTCTGGCCGAAACCACGCGTCCGGTCTGCGTCATCTGCAGCGCCGATCTTGCGCATATTGGCTGGCGCTACGGCGACCCGGTCCGCATCAGCCGCGCCCACATTGACTGCATGGAGCGCGATGACTATGCCATGCTGAAAATCATTCAATCGGGCGACGCCGACGGCTTTGCAGCCAATCTTCTGCGCGACGGCAATCGTCGCCATATTTGCGGTTTCCCGTGTATCTATACCATGCTGCGCGCCATGGATTTGAGCGGCGGCGAATTGCTGCGCTACAACTATTCGGCCATGGACGAGCACAACTCGACCGTGTCGTATGCGAGCATGGTGTTTTATTGAGAGACGGGGAACAAAGGGAAAAGGCAACAGATCCTATGGGCGCATTGGTAAGAATGGATAACGGTGCCCCGGCCGAAAAAACCATGGGGCACAGTATGCAAAGCAAGGTGTCATTTTTATGGCTCCTTCAGTCCATTTCGCATCCTTCCCCTCTCGCTTTTCTTTAAACCGGAAGGCACACCCATGATCATCGTTATGGCTCAGGGCAGCACGGAAGAAGAACTCCAGGCCGTCATCGAGCGCATTCAATTGCTCGGCTATCGTGCGCACATCATCCGCGGCGTCGAGCGCACGGTCATCGGCGCCGTCGGCCACGAGGACAAGTCGCCTCTCTCGGTCGTCGAGCAGATGAAAGGCGTCGAGGCCACAATCCCCATCATGAAGCCGTTCAAGCTGGCCAGCGCCGAATGGAAGAAGCAACGCACGACCGTGCGGATCGGCGACGTGGTGATCGGGGGCGAAGAGGTCGTCGTGATCGCCGGCCCCGGCGTAGTGGAATCCGAGGCGCAGGTG
>JADFCW010000143.1 GCA_017161705.1 Candidatus Sumerlaeota bacterium | reverse complement strand
GTTATCGGAAACCCGGCAAGAAGATTATCATCCTCGACCCGGGCCACGGCGGCAGCGACCCTGGAGCGGAGTCGTATGTCAAGATCAACGGCGCGAAACTACGGGAAAAAGACCTCAACCTCGCGATTGCCAAGGAGATCAAGCGCCTGATAGATGCCTCGCCCAACATGGAAGCGTTTATGACCCGCGAGACGGACAAGTATGTTTCTCTGGCCGATCGGCAGAACTTCTGCGACCGGCATAAGCCGCCCATCTCCGGCGACTTGTTCCTCAGCATTCACTGCAACGCCTCGGATTCCTATCGCACACGCGGGGCGCGCGGCATTGAGTTCTACTATCTCAATCCGACGGGAACAGCCAAGGGGTCTCTTCGCTATCTGGAAGAGTTGGAAAACCGAAACGGCGGCAACGGCTCGGAGAGCCCGTCGCCGAAAGACCATCCGATTTTTTTCACGCTCGCGCGCGAGTCGCTTCTGAAGTGGCTGACCGAGGGGCGAATTGTCTGCGAGCACCTGAAAGCCAGCTGTTTGCAGGTGCCCTACTACCGGGCCTATAACAACCGGGAAATGATGGTGCAGCAGGCGTTCTTTCGCGTTTTGTTTCAGGCCGACATGCCGGCCGTGCTGGTCGAGGTAGGCTTTCTCACCAACGCCGAGGAATGCCAGAAGCTGGCCAGTCCGGCGTTTCAAAGGCAGGTGGCTACCGCCATTTATAATGGGATTGCGTCATATTTCAAGGCCCGCGACGAACGATTTGAACCCAAATTGCTGGCCCTTCCGGCCAGCCCGTAAGAGTCGGAACCGCGAGCAAAGAGACGGCGGTTCGGGAGCAAACGCACTGTCCTGCAGGCCGATTCTTTTCTCCGTTTCGTTGAGGAACCTTCGCCATGGGAACGCGCCGGCTGGCCCGCGAGCGAGCCGTTCAAGTCCTTTATGCCATTGACCGCACCGGTCAGTCGCTGAGCGAGGCGCTGGTAGGCTATTTGGAGATTCTACAGGACAGCAAGCGGCGGAGCCATCTGCATCATTTCACGGTCGAGCTGCTCGAGAAAACCCTTGCGCACCGCGAGGAAATTGACCGCCTCCTGACCAGCGTAATCACCCACTGGCAACCCGATCGCGTCGCCGTCGTAGACCGCCAAATCCTCCGTCTGGCGTGCTGCGAATTGCTTCACTTTCCCGATATCCCCCCTAAGGTGGTCTTGAACGAATACATCGAAGTGGCCAAAGTCTATAGCGGCGACGACGCCGCAGCTTTTGTGAACGGCGTCCTCGATCGCATTATGCACATGAAAAACAATCAGAGGGATGAAGGATGATGCATGATGGAATCAAGGCAATCCGATAAGAGTAAACAAACAGACCCGCTTTAAGAGGAAAAAGATGGAATCGAAGTCCCGACAAGGTATTGTCTTGACGCACGTTTGCTTTGCGAGCAGACCTCATCTTTCATTCCTGCTCCCTTAGCCTAGGATTATGATGACCCTCTACGACCTCGTTTATCTGGCGGCTTCGCCCTTTCTGCTCAGCATGATCGGGTATCGCTATGCATTTCAGCGAAAGTATCATGAGAGCCTAAAGGGAATGCTGGGTCTTCCCCTTCCGCCGCCGCTGCCGCCCGCACCCGACGGCCGGCGTCAGATGGTTTTTTGGGTCCACTCGGTTTCGGTGGGCGAGGTAGTCGCGGCCGCCGGAATCATCCGCGAAATCCGTTCCACCTGGCCCGATTGCCGCATCTGCGCCTCGACCATCACGGAAACAGGCCAGGCCCATGCCCGCCGTTTCATTCGCGATCTGGTGGACGAAATTTTTTACTATCCGCTCGATCTTTCGTGGAACGTGGAACGCTTTCTCGACCGCATTCAGCCGGATGTCTATATCATGATGGAGACCGAGCTGTGGCCCAACCTGCTGCTCCGGTGCGGCCGGCGCGGCATCCCTGTCGTGATGATGAACGGCAAGATCAGCGAGCGGTCGTTCCGTCGCTATCGCCGCTATGACTTTTTTTTCCGGCCCGCGCTGCGCTCGATTGCCGCCTATTGCATGCAAACGCAAGTGGACGCTGTGCGCATGCGCGAGATCGCCGGCCCCGATGCCCCCATCGTAGTCGCCGGCAACTGCAAGTTCGATTCGCTGGCCCGTCCGCTGGACGAAAGCGAACGCGCGGCACTGGCCGCCCGCTGGTCGGTGGACCGTTCCAAACCGGTCATTGTGGTCGGCAGCACGCATGCAGGCGAAGAGGAGATTATTGCGCGCGCGGCGTCGGCGTTGAGGGCCGATTTTCCCGACCTGACGTGGATCGTTGCCCCGCGCCACATAAACCGCGCCGACTCGATTGTCCCGATTTTTACCGCCGCTGGACTGTCTGTCTCCCGCGTGTCGAATTCCGTTGCCGCCCGCGCCGAGGTTGTCCTGCTGGATGTCATGGGCGAACTGGCCCACGCCTATTCGCTGGCGACGCTGGCCGTCGTGTGCGGCTCCTTTGCCCCGATCGGCGGCCACAATCTGCTCGAACCGGCCATCTACGGCGTGCCCGTCCTGTATGGGCCGCACATGGAGAAACAGCCGGAGCTGCTGCGGCTGTTTCGCCAGTCGGGTGCCGGCGTCCAGGTCGGGGCAGGCGAACTCGCCGAAACAATCAAGCGCTTGCTGCAGAATTCCGAGGAGCGGCGGCGCATCGGACGTTTGGCCGCCGACACAGTGGCACTGAACCGCGGCAGCGCCAAACGCCACATGGACGTTCTGCGGAGGGTGGTCGAAGCGCGGCGAAAAATGCAGGAATCTCTCAGCGAAAGGAGTTGCAGATGATAGGCTTTTTGAACTTTCTGGGGGCCATCGCACTGGTTGTCGGTGTTGTGTTGTGGATTCTGATGGTCAGAAGCGGCCTGGCCAATCTGCGGACGGAGAAATTGTCTGCCGCCGAGTTGCAGAGAAGACAAAATCCGCAACAATAACTATTATTGACCAGCAAGGGTAACCGACTGCACCGAATGTCTATTATGGTTGCGCCTCGAATCCGACACGTTGTTATTTCCTGCTGCTTACAGAAACCTTCGGTGAGAAAAACAGCCGAAGCGTCGTTTGTTCGGCGCTTTTCTCATAGGCAAACAGCCGCCAGAAAAACGAAAACTTCGACCGCTCGGGCGATGTTTCCCACGCGAGGAATGGAAACATCTCCACGGCCGCCGTTTCACCCCGCACGTCGCGCCGAAATGCGCGCCAGATCACGCTGAACCGGCTGTCGCCGTTGGGCTGTTTGCGATAATCGAAAATCTTGAACAAAGCCGAGACGTGTTCTTCTTCGCCCGTCGCTTCGCCCCAGAACCACAACGGGTCGAGCGCCGAGATGTTAGTGGATTTGCCCGCGGCTTTGTAGGAATACAACGGCCAGAGTCCCTGGGAGAGGAAGTCCTGGTGGCGCTTATCCCAGAACAGCGTCAGAATATGAAGTTCCTTGTAGAAGTCCTCCGGCTGTTCGTAGGTGTGAAATCTTCGCGTGCGGTAAAAGACCAGCGGCGTGCCCACTATCAGGCGGAAGTCATTTCGAGAATGCTTGCTCCACAGGCTCCCTTTTTCGCAATGGAACAAAGCCAGCGGCAACGCCCATTTCCGATAGCCATTGGCGGCGCTCTGATAGGAAAGGATTGGAAAAAGGACCTTGAGGATTTCCAGGGGTGTGCGCGAAGGCTCGAATTGCTCTGTGGCTATGGCTGTGAACAAATCCAGCACACCGAGCGAGACAAACTCTAGATTTTCATCGGTGCTTTTCCATTTTTTTCCCTCTTCTGCAGTGGGCACATAGTCCGCGAAATGGAATTCCTTCCGTTCGCGCATGTAGGAATACAGCGGGTAAAGACCGTGCGCGCGCAACAAACCGGGCGCGTCTTCGGCGAGGCAGCTTTTCGCCCCGTAGAACAATGTGAGAATGTTCATCGAGTCGAAGTTGGCGCTGATCTTGAAAAGCCCAATCGGCAGCAACGTCAGAATACGCCGCTGCCGGGAATCCTGCGCGGTCTTCTCCCGATAGAGAGGCCACAGTACCGACAGGTCCGACGTCTCGCGCGTGCGGTCATAATTGAAGAGCGGAAACACGCGGTCGAGCTGGCGGTCGCCGCCGCGCCCGCGCGCAACCAAATGCAGCAACAGGCTCCGCTGCTCGTAGCCGTCCTGGCGCCGATAGTCGTAAAGAGGCCGTACGACGCGGACCGCGCGGTTCGGCCCTTCGCCCCACTGAACAATCGGAAAGAAAATGTCCGTTTCGCGGTAGCCACCCTTCGACCATTGAATCCACGTTCCCGGCCCGAAAGCTTCCCAGTCGGCCTCGCCCAGTCGGCCTTTCCCATAGACGGGTAAAATGATCCGGGTCTCCCGAAAATCCCAATACAGCGGAAAGAAGACCGCTGTCTCGCCGATGTGGTAATAGAGCGGCAACACGACGAATAACTTGTAGGCGCGGCCTTCCTTGCTCCAGAGAACCGGAAACAGGTTGGCGAACCGTTTGTTGCCGCGGCGGCTGACCCACCATGGGAAAAAGCCGGTGACGGAGTTTTCGCGCCCGTCGTGGTCATGGAAAGCCAGAAGACAGACAAACTGATAGTCGTCCTCGGCGGTCTTTCGCCACCAGCCCAGAGGCAGAACAATCGCCCAGCGCCGGTGGCCGTCGCGCCCCCAAATAACAGGCGTCAAAAAATTATTATAGTTGGTCGCGCTCCCCTGATACCTCCCCCAGGGAAATACAAAATGGAAGTAGCGATCGCTGTCCGTATGGCCGAACCACCACACTTCGGGGAATAGCACGAGGTAGCGCTCGTTGGAATCGTGCCCAAAGAACAGAGGGACAAAACGGGCATGGCGCTCGGTCGGGCTGGACTGCATTCGCCAGACCGGCCACAGAAAATCCCATGTGGTCTCGTTCTGCTTTTCCTTTCGGTGATAGACCGTCAGAAGGAAACGCCAGGTGGTTTCGTTGGGTGTTCTTTCGGCATCCAAAAGAAGCGGCCACAGGACTTCCATGTCCGTGCGGTCGGGTTGCGGGTCGTAGCGCAGGAGCGGCCAGAGGGCGATTTTTTCCGACTCTTTGGTTTTGCCTGCTCCGCCCGCGGCGGATAGAATCAGCAAACCGAACACTGCCGGCCAAGTTGCCATGATCGTGTCTCCTTCGGCTTTATAGAATGGAGATTTTCCGGTCAAACATACCCACTCAGTAACAAGATAGAACCCTTGTCAATGGGCCGTTTTCGGGCGGGCGACAACAAGGCAATGTCAGCCGGACCCGGAAGTGGGATTGGAAGTCAAGCAGCACCCCGTCCGAATTGCTCGCGGCTTGTGTATGTTCAGCGCGGCTTCGCAGCCGCTTCGAGATACTCACGAAAGCGGTGAAACAAGTAGTGGGAATCGTGGGGACCCGGCGAAGCTTCCGGGTGATACTGCACAGCGAAGCACGGCAGGCTCTTGTGTCGCAAACCCTCCACCGTCTGGTCGTTGAGGTTCCAGTGGGTGACCTCGACGTCGTTGGGAAGCGATTCGGGACGGACGGCGAATCCGTGATTCTGCGAGGTGATCTCGACACGTGTCGTGGTCATGTCTTTTACCGGATGATTAGCGCCGCGGTGGCCGAATTTCAGTTTGTAGGTCCTGCCGCCGAATGCCCAACCGAGCAACTGGTGGCCGAGGCAAATGCCGAACGTCGGATAGCGGCGGATGATCTTCTTGATTTCCTCGATGATGTAGCCCAGCGCGGCCGGATCGCCCGGACCGTTGCTCAGGAAAACGCCGTCGGGCCGAAGGGGGTCCACCTCGTCGGCCTTGGTGGTGGCGGGAACGATAATAGTTCGCGCACCGATGCCCGCGAGCTGGCGCAGGATGTTTTCCTTGATGCCGAAATCGAAGGCAACTACCCGGAACGGGGCACCGGAAAGATCGGGCGGCTCGACCGTCGTTTCGCGCGGAAACTCGTAGTGGGACGGCGTCGTGACCTCGCGAACGAGGTCGCGGCCGGCCATGGGCGGCGAGGCCAGCACTTTGCGCCGCAGCGACTCGATGTCGTGGTCTTCGGTCGAAAGAATCCCGCGCAGGGCGCCTTCGAGCCGGATGTGGCGCACCAGCGCGCGCGTGTCTATGCCTTCCAGCCCCATGACGCGATGGGCGGCAAAATAGTCCTCGATGGATTGTTCGAAGCGCCAGTTGCTGGGCCGCCGGGCGCGCTCGCGGATAATCATCGCGCTGACGTAAACACGGTCAGATTCGACATCGCGCCGGTTGACCCCATAGTTGCCGATCAGAGGATACGTCATCGCGACCATCTGGCCGGCGTAGGATGGATCGGTCGCAATCTCCTGATAGCCTGTCATCGCGGTGTTAAAAACCACCTCGGCACAGACCTCGCCGGGATGTCCGAAGGACCGGCCGGTGAAAACGGTTCCGTCTTCGAGCAGGAGGGTGGCTTTTTCTCCAAGCATAAAATGACTCAGTTTGGTTTGGACTGCGCGCGCCTGTGCGTATCAACCGAAAAGGAAAATGACAGACCGTTTCTCCGCGGTCAAGCGGCACGTGGAATTATGCTTCAATTTGATCACGAAAACATCTTATTGAGGCGTGAACTGCGCGCCCCCTGCAACAAATGATACCCCACGCGGCCTGTGGCCAGAACCAAAAATCCCCAAGATGGCTAAATCTCAAGAAGAAAGAATCTCAGGCGACCGGAAAAGCCGGGGTAATCGTTTGTCTTGCAATGAACCAGGACTGCAAAGCGGCAGCATGGCTGCCGCACTCCAAAACTTTTGCCCCGATCCTGCAAAGAGGAACGCTTTTGCTTTGGACTGCGGCAGCATGGCTGCCGCTTTTGCCCGACAAGTTTCGATGCACCTATCGCGGTCTTAAATAATAACCAAAGATCAGATGCTCCATAAAGATGCATGCGTTTGGGCTAGACCGTTAAACGAGGAAATCTAAAGGGCTACCAGATCCCGAATGACAGAGACCAAAGTGTGAACTCTGCGTTGAAAGAAAAGAATTTCAGCATCGAGGCCGCTAGATGTCTTTTCTTTACAACAGCGCCAACCTGTGCTTGCTCTGGTAATTGGATGTCTTGGCGGCTTTTTCATATCCAACAATTCGAGGTGGTATCATGAAACGACGCATCGCGCTTGTGTCTGCGGGGATGCTCGCTGTCTCGCTTATGGGGATGATCTGCCATGGCGGTGAAAGCAGCCCGCCTTGGTGGCGTCAGAAAACGTATCGGATGCTGCAGACCAATCTTCCGGAAATTGATGCCGATATGGATGTCGAAAAATACGTCGCGGACGTAAAGGATTTCGGCGCCAATGTCGTTCTGTTCAACGTCGGCGGTATCGTCGCCAACTACCCCACCGATCTCGAATTTCACTATCGCAACCCTTACTGCAAAGGCGATGTCGTGGGCGAGGTGCTCGAGCGTCTCCACGCCAATGGCATCAGGATGATCGCACGCTTCGATTTCAGCAAGGTGAACGAGACAATTGCCGCGCGATATCCCGACTGGCTTTATATCAGCGAGAAGGGCCAGACGGTTGCCGACAACGGCCAGGTGCACGCCTGCCTCAACGGGGGCTATCAACAGGACGCTGCTTTCCAGATTCTGCGCGAGGCTGTCGGGCGCTATCCCTTCGACGGCGTCTTTTTCAATATGACCGGCTATACGCGAAGCGACTATCGCGGCGTGACACACGGCATCTGCCAGTGCGACAACTGCAAGCGGCGGTTCGCAACATGGAGCGGCGGCCAGAGACTCCCGTCGCGTGCGGATGCAAAAGACCCAGTGTATCAGGACTATCAGAGATTTTGCCGCGAAACCGCCATGGAGCATTATCAGAAAATCCGGCAGGTCATCAACGAAGTGCGGCCGGGCACTCCCGTCTGCATGACCGGCGTCCCGCTGGATATCGTCCGGCTCGAAAGCAATGCGCGGCTCGATCCCGACCTCTATAGCGACACCAAGAAGCAGCAGTGGATGCAGATCACGTTCGAGGGCCGTCCGATCACCAACACCGCAGTCCATTTTCCCCACTATCCCCACCGCCACGCGGGCGTTTCGCCCCACCTGACCCACCGGCGCATCTACCAGCACATGGTCAACGGCGGCTGGGTGGATTTCTATTGCATCGGGCGGCTGGACCGGCTGGAAGACCGGCTGGGCTTGGATGCCGTGCGCGATCTGTTTCATTTTCATGCGGCCAATGAGAAATGGCTGGGCGTCACTACATCTGCCGCCGAAGTTGGCCTTGTCCGCCGCGACGGGCCGGAGTTCGACGGCTTGTATCAGATTCTTGCCGAGGACCACCTTCCGCTCGACCTGGTTTCGCTCGCGCGTTCGCCGCTCGATCGCTATCGAGTACTTGTGGTTCCCGACGCGGAACGGCTGAGCCGCGAGGAATGCGCCCAGCTGGACGCGTTTGTGGAAAACGGCGGGCGGCTTCTGCTGACAGGCAAGATTCCCTCTGCGCTGGCCTGCGCGGCGGCTCTGAAGTTCAAGCAAACCATCCCGCGACAGCAGGGAACCTATCTGCGAATCCGACCGAAGGACAAAGAGCACCTTGCGGTAGTTGGCTTGCGCGATGTGGACCTCGTGTTCCTCGACGGCCCGTTCCATGAATACAAGGCCGCCGGCGCCGAAGACGCGCTCCTGCGCTATATCCCGCCAGCCATGTTCGGACCGCCGGAAAAATGCTATTATACCGAGGTTTCGGATATTCCGGGATTGTTTCAACTTCGCTACAAGAAGGGAATGATCGCTGTATTTCCATGGGAGATTGGCACCCACTACAACCAGATGTTTCACGCGGGCCACGCCATGCTGGTCAGCGGGGCGATTCGCCACGTGCTGGGCTTCGAGCCGCGCGTCAACGTGCGGTGCCCGCCGATGGTCGAGGTGACGCATCGCAAGGACCCGCGCGGCCGGTTCGAGTGGGTGAGCCTGTATCATCACGCGCCGCGGATGGCAGGAGCGCTTCATGCCCCTGTGCCGATTGCCAATATCGAAGTCGTCTTTGCCGCACCGAACAGCATAACGAGCGTTCGGCTGCTCAAAGCCGGCCGCGCGCTAAGAGCGGAAAAGATCGCCGATGGACACTTCCGCTGTGTCGTGCCCGTGCTCGATCGGTATGAAATTGTCCTGGTCGAGTTCTGATCATGCCGTTACAAAGTGCGGACAACCAATATTTGTCGTGCTGAGATATTGACTTGGGCGGATTTTTGTACGTATTGATCGGATGACGCCCGGCTGCCGCTGCTGCCGCCGGATGAGAATTGCACTGCGGGTCGGCTCATGAATGTTGTGTTCGTTACGCTGTTCGACGAGATCTGCATCGGCGCGCGCTACCTTTCGGCGTATTTGCGGCAGGCGGGCCATACGACCGCCTTCGTGCATCTCAAGCGAATGAATGACATTCAAAACGTGCCGGAGACGAGCGAACGGGGAGATTTTTCTTCCCCGCCCGCCTACGTCACGGCGCGGGAACTGGCGCTGTTTCAGGACACTGTCGCAGCGCTGCAGCCCGGCCTTATTGCGTTTTCGTTCACCTCGAACTTTGTCGCCCTCGCCGAGCACCTGACCCGCCTGCTCCGTCCGCTCGGAACGAAAATCGTCTGGGGGGGCATTGACACCCTGGCCGACCCCGAGCGTGCGCTTCGCACGGTGGATATCATCTGCCGCGGCGACGGCGAGGAGGCAATGCTCGAGCTGGTGGAGGCGCTCGAGCGCGGCGGCGACGTTTCATGCATTGCCAATTTGTGGGTGCGCGATGGTGCGCGCATCGTGCGCAACCCGCCGCGTCCGCCGCGCGAAGACCTCGACTCGCTGCCCTTTCCCGACCACGACCTTTCCCGCACCTTTTGCATCTACGACAACCGCGTGGTCTCCGGCCGCTATCCCGAAGGCAGCCAGCTCCACTACTCGTACCACATCATCACCGCGCGGGGATGTCCGTTTCAGTGCACCTATTGCTGCAGTCCGGCGGTCAAATCGCTCTACGCGGATCGTCGCTACTATCGCCGACGGCGCGTCGAGGCCGTGATCGAGGAGTTGCGGCAGGCCAAGCGTGCGCGGGGGAAGGCGTTGGGCTTTATCGCGTTCGAGGACGACGTGTTCACGCTCCATCCGGAATGGATTCGGGAATTTGCCGCCGCCTACAAGCGCGAAATCGCGCTGCCCTTCTGGTGCTATACGTACCCGACGGCAACGCAGCGCGAGATGATGACGCAGCTGAAAGACGCCGGCCTCGATTATGTGATCATCGGCTTGCAGTCGGGCAGCCAGCGCATTCTCAACGAGGTGTTTTGCCGCCGAACGCCGCGGGCGGCCATCCTTCAGGCCGTTCAGATTCTCCATGACCTCGATCTAAAGATCATCCTCGATCTGATCGGAAGCAATCCGTTCGAGACGGAGGCCGACCGCCGCGAGACGTTCCACCTGCTGCTCGAACTGCCGCGCCCTTACGCTATCCATCCGGTCAACGACTTGACGCTTTACAAGGGGAGCCGGATTGTCGAGCTGGCGCGGCAGCGGCCGGAGGTCTGGGCGGAACTTCAGGAGTTCGAGAACAAGTATATGGCGCGGCCGCGCGTGGAGTATGAGTTCTGGAATGCCCTGCACGAGCTGTGCCAGTATGACTGCCTGTCGCGGGAAGAGTTGTCGGCTTTTGCGGAAAATCCATATTTTCGTAGTCATCCGGTGTATCTGAAGCTGCTCGTGCGGATTCTCAAACCGCTGGTATATTTCGACTCGAACCTTTCGGTCGCCAAAGACCCATATATCCGCAAGTTGCACGAGAAGATCGGATTTTTGGAGCGGCAGGCGGAGCGGCGCGTTCTCGGCCGGTTGTTTCGCAAGGTTATCGGAAGTGTTCCATGATAAGGCCTATCGCCAACCTTGTTGAATGGCTTTCATCCTGGGCCGTCAAGGTTCTTGTCGGCGCGGGCACGTTTGTCGTCATGTCCGGGCATTGCCTCGCGGCCGAACCGCCAGGTGCTACGACAACGTCCATCGGCCGCAACCTTGTCGCCAATGGCGGTTTCGAACAGGGCGACCGCTGTCCGACGGGGTGGCTCATTCGTTACCCGCGCGTGGACCTTTCCGAACTGACCGACATTCGCGCTCTCGATAACCTCACCCTCTTCTGGCACGACACCCAAACCAGCCGCGGCAAGTGTATCCGCATGGATACGGACGTGGATCAGAAGGAAGTCCACAAACGCATGGAGGAATTGATCGCCAATCCCGACGCGCCGCCGTGGCCTAAAACGCCCACCCGCCCGCCGAAATACGACACCGCCGGCGGTCTCGAAGGCGTGAGTTTCTGGAGCGACCCCATTCCGGTTGTGAAAGGCAAAACGTACCGGATATCGGTGGATGTGATAGGTCAGGCCGGCTTGATGTTTTTCCCAAAACTCTTTGTGCGCGGATTCGGCATGGTCCAGGATGCCAAAGGCAATTGGGTGCTGCGCAAACTCTATGAAACATATCTTGCCTGCCGCGTCGAGGGACCGGGTCGCTGGTGCCACTTTTCGCAGACGTTTTCGCCGACCGAGCACACACCTGCCGTGACGGAAATCCGGGTTGTCCTGTTCGCCTACTGGCAGCCGGGCGAATACTACTGGGACAATGTCGAAATGGTCGAGGTGCCGGAAGCGGAAGCTGCTGCTATACGGGCCGCCAGGGCCAAAGAGCAGCCGCCCAAAACGCAACTGCCGCGTCCGACACCCCGCGCGCGCAAAGCCGGCGAACTTTTCGTTGTCGAAGAGGAAGAGCCGATGGAGTTGCCAGAGAAAAAGCCGGCAAAATGACCGCAAGCGAAGAAAACCTGCCCGACAAGGCCCCATGTCGCGGCCTGCCTATCGGTCCGAAAGCCGCTTGACCTGCCCGGTTCCAGCCGGTAGATATCCGTTGGATTGCTGATTGCAGCGAGCCTGTGGCAACGAAGTCCTGCGTGAAAATGACCGACACCGTCGAAAAACCCACCAGCGCCTCGATCGTGGTTATAGACGACGAGCCGAACATGTGCGCTGTGCTGCGCAAGTTGCTCAGTATTGAGGGCTATTCCGTCGAAACCTTCACGGATCCCGACGAAGGACTCGATCATATCCGGCGCACCTATCCCGATCTGGCGTTGGTGGATTTGATGATGCCAAAAATGAACGGGATGGATGTGCTGCGGCGAATCCGCGGCGAGGATCCTTCGACCCTTGTCATCATGATCACGGCGCACGGCACTATTGACAATGCCATTCAGGCCGTCAAAGAAGGCGCGTTTCACTACATCACCAAGCCCTTCAACACCGAAGAGTTGCTTCTGACGATCCGGCGGGCCTGCGACCACCGCCGGCTGGTGGCCGAGAACCGGCGCATGGCCGAACGAATCTCGGGTGCCACCGGGGAATGGGACATCGTGGGCGATTCGCCCGCACTCCAGCGTGTCCGCCAGATGATCGAGCGCGTGGCCCCCAGCGACAGCGTCGTGCTGATCACCGGCGAGAGCGGAACGGGCAAAGAGCTGGTGGCCCACGCGATCCATCACAAGAGCCGGCGGCGCGAGCAGCATTTCGTGCCGATCAATTGCGCTTCGATTCCTGAAACCTTGCTCGAAAGCGAGCTGTTTGGCCACGAAAAGGGGGCGTTCACGGGCGCCGACCGGATGAAGATCGGCCTGTTCGAGCTGGCCGACAAGGGGACTCTGTTTCTCGATGAGATCGGCGAGTTGCCGTTGGGTTTGCAGGCCAAGTTGCTGCGGGCGCTGGAGCGGCGCGAGATTCAGCGCGTCGGCGGCCTGCGCTCGATTGCCGTGGACATCCGGTTGGTCGCCGCCACGAACCGAAATCTTCGGCGCCATGTGGACGAAGGCAAATTCCGGCGCGATCTGTTCTTCCGGCTCAATGTCGTTCACATTGCCATGCCGCCGCTGCGGGAACTTACGGCCGATATTCCGGCGATTGTCCATCACATTCTCGGCCAGCTGGCCGTGCAGCTGGAAAAACCCGGACTGTCCATTGACGACGAGGCGGTCGAGCGATTGAAGGCTTACTGGTGGCCGGGCAATGTGCGCGAGTTGGAAAACGTCCTCGAACGGACGGTGGTCATGCTCGAGGGCAATCGCATTAGTGCGCACAACCTGCCGCCGGACCTGGGAGCCGGAGGCGACATGCGGTTTTCGTCGCCGCCGCCGCTGTTGCGGCGCGATGCCGCGTGTCCGCAGTCCTATCGCGAGGCACGCGAGCGATTTGAGCGCGAGTATTTCATCCGGTTGCTGACTGCCAGCGGCGGCAACGTGAGCGAAGCCGCGCAGTGCTCCGGAATCAGCCGCCGGCATTTCTATGAAAAAATAGAAAAACTCAGGATTGATCTCCGGCAATTTGGGCGCTCGGATGCGGTGGCGAACCCGCAGGACGTCCCGGATAAACCGAATGGACTCGATTAGACCTTCTGTTTCAGAACCCCGAGGAAAGCCGGATTTGCCGTTTGGGCGGCGCAATCGGGTGTTTGTCATTTCGGCACCGTCGGGTGGCGGGAAGACAACGATTGTCCGCGCCCTCCTGGCCGCCGACCCGCTCCTGGCCAATTCGATTTCCACAACCACGCGGGCGCCCCGCCCGGGCGAGGTCGAGGGGCGGTCGTATGATTTTGTTTCGCAGGAGGAATTTGACCATCTGGTCAAGGAAGGACACTTCCTCGAATGGGCGCGGGTGCACGGCCACTGCTACGGCACGCGCCGCGATCAGGTGCAAGCCATTCTCGACAGCGGACGCGACGCGATTCTGGCCATTGATGTGCAAGGGGCGCAAAGCGTGCGGCGAGTGATGCCGGACGCCGTATTGATCTTTCTCTGGCCGCCTTCCAAAGCCGTGCTGGAGGCACGATTGCGCCAGCGCGGCTCGGAGCGCGAGGAAGAGGTTGCCCGACGCATGCGCACGGCGGACGAGGAAATGCGCGCCGCCTCGCTCTTCGACTACCTTGTCCTTAACGACCAGCTGGACACGGCCATTGCGCAGGTTCGCGCCATCATTCAAGCGGAACGCTGCCGGATTCCCCGCGGCGGACCGGCAGAGGATGCCGGAAAACGGCCGGCACGGTCCGAACCGCCGCGCCCGACCGTCCGCGAATTTGCGCCGGCGATTGTGTGCGCCACCCGGGTCATGCTCGAATTGCTCGAACGGGCCGAGCGCGTAGCGCGCACCGATTCTCCCGTGTTGCTGCTGGGCGAAAGCGGGACGGGCAAGGAGTTGCTGGCGGAGGCCATTCACCGCGCGGGACAGCGTGCAGCGGGCCCTCTGGTGCGGGTCAACTGCGGTGCGATTCCGCCAACGTTGCTCGAAAGCGAGCTATTCGGACATGTGGCGGGGGCATTCACTGGGGCGGCGCGCGACCACGCTGGGTTGTTTTGCACCGCCGACGGCGGGGCGATTTTTCTGGACGAGATCGCCGATCTTCCCCTCAATCTCCAGGTCAAGCTGCTGCGAGTTCTGCAGGACGGCGAGCTCCGGCCCGTCGGCGGCACCCAGCCGATCCATGTCAATGTGCGTGTAATCGCGGCGACCAACCGCGATCTGGCCGCCGACGTGGAGGCGGGCAAATTCCGCCAGGACCTGTTTTATCGGCTAAACGTGGTTCCACTGCGGTTGCCGCCGCTGCGCGAGCGCCGCGAGGATATTCCGCTTCTGGTCGAGCATTTTCTCGGCCGCCTCGCTGCCCGCGGCTATCCGGTCAAACCGCTGGCGGCCGATGCGCTGGACTTCCTTGTCAATGCCGACTGGCCGGGGAATGTGCGGCAACTCGAACACGCACTCGAGCACGCCGTGGTTCTTAGCAAAGGCGAGGTCATTCAAGTCGGTGATTTCCCCGAGAGCGTTCGGCGCGGACGGAGCAGTTCCCCGCCGCCCCTGTCGGCCCTGCCGGTGGGATCGCTCGAAGCCGCGGAAAGATACCTGATTCGCCGTGCGCTCGAACAAACCGGTTCGAACATCACGC
>JADFCW010000142.1 GCA_017161705.1 Candidatus Sumerlaeota bacterium | reverse complement strand
ATGCGGCTCGGCTGCCGCGGTTTTTGGGCGCCCGAAGAACACGCCACAAAAAGCGCCAGTTTCCAATCAAATACCGCCGCCACAGCCGGCGGGGCTCGACGGCCAGCCGGAAGAGCCATTCCAATCCGGCACGCCGCATCCACACAGGTGCGCGCGGGGTCTCGCCCGCCAGATAGTCGAACAAAGCCCCGACACACCAAACCACTCCGGCATTCAGCAACGCTGCATGCTCGGCTGTCCAAAACTCTTGCCGCGGCGCGCCCATGCCCACCAGCACAACATGGGGGGCGCATCGAGCGATCTCGTCGGCGATGCGGGGCGACTCTCCCAAATCGAAATAGCCGTGATGGCAGCCAACGATTTGCAATCTGGCAATCCGCGCAGACAAATATTGCGCCGCGCGTTCGGCAACACCCGGCTTCGACCCTAGCAAATACAACCGCAGACTCCGGCTCGCGCACGCCGCGCAAAACGGCTCGATAAAATCGCCCGCGTTGATCCGTTCGGGCAGCGGATCGCCCAGAAAACGCGAGGCCCAGACCACCGCCTGCCCGTCGGCATAGACCAGATCAAACGAGCGCAGCGTTTCGGCAAACCGTGTATCGTCGCCAGCCAGATTGAAGTTCGCCGCATTGACATAGCCAATACGCCAACACCGGCGTTCGCCCGCTGCCGTTGCGACACGCTCGATAAACTCGGCAGTAGTCAGTCGCGCAATCGGCAAACCGAGAACGGTTGCGGCAGGGATGGAATTGGCGGATAGGATACTGTTTTTGCTCACAGCGAAGAATCTCGGTCCTTCAAGTTGAAGTTGAGGGACATGGGGTTTGGGGTTTTAATTTACGCTGCGCGTTGAATGCTGCTCCCCTTGGTATGAACTACAAGCAGCGTCCGCATTTATCCCTTGCCCAATGCGCAGCCGATCCGCAAGTGCTTTGCTCATCGGCCTGCCGGGTTGGCGTAGCAATACCGACATCCATGGCTGCAGATCATCCAGTAGCTGCCGATGTCGCGCGAGACCGTACAACCGCATTGGCGCCGCTGGCTGCGGTCGTGCTCGAACGAACATGGTTCGGCGGCCAGCTGGGCCAGAAGCGGGCCGTCAATGCAGCGGCCGCGCGAAAGGTTTTCGATTCCCTCGAGCCCTTCGTTGCAACAATTGAATAACGCAATGCCCCGCTGCCGGCACTGCTCGGCAAGCCAAGCGGCTACTTCCCGCTTTTGGGACAAGGGAGGATCGAACCAATCCATACCGAACCGCTGTCCCCGGGCAATGGTCTTGCGATAGACGGTCATAAAAGAGAACGTGCAGCGGCGCAAGCCCAGATCGGCCATGCGGTCGGCGAGCGGCAAAAAGCCGGGGAGATTGTTGCGGCGTCCGCCGTGCCAATAAACAATCGGATCGAATCGCCAGTTGATCCGGTCGGGCCCGAAAGCCGAGACCAGAACGGCCATCTGTTCGGTGCGATCGGGCAGCGGCGGGACATGGGGCTCGAGGAAAGAGCAGTCGTTCAGAGTAAAATTGAAAAAAAGGCGGCGCGAGCGCCAGAAATCGAGATCGCGGATTACGCGCCGAAAATCCTTCGACCACAGGACCAAGGTATGGACGTCCTCGTCGCGCAAAGAAACCGTGTGAACCCTGCCGGTGCCGGGTTGGGTGACCTCGACCGCGCCGCGGCGCAGTCCCTCGCGCAGCCAGTCGTAGTAGTGGGCCGGAACGTCGGTTCGTCTGGAGGCGGAGATCACGGTACGCATAAACAGGAGCGTGGTGCCGGCGGTTAGGCATTTCAAGCGACAAAATATCCGCGAACCGGTGGGAAATGGCGCCGGCGCGCTCGGGGATACCGATTGCAGGGCCGGCATGATTTTCATGGCCTTGTTGTGAATTTTTGCTTGACGCGCCGGCGGTTTTTCGGCTTACGTCCCCTTGGATATTCAGGAAAGATAGATCAGGTTCGAGGCAGTTCGTTCCGGGAAACGCGGGGAGAGCAGGAAACGAGAAGGCAATATAAACGCACGAAGCGGGGGCGATGATGATGAAAAGACGGTGGGGAATGAAGGTGCTGGCGGCGCTGATGCTGACGACCGCAATTCTGTTGGTTTCCGAGGGATGGACCCGCGAAGGGCCGCTCTATAAGCGCTCGGTAATGGCCCAGATCACGCGCAAGCTAATCCGCGGGGTATGCAATGTGGGCTTCGGCTGGTGCGAAGTCCCGCGCAACATCCATATTGCCATCGAAGACATCGATCCGTTCACAGGCACCATCGTCGGGCTGTTCCGCGGCACGGGGCAGGCAATAGTTCGCACGTCCTGGGGCGTGTGGGAAGTACTCACGTTTCCGATCCCGTTTCCGTCGGAATATCGGGCGGTCGTCAAACCGGAGGTGATCTGGCAGGAGTTGTTCGAACCGCCAAGCCGGCCGCTCGAGCCAAAAGAAAAGAAGTAACAGACTGCGCCGCTCCGGCGCGTTTTTTTTCATCTGCATTTCGCAAAACAATATTGCAGCGAGTATTATGTAGAATCCACAAAGCAGAGGAGCAGGGCGATGCGAAGCAAAGCGATGATTCGGAGCACATTCGTGGGGCTTGTTTTGGCCGTTGCCGCGGGCGCCAGCGCGTCGTTCGACCGGCCGATCAAAGTCGAACACCGCGAGGAAAAGCAGATGAAGTATTACGATTCAAAGTTTGCCTGGGGCGTGCGGGCGATCTTCTACAACTTCCGCGACGGTGCGCTGGGACTGGTCAACAACGGCTTCCAACTGGCCGAGGGGCTGGGGGCGGCCGGCCTGATCACCGGCGGCAAGATCACCGTGTTTGCAAGCGACCTGGTTGGGTTTGCGGACGATAACATTTTCACCCGCCCCATTCTGCGCGGCCTCTTCAGCGACATGCTTGAAATCTGGGCATACGATTTCTACCGTTCGGCCAAAGGGATGATGCTAATGTCGCACGAACTGGACGACATCGCCATTGTCGTGGACCGCGAGGAATACATCAACGACGATTGCATTTTCAAGACGCGGCTGTATCTTCGGCCCTGGGTGGTGCTGATTGTCCCGACGACCCTCATCGCCGACGGTGTGATTCGGCCGGCCGGCAATATTGCCAAAATGTTCAGCATCCGCCGCTTTACCGACATGGAGATTCCCGACGTGCCCGATCAACTGGATGCCTACGGTCTGCGTCTGATCTGGAAATCCTACAACTGGAAGTTCTTCCTGCCGATTCCGCAGGAAGACGAACCGGATTTGCGCATTTACACCGAGGAAGAAATCACCGGCGTCAAGGCGCCCGGCCCCATGCGCCGGCCTATCGAATAACACCGCAGATAGAACTGATCCACCGACCCAACGAATACGGACTCGAGGAAAAGGAGCAGCGGCCATGAGAAAACAGGCGCAATGGCTTGCGGCAGTGGCACTGGCAGGAGTTATGGCATTGACAGGCGGATGTGCGCGGATCAACGAAGGCGTCCCGCCGCCGTCAGGGCCGGAAACTCACCCGTTTGAGAACTTCTGGCCCAACCGTCTATATGATTTCATGGATTTGATGCGCGTGCAATGGGGCGTGCCGCGCGATTTCCACGCTTTTGGCGCCAAAATCAAGGCGACCTCGCTGGCCGAAGCCGGTTTTGTGTATTTCGAGGGCAAGAAAGTCGGGCTCGAACGCCGGGCCGTGGGAATTATCCGGCAGGACAAAATGGAAGGCGGCATCACCCCAGTGTATTTTATCGGCGTCCGAGAAGCCGGCGAGTTCGGCAACAACTTCATGCGTACCACCACCGATTGGGCCAAGGTGCGTGACCGCCGCATCATCCGAAACGGATTTTATTGGAGCGATGGAACTCGGCGCCCCGCAGCGCTCGGCATCGAGTTCACGTTCCTTTGCTTCGGCGGCCCTGATCTTCAGTTCTATCTGTGCGAACTGGCCGATTTCATGGTTGGCTGGGTGGGACTGGATCCGCGCGGCGACGATGTCTCCCGCCTGGTGCATGCGGAACTTGATACGGCGTTTTTCAAAGACGAAAACAAGGACAAAGAATAGAATAGCCCAACGCCTCTGCGCAGGATATTCCGGGTAACGGGCTGTGGATCCAGACAGCCAAAACGGGCGGCGGGTCGAGCCGCCTGTTTCCTTTTTCGCGCCGCCTTTGCAGGCTTCCTTAACGGTGGAATTCGGGGCGCAAACCCGTGCGCGGCAATCCATCCCTTGCCATGGCTTGGCCCTTTCGGCCGGAGATCATGGGCAGGAAGCATA
Source organism: Candidatus Sumerlaeota bacterium (assembly GCA_017161705.1). GTDB lineage: Bacteria > Sumerlaeota > Sumerlaeia > JADFCW01 > JADFCW01 > JADFCW01. Next base: position 10,741 of record JADFCW010000142.1, on the reverse strand, counting down.
TGCTACAATTAAAACGCTTTCGTGCAGGCACCTTCCCTGTCGGACTTTGCCTATGGGGAACCATCACGTGGCTGGCCGCCGCTCCTTTTGCGGCGCGCGCCTCGGCGCCCTCGTGGTGGGACCCGCAGTGGAAAGTACGGCGGAAGATCGAGATCAAGGGGGCGCGGCGGTCGTCCTATGCCCCGCTGGTCGGCTACGCCATGTTCCGCGACTTCGGGCATCTGAAACCCGACGCTTCGGATTTGCGCGTGGTCAACGAGCAGGGCAAGCCGGTGCCCTTCCGGATCAAATTCTACCATCCGTATCTTTATTGCGTTGTGGCCTTCCAGCCGGAAGACATCAACTGGACTGGCTATGTCTATTACGGCAATCCGGCGGCGGCAAGACTCGACACAACATGGGAACCGCGCAGCGGCCTATTTCTCATTACCTGCCGCCGCGCCGAGGGTGGATCGGCCGACTGGGCGCAGATGCAGGAAACCGTCGCCCGCAGTCTCTCCAACCCCGACGGCGGCGACTATCACCGCGCCATTTTCGACGGCTACAACCCCTTCGGAAGCTCCGAGCATTTCATCTCCATCTACGACGGCTATTTCTACGCCTCGCGCGCAGGCACCTACCGCTTCTCGACGGTCTCCGATGAAGCCTCTTTTGTGTTTATCGATGAAAAACTTGTTGCGCAGTGGCCCGGCACGCACGGCGTCGGCGGCGGCCAGCACGGCGAACATGGCGGCACGATAGACCTCGCCGCCGGCCCGCATCGCGTCCAATACTACCATCTTCAGACTACCGGCCAGACCGTGGCCGAACTGGCCTGGACGCGCCCCGGCGAGCAGGTCCCGCGTGTGCTGGCGCCCGAGGACTATCTGCCGGTTTTCGAGGCGCAGGTCGGCTTGCAGGAGTTCTACAACGACCCGGTGATCCTGGAGTTCAACGCCGCGCCGGTCATGACGCTGGAAAACAGCGGTTTCCATTACATCCTGTGGCGGTTCGGCGATCTGTCGGGCGCACCGGGCAAGCCCTCGCTATCGAGCCTCTGGGATTTTGGCAACGGGTTGTCCAACAACGCCAAAAACCCTTATGTATGGTTCTTCCATCCGGGCGATTATCTGATTACGCTTCGCACGACCGTGGCCGCCGGCGACGTCCGCACCATCCAGCAATGGATTCGCGTCAGCGATCTCCTGCAACTGGACGGTTCGGAGCAACCGAACGCTTTCGATCAGGCTGCACAGGTTGTCGCCGAATATCCCATTACAGGTCTAAGCGAGGAAGACCGTCGCGCGATCCTCTCGCTGCTTGTCCAGTGCAGGCGCCACGGCGGGATCGAAAAGATTTGCCGCGCATGGCTCGATGATGCCTATCGCAAAAAGGCCGCGGTCCCTGTCGAGGCGGTGCTGGAACTGGGAAAAGTCCTCATTGAAACGCGAAAGAATTACACGGAGGCCGAGCAAGTCTATGAAGAGGCCGCGCGCCGCCTGGCGCCCGCCGAGAAGTCAGGCTATCCGATCTGGCTGGCGCTCGGCCAGTTGCGAACGCAGCACCTGAAGAAATTCGAGGAAGCCATTACCGCGCTGAAAACCGCCGCGGCCCTGGCCGAGGGACAGAACGATCCGGCCCGCCGGCGAGTCGCCGTCGCGCTGGGCGATGCCTATCGCGCCAAACTCGACCGCACCGGGGCGCGCAAGTTCTATCTCCAGGCCGAACAAATCGGTTCGCCCACATCCCAGGATGCCGCACTTCGGTCATCCTATGGAGTAACCGTCGAGTCGTTTCTTGCACGCGACGACCGATTCGATGCCTATGATAAGCTGATCGAGTGGGCCGAGCGCTTTCCATCCGACAAACTCGGCGGCTACTGGTCGCTGCTGATGGGCCGATGCCTGATCGCGCTGCAACGCTACGACGAGGCCGAGGCGGAACTGGCGCTGGCCGCACGCCTCGATCCGTTTGGCAACTACGCGCGCGACATTCTGGAACACCTCGCCCGCGCTCAGGCCGCCCAGCGCCGCCATGCCGAGGCGATCGAGTCGCTTCGGACGGCGGCCAAATTGTTCAACGACCCGGCCCGAAAAACAATACTCGACGAACAAATCCGCCAACTCGAACAGGACGCCTCAAAAAAACGCTGAGCGCCTGCGCGTTAATTCTAAACACGATCCAACTTCTCTTTTTACGTTTCATCCTATACCCGTGCGTTCGAGAAGGAAAAGCAGTCCCGAACCGCCTATCCTTTCTTCCCATATTTTCGTTCCAAGTCCGCGACTGACGTAAAGCCTTTGACGAAATCTTGGCCGGTGAGTTCCTCCACGCGGCGCTTGAGGCGCTCCTCGCGCTCGCGGCGGCGGCGCTCGGCCGAACGCAGGCCCGCCCACACGAGAATTCCGATCAGGACAGCAATGGCCATGCAGGACAGGCTGACGGCGACGGCGGGATAAAGTGCCATGGGCGAACGCGTCCTTTCTGGTCTGGTTTCCACTTTGGACTGCGGCAGCCATGCTGCCGCTTTCATAGGCGAACGCGTCCTTTCTGGTCTGGTTTCCACTTTGGACTGCGGCAGCCATGCTGCCGCTTTCATGGGTGAACGCGTCCTTTCTGGTCTGGTTTCCACAGAGCCGACGACCCGCGGCAACCGCTGTCTCTCCCCTATCGCAATGGTGTCCGGCCGGGCCGCTGGCGGAAAATGTTAGCCACGCATTCGGCAACCCAATGGCATTGGTCGGGCGTATTGCCCATCCCGAAGGAGAAGCGGACGGCGCCGCGAATGCGATCGGGTCCGAGACGCATACCTTCGAGCACCCGGCTGGGTTCGGCCACGCCCGATGCACAGGCCGAGCCGGTGGAAACGGCGATACCTTCTAGATCCAGTGCAATAACCAAATCATAGCCTGTGAACCCGGCGAAACTGAGGTTGAGAATACCCGGAGCGCGGGGCGACGGCGCGCCGTTGAGCGAGAATGGGACGCGTTCGCGTTCGAGAGTAGCCAGAAAAGCTGCTTCGCATTGCTGAAGATGAGAGCGGCGGGCTGACTGTTCGCGGACGGCCAGTTCGAGTGCTGCCGCAAAGCCGACGATGCCCGGGACATTTTCGGTTCCCGCTCGCAGACCGCGTTCCTGGCCGCCGCCGATAATCATGGGTTCGAGCGGAGCGCCGGCGCGCACACACAACGCTCCGACGCCGGGCGGACCGTAGATTTTGTGGCTGCTCAGCGTCAGATAATCGCAACCCAGTTCGGCCACAGACAGGGGAACGCGGCCCGGACTTTGCGCGGCATCGCAGAGCAGGCGTACGCCGCGGCCATGCAGAGCACGCGTCAACTCCATGACCGGCTGCACCATGCCGGTTTCATTGTTGACGTGCATAAGGGCGACGAGCGTGGTTTCGGGGCGCACAGCCTTGAGCACCTCCGCGACGTTGACGACGCCGTCGGTTCCGCACGGGACGACAGTGGTCGTGCAGTCGGGTTCGCAGCGTTCGACAAGGCGGCAGGTTTCGATGACGCAGGCGTGTTCGATGCAGCTGGTGATGATGTGGATGGGACGCTTTTTGGCTGCCGCGATGCAACCGCGAATGGCAAGGTTGTTGGCTTCGGTGGCCGAGGCAGTGAAAATAATCTCGTCGGGTTGGGCGCCGATGGCTCGCGCCGCCGTTCGCCGCGCCTGTTCAATGGCCGCCCGCGCCCTCTGGCCGGCGCGATGAAGCGAGGAGGGATTGCCGAACTTTTCGCGCCAGAAAGGCTGCATGGCGCGCTCGACGCGGGGGTCGAGCGGAGTGGTGGCGCAATGATCGCAATAGATGTCCATGAGTGCTTATGCCGGGGGCCTTTGGAATTTAGATTCTGGATTTTGCCTTAAGAAAGAAATTCGCATTACGGCTTTCTCACTTGTGTGGAGCAGAATTCCAGCCGTCTTTGGATGGCTCATTTCACGCGCACGCGGCTGACCGGATACCAGCCGTCTTTCTGGCGGCCGGCAATGGCCAGCCGCACGGCGGGCGTTCCATCCGCGCGGCAAACCGCCAGTTCCAGGCGATAATCGCCCGCAGGAAATCCGGGCGGAACGGCGCATGTCCATTCAACCTCCTGTTTTCCGGGCAGCCAATGGCGCACGGTTGTCGGGCCTGCGACCGCCATGTGCTGCGTCCCCTTGTCGTCCATCAGCCTCAGCGCCGGATAAAAATCATAGTAGCAGGGCGCGACGCCGATATTCTCCCACGTCGTTTTCACGATCAGGTTTTCGCCGCGTGAAACTTCTCTCGGGTGCTCGACCGAGCGCACGACAAAGCGGTAGCCCAGAAGCCGCAGGCAGTTTTCAATGAGCGGCCGAGTGCCATCGGGAATCTTGTCGGATTTGTTATTGATGTAGGACGCGTGCTGCCCGAGCGCCCAGTCGAAAATCTGCTGTACATCCCAGGCTTCGCGCACCCAGCGGGCCATGGTCCAGCACGACTCGAAGGCCACAGGGCCGCGTTTCCATGCATCGGCAAGGCCGGCAGCCTCGATGTTTTTCGGATAGATGTCTTTCATGTGCGACCAGTTCTTGGAGAAACCGCCCATGTCGCCGAGGCAGTCGGCTCTCCAGCCCGCACCGGACGCGGTCGCCTGCTTCAGCCCTTCGACGTCGCCGATGAGCATGACCAGCGGCGTTTTCCGGAATGCCGTAAGATAAGCGTCAATGATCTTCCGGCGCGTTTCGGATTTTGGCATCGCAACACCCGTCTGGCTCATGTGCCACTCGCCCCACAGACCGACCGAACCAATGTCCATGAGCGCCAGATCGGGACTGCCGTCGTAGCGTTTGGCGAACTCATGGATGAGGCGCAAATGGCGCTCGAGCACGCGCGGATCGTCAAGGTCGGGAACCCAGTGCTTGGCCCCCGTGCCGCCGTATTGATACTCGAATCCGGGCAGGCCGATGTCGCGCAGCCACGGCGGGCTGTAGTCATAGTCGCGGCCTGTGCCGGCGGTCATGAAACGAAGCGCCAGTTGCTGGCCGGCCTTGCGGGCGCGCGCAAACAGCTCCTCGAATTTCCTCCAATCAATCTCGCCCTCCTTTGGCTCCAGTTCTCTCCAGTAGAAACGAAAGTAAGCGGTGGAACTAGGCAGACCTTCGAGCGCGGGGTCCTCGTCGGCGAATTTGTGAAAGGTCTGCCAGCCCATACCCGGGTTGGCCAGAAGATTGGGAATTTCGGCGGGCTGAACGCGGATCACTTCCGCGGCGCAAACAAACGATACTGGCGCAGCAATCGAGAAAACAACGAGCATCGACACGACGGGGCGTTGTCTTTCCATAGCTAGGCATCCTATTCTTAACGCGGTCTTTTGGCCGCAACTAAAAATATCTTCGCAAGATGGCTTAGATCTCAAGATGAAAGTTCCCGGGCAGCCGAAAAAGCCAGACCGATCGGTTGTCTTGCGAGGAACAAAATACTGCAAAGCGGCAGCATGGCTGCCGCAGTCCAAAGCGTTTGCTTCGAAATACTGTAAAGCGGCAGCATGGCTGCCGCAGTCCAAAGCGTTTGCTTCGAAATACTGCAAAGCGGCAGCATGGCTGCCGCAGTCCAAAGCGTTTGCTTCGAAATACTGTAAAGCGGCAGCATGGCTGCCGCAGTCCAAAGCGTTTGCTTTAAAGACTCTGGGTGAGGTTGGAAGAAGCACGCCGTCATGTCGTTGCAATGCTCTCGCAAAAGTTTAACCCCCGGCGGTCCAACTTCCGGGCCGGAAAGCGTGCGCTTCATTGATCGAAAAAGCATGTGAAAAACAAGACTGTGCAGGCAAAAAACTGCAGCGGACAAATTCTATGCCCACCGCACACCGCCGGCAACCCTGCCTATTCGGTTTCTTCTTCTTTCCGCTTGGCGGCTTCTTCGACAATCTTAGCCTGGATTTCGGCGGGCACGCGCTCGTAGTGGGAGAACGTCATCTCGAACATCCCGCGTCCCTGGGTCATGGAACGCAGGTCCTGAGTATAGGTGAACATCTCGGCCAGAGGCACCTGGGCTTTGATCACTACTTTGCGGCCTTTCGATTCCGTGCCAAGGATCCGGCCCCGCCGCCCGCTGAGATCGCCCATGATGTCGCCCATGTTGCCTTCGGGAACGGTTACCGCCAGGTTGTAGATGGGTTCGAGGATGATCGGATTGCACTTCTGCGCGATCTCGCGAAACGCCATAATCGCGGCGATTTTGAACGCCATGTCCGACGAGTCCACTTCGTGGTGCTTGCCGTCGTAGCAGATGGCTTTGATGTCCACGGCCTTGTAACCGGCCAGTGCGCCGCGCTCCATCGCCTCGATGATGCCTTTTTCGACGGAGGGCTTGAACTTCGTGGGGATGTTGCCGCCGACCACCTGCCACTCAAACTCAAAGGGGGAACCTTCGGGCAACGGTTCCAGCCGCATGTGGACTTCGGCAAACTGGCCGCGGCCGCCTGTTTGCTTCTTGTGGCGATACATTCCTTCGCCCTTGCGGGTGATCGTCTCGTGATACGGCACGCGGGGCGGTTCGAGTTCGATTTCGATTTTCGACATGGTTCTCATTCGCGACACGGCCACGTCCAGATGGGTATCGCCCATGCCCGAAATGATGGTTTGCCGGATTTCGGGATCGCGGCGAATCGAGAGCGTGGGGTCCTGTTCGATGAGCCGGTGCATGGCCAGACCGACCTTTTCCTCGTCGGCTTTGCTCTTGGCCGCCACGCCGCGCATATAGGTGCGGGGTGGAAGCACGGTGGGAACAAACAGAACCGGCTTGTCGGGCGCGCAGAGCGTGTCGGCAGTATAGGTGGCCGACAGTTTGGCCACGGCGCCGATGTCGCCTGCGCGCAGACGATGAACGTCTTCCTGCTTTTTGCCGCGCACGATCAGCAGGTGGCCGATTCGTTCTTCCTTACGCTGGCCGGGGTTCAACACGGTCGAGTCGCTCGAGATGCTTCCCGAGTACACTTTGAAGAAACTGAGCCGACCCGCGTAGTCGTCGGCAACAGTCTTGAACACATAGGCGGCGAGAGGGCCTTCGGCGTCAATCGTCAGTTCCACAGGCTCTTCGGGATTATCCACCTTGTGAGCCGGGAGCGCTTTTCGCTCGTGGGGTGCTGGAACGGTTGTCACAATGAAATCGAGCAACGGAGCCAGGCCGATTTCCTTCAGGGCGCCGCCGCATAGCACGGGCAGAAATCGCCGCTCGATAAAGGCCAGCTTCAGACCGCGAACAATCTCGCTCTCGCTCAAAGGCTCGTCGTTGAGATACTTTTCCGTCAGGGTATCGTCGCCCTCGGCGGCTGCTTCAATCAAGGCCGCGCGCGCCGCGGTTGCGGCATCCGTCATGTCGGCCGGAATATCCAGATATTGTGGTTTTTCTGTGGGTGTCTCCTTGACCAGCTTCATACGCAGCAAATCCACGACGCCCGAAAAGGACGCTTCCTGGCCGACGGGCAGAGTCAGCGGGACGCAATTGATGCCGAACGTGTCCTTGAGGCTTTCGACGGCTTTGGAAAAGCTGGCCCGTTCCTTGTCCAACTTGTTGACAAACGCCACGCGCGGCAGATCATATTCATCGGCCAGTTCCCAGAGCAGTTCAGTGCCCACTTCGGCGCCGGAAACACCGTCCACGACCAGCAACAACGTGTCGGCTACACGAACGCCGTTCTTGATTTCGCCGATGAAGTCGCGATAGCCGGGCAGGTCCAGCACGTTGATTTTGCAGCCGGCATACTCGACGGGCAGGATGGTCGTGTTGATCGAGGTTTTGCGGCGGATTTCCTCGGGATCGTAGTCCGACATCGTGTTTCCTTCGTCCACACGCAGCAGGCGGTCGGTCACCTTGAGGTGGTGGAGAAGGGCTTCGGCCAGGCTGGTTTTGCCGGCGCTGGTGTGGCCGCCGAGGGCCACATTGCGGATTTGCGAGGTTTCATACTCTTTCAAGGGACACGCTCCAAAGGGAAATGAAAGAAAAGAGTTCTAAACGCTAAACGGTTTTAGGTTTTCCTGCAGACTGTTGTTTCCGCCGCCATTCGTGATACTCATACACCAGCGGTGAAGCGACAAAACTGGAGGAATAGGTGCCTTTGATAATGCCGATGGTGAGCGTCAGGGCGAACGCGCGCAAACCCGGCCCGCCCAACATCAACATTACAACCGTCGTGAAGAGCGTCGTCAGAACCGTGATCACCGTTCGGTTCAAGGATTGATTGATGCTCATGTTCAGCAGATCGCGGAACGCCATGCTATAGGTGGTGCGCAGATTCTCGCGGACACGGTCAAAGATGACGATCGTATCGTTGACCGAGTAGCCGACGACAATCAGCAAAGCCGCCACGACATCGAGGTTGATTTCCTGACCAAACAGCTGGGTCAGTCCCAGTGTAATGAGAACGTCGTGGAACAGGGCAATGACTGCCCCCGCTCCAAACACCAGCTCGAATCGGAACCACATGTAGATCAAAATGCCGATGCATCCGATGAGCACAGCCGTGATGGCCTGGCGAATAAAGCCGCGTCCGACTTCCGCGCTGATGCTTGTGACGCTGCCCACATTGGCCACTCCTTCGCCAAATCGTTCCCGCAGCGCTTTTTGCACCAACGCCTCGGCTTCCTGAATATCCTGCTCGCCCGCCTTGACACGCATGATAAAGCGATTTTCGCCGCGCACGCGCTGCACTACCGGCGTCGGGAAATACTGCCCCAGCGCGCTCTTGATCTGGTCTTCCGACGTGGTTTGCGTGAACGTCACATCGGCCATCACGCCGCCGGTGAATTCCACGCCATATTGCAGCCCTCCGCGCGCAATGATGCCGACAATAGCCACGAGCAGCAACAGGCCGGAGAGCCCGTAACCGAAGAACCGGATTCCCATGAAATTGATCCGGGGATTGCGGAAGAGCTTCAGCGTGCCGATGTTGAGCGTCCCGCGCCAGTGCAGCCACGTTTCCGCGAGCACATGGGTGACAAACAAGCCGGTGAACAGCGTGGCAAAAATCCCGAATGTCAGCGTGACCGCAAATCCCTGCACGGAACCTGTGCCGAATTGCAGCAGCACCAATGCCGTGATCAGGGTCGTGCAGTTCGAGTCGAAAATGACGGCGAACGCCCGCAGGAAACCTTTGCTGACTGCCGCCTTCAGCCCTCGGCTCGTCTCCTTCTCCTCGCGGATACGCTCGTAAATCAGAACGTTGGCGTCGTCGGCCATACCGATGGTCAGCAGCAGGCCGCCGATGCCCGACAGGGTCAGCGTGGCGCGCGCCAGACACAAGATGGCCGCCGTGCACAACACGTTGATCAGAAGGGCCGCCACGGCAATAAAGCCGGCCGTGCCATAGTAAATGACGAGAAAAATTACAACGGCCAGCGCGCCAATCAATAGCGACACAATGCCTTTGCGGATCGAGTCGGCGCCCATCGTCGCCTCGACCACGTAGCTGTCGGACACCTTGAGATTGGCCGGCAATGCGCCCGCTTTGAGCACCAGAGCCAGGTTGATCGCCTCTTGCTGGTTGAAATTTCCGGTGATGACCGCCGCCCCGTTGGGAATGACGCTCTGGATAATCGGCGCGGAATAGACAAATCCATCCAGGACAATCGCCAGAGGCTCCTTGAGATGCTGTCGTGTGATCTCGCGGAATTCCAGGGCCCCCTGCCGGTCGAATTGCAGATTGATCTCCCATGGGCTGCCCACATTGGAGGGGTTCATGTTGGCAAAGGCATTGCGCAGCCGTGCACCCGTGATTTCGACCTTCTCGCTCAGGAGATAGGGCTTGTAGCGCGTAACATGCCGCTCGCCCTCGCGGTCGGTGTATTCGCCGGGAAACAAGGCATATCCAACGGGCACTTCGGCGTCTTTTTTCAGGGGGAGCGGCTCCGGCAATTTCTTGTATTTCTCGATGTAGGCACACAGTTCTTTATATTGCGCCGGCTCGAACAGCTTCAGCACGTCCTCGTCGCTGGTGCGCCGCATCACGCGAAACTCCAACTGGGCCGGCTTGATGATGTTTCGGATCACTTCGTCGGGATCGGCCACGCCGGGCATTTGAACGCGAATGCGGTCTTCGCCCTGCTTGACCACCAGGGGCTGGACCAGACCCTGCACGTCCACACGCCGCCGGATCACCTTTAACGCCGCCTCCATGGCCTCGCGGCGCGTTCGGGAAATATCGCCCGGCTTGAGCGTAAGAACAACCTTGCGGCCTTGCTCGAAAGCTGCCGGGTCATGCCCGTCGAAATACACCTTGTAATTCTCGAGGATGGTGTTGGCCACGCGGGCGTCTGCGGGGCGGGACAACGTGATTTCGAGAGCACGCCGCGGCTGGTCCACGTCCACTTTTGCGGCCACGCGCTCGCGCCGCAATTCGGCCAAGATACTGCGATTCAGCTCATTCAGGCGGTCGCGGATCGTGGCCTCCTCATCCAGCCGGATGGTCACGTCGGTTCCACCTTCGAGGTCCAAACCGAATCGAATGGGCAGGGCGCCCATCGGCAGGGTCGAGTGTTGGAGTTGGCGGAGTTTCGCCTCGTAGGCTTTGTATTCTTCCGACTTGGTGTCGGCGGGGGCCTTGGTGGTCAGCCGGTAATGGATCACGCGCACGGAAGGAATGATGTAGTAAATGGCCAGCAATACGACAAACACGATGAGCAGGAATCGCCACAGTATCTTGCGTTGCATAATCCTTCCTCGGAATGGCGGGTTGAGTATTGCCTGTTATGCGAAAGAGAGCCTACATGACATAGTTATTTTATTTCGGAACAGGAG
>JADFCW010000141.1 GCA_017161705.1 Candidatus Sumerlaeota bacterium | reverse complement strand
AAAAAGAAGATGTCTATGGGTTCGGACTCCTTCAACCGACGCGATTTTATAAAGTCGGCGGGGGCGCTCGCCGCAGCCGGTTTGCCCGCGTGGTTCCTTGCCGAAGAGCGCGCGCATGCCGGCGAGGCCCAAAAGAAGAAAAAGCCCTCGGCCAACGAGCGACCCAACGTCGCGTTGATCGGCTGCGGCGGGCGCGGCCGCGGCGACGCCAAAGACGCTTCCAATTATGGCGACATTGCGGCGGTGTGCGACGTGGACGCCGGTCACGCCGAAGCGGCAGCCAGGCAATTTGAGGGCGCAAAGGTTTTTACCGATTTCCGAAAACTTCTCGAACAGAAAACCATTGATGTAGTCATCAACGGCACGCCCGATCACTGGCACACGTTGATCAACCTCGCCGCCGTCAAAGCCGGCAAGGACGTCTATAGCGAAAAACCGCTGACGCTGACCATTGACGAGGGCAAACGGTTGGTTCAAGCCGTACGCCAAAACAAACGGATTCTCCAAACCGGCAGCCAGCAGCGAAGCGACGCCAAATTCCGTCTGGCCTGCGAACTGGTGCGCAACGGCCGTATTGGCAAAGTCCAACAGGTCTGGGTTTGGCTTCCCGCGGGACTGCGCGGCGGCCCGTTCAAAACCTCGCCGGTGCCCGCGGGCCTGGACTGGGATTTTTGGCAGGGTCAGGCGCCCGCGACCGACTATGTCAAAGAGCGCTGCCATTCGAGCTTCCGGTATTGGTATGACTATTCCGGCGGCACCATGACCGACTGGGGCGCTCACCACAACGACATTGTGCTGTGGGGGCTGGGCATGGATGGCAGCGGACCGGTCGAGGTCGAGGGCAAAGCGCTGGTCGAGATGATCCCGGGCGGCTATACGGCAGCCAGCGAGTATCGCGTCGAATACACGTATGCCAACGGCATCAAGCATATCTGCGAGAGCGTGACGTGGGATTCCCCCTTTGGGGCCAAGCTGCGCGAGCCGGATCCGGGCAAATTCCGCAATGGCATCAAGTTCGAGGGAACGGACGGCTGGATTTACGTCACGCGCGGCAACATTCAGGCCAGCAAGCCTGAGATTCTCAACGACCCTTTGCCGGACGGCGCCCTGCGCCTCGAAGTCAGCAACAATCACATGGAAAACTTTTTCGACTGCGTGAAATCGCGCAAAGACCCCGTCTGCCGCGTCGAGATCGGCCATCGCTCGGTGTCGGTCTGCCACATCGGCGTGATTGCCATCCGGCTGGGCCGGCGGCTCCGCTGGGACCCGTCGAAGGAGCAGTTCGTCGGCGACAAAGAGGCCGATGCAATGGTGGCGCGCGAGATGCGCAAACCCTATTCGTATGAGATGATCTGAACCGCTCGCTTGGCGGAGCCGCGAAACCGGCTGTCCGCTTCAGGGGGTTCCCTGCGTCGCAGAGACCGCAGAATCCCCTGCCATAAAAGGCCTGCCGATCGTATGGGTTCAAGGCTCCAGCGCTGGCTTCAGAAAATCCCGCAATATACGCGGACGCAGCGCCACGTGCGTGCATTGATTCGCCACGGCACACTGCGCAAATGGCTGAATCTTGCCCGGGCCGAATGGGAACGCCGCCGCCGCCGCATCACTGTCCGCAGCCGCCCCTATCTGTTGATCCTCGATCCGTGCAACGTCTGCGACTTGCGTTGTCCACTCTGTCCCACGGGTCGGGGCGAACTCGGCCGGCGCCAGCAGGTGCTGTCGCGGAACGACTTTCAGCGCTACTTCGATCCCCTCGCCCCTTTTCTGTTCGAGGTGTATCTTCACAACTGGGGCGAGTCGCTTCTCAATAAAAACCTCTTCGACATGGTTCGCTATGCGCAGAGCCGAAATGTGGGAACCAATCTCAGCACGAACCTGGTTTCGGCCGCGTCCGAGCAGCTCGATGCGATGCTCGATAGCGGGTTGGAGTATTTGATCGTTTCGCTCGACGGCACGACGCAGGATGTCTATGCGCAATATCGCGTTCGGGGCGACTGGGAGCGCGCGGCCGGCAATCTGCGCGAACTGATCCGCCGCCGCAACGCCCGCGGTCTGCGCCGGCCGTTCGTCGAATGGCAATTCATCGTGATGAAACACAATCAGCACCAGACCGACGAAGCGCAACGTCTTGCTCGGCAGTGGCAGGTGGATTTGTTGCGCTTCATCCCTGTGGGTATCCCGTTTGAACTGCGCAAACGCGCCGACCTGATCGCGGAATGGTTTCCGGAGCGCGGCGCCGACGGCGGAGCATCCGAGCGTTCCGGCCTGCTGCGCAAACCCGGTCCCTGCTTTTATCTCTATCGCTCGATGGTCGTGAATCCCGACGGTGGAGTTTCCCCCTGTTGCGAGGTCTATCGGGCGGAGCGCGATTTTGCATCGCTGAACGAAACGCCCAGCGACATTGCCGCCATCTGGAATAACGCCAAATACCGCACAGCGCGTTCGCTATTCACCGCGCAATCGCCGGCGGATGCCGAGCCGGTGGTGTGCGAAATCTGCGACATTTTCGAGGGCAATCGTTGCACGACAGCCCAACGGCCGCGGACCTGACGGGTGAAAAAAACACTGACCGAATTTCTGTTTGTGGCTTGTCCGAAAGCCGTTGGCGGGGTGGGCACCCTGGTGCTCAACCTCGTATTGCTGCGCTTTCTTGGAGGCGAAACCGCTGCCGCCTATGGCGCATATTCGCTCTGTGTGGCGATCATCCTGATGGCCGACGGGATTTTCGGCACAGCCTTTGATATGGGCGTGTTGCGTCTGGCGCCGCTGTATCGAACAGACAATCCGTCGCGATCCTACAGCATTGAGCGCGCGGCGCTGCGGCTGAAGGCGGCTTTGATTCTTGGCGTAGGGCTGGCGCTTTCGTTGTTGGCACGGCCCCTCGCCAATGTGCTTTTCGGGAATCCGGAACAAAAACATCTGATTTACATCAGCAGTGCGGCTGCCGGAGGCCTGCTGCTGCTGCGATCGGCGCAAGTGCACGCGCAGGTGGATCGCCGGTTTCATTTGTATGGCCTGATGGACTTGCTGCACAGCGCGCTGAAGTTCGGCGGTATCGCAGTGCTGCTGGTATTTTTCGCAGCCAGTCCTGCGAGGGTTCTGTTGTTTTTTGCCGCGGCGCCGGCTTGCGTAGCTCTCGTTTTTCTTGGCGCGTTTGCCCGACGCTTGATTTTCGGGGGAGACACGGAACGCGGTGCGACCGCCGAGCTCGTGAAATTCATCCGCTGGTTTCTCGGCACCTTTTTTCTCACAACACTGGTCAGCAAACTGGATCTCTTGATGCTGCCGGTGGTCACACGCGATCTTCACGAGGTCGGGATTTTTGCCGGCGCACTGGTTCTGACGATGATTCCTGAACTTCTGGGCGTCTATCTGTCGGTAGTGTTCAGCCCGCGCATTATGCCGTATTGTCGGGAAGGGCGGTTTGCGGATTTTTTTCGGCGGTTTCAGGTCGGCTTTACCGGTTTTGCTCTCATGCTGTTGGCGGTGGCGTTTTTCAGCCTCGGCTTTTTACGCGAGCATTTGCTGCCTGGGTCATTTGCACCTTCCGCGACAGTGTTTTTGATCCTGCTGCCGGGTGCGTTGGCAGCGATGGTCTCCTTTCCCCTGACCATTCAATTCCTGATGTTTGTTCGGCCCGCGTTTCTGGTAGCCATGGAGAGCATCCTGCTGCTTCCCGTCGGCGTGGCATATTACTATGCTATCCGCGACCATGGGGCTGTTGGCGCAGCCTGGGTGACCACCGCATCGAGGGTATTGAAAGCCGTCCTTGCACAGGCCGCTGCTTTCTATTGGTCGCGGCATAAGTCGCCCGAAATAGAAGCCCTATAAAACGCGGTATGGAAAGTTGCTTCCCTTGTTGACTTTCCTCGGCGGCTGAAACATACTTCTTGCCATGGAAGTCCCGCGGAGGCGTTTTCTTCCAGTGGATATGGTTCGGTCCACTCCTTGATGGGGGTAACACATGAGCATTCTGCCATTTGAACAAATCGAGACACAGGCCGATGTTTGGAAAGAGATTCGCCGCGTGTTTCGCAAGCGCTGGTTCCTAGTCGCTCTGGTAACACTGGTCACGGTCCTTGCGGTCTATGGGCTGCTGCAACTGATGACCGAACGCTACGAAGCCGAGACGCAGCTGCTGGTTACCCTCGGCCGCGAGAACACCGAAGCGCCGCCGACGGCCGGGAAAGGCATGATCTATACAACGGGCGTGCGGCGCGAGGAGATCAACTCGAATATTGAAATGCTGCGGTCGCGGCCCTTGATCGAGGCGACGGTGGACAAGATCGGCGTCGAGGCGTTCGCCCTGGAGCTGCCGAAACCCGTCACCCGGCTGCAGGCCGTAAAATACCATATCAAACGCACCGCCCGCTGGACCAAGCAACAGGCGCGCGAGATATTGATTTGGTTGAACATCCGCAAGCGTCTGACCGAGCGGGAGAAGGTCATCCGTCTCGTACAGGATGCGCTGATCGTCGAGCACGCCAAGGACTCGGACCTGATTATAGTCCGCCTGCGTTTGCCCGATCCGGCATTGGCCGTCCGGACGGTCAATACGCTGGTGCAGTTCTTTCTCGACAAACACTTCGAGATCCGCCGGGTCGCGCAGGTGGTCTCCTTTTTCGATCAACAAGTCAACGACATGAAAAAGGAGTTGGACACGATAGATGCCGAGCGGCAGGCGTTGCGGTCGCAAGCCAATGTCAGCAGCATTGAGAATCAGCGCAAATTACTTCTTGAGCGGTTGCATGATTTATATGCCAAGATAGATTATGCCGAAGCGGAGCGAACCTTGCTGACGCAAGGGCGGCCGGTCGCGCCGGCCAAGCCGGACGCGGCCGCAGACAAAGCCGTGGCCCCGCTGGCGCTGGCCACCGACGTTGTCCCCAATCCCTCGGTCGCCTCGGTCAAAGAAAAAATCTCATCCCTGCAGATCGAACGGGCCGGTCTATTGGCTTCTCATGCGCCCGACAATCAGGTGGTCAAAAAAGTGGACGTCCAAATCGAGCGCTTGGAAAGCATGCTCCTGCACGGGCTGGAAATCTCCATCGCCCAGCTCAAGGAACAGGCCGCGGCGATCCAAAAGCAGCTCGACGCCCTCAATGCCGTCGAAGACCGGCTGGCCATGCTGGAACGCCGGCGCACCGTGGCTGAACAGAACTACTACACGTATTCGAGCCGCCGCGAAGACGCCCGCATCAATGAGGAACTCAACCAAAGCCGAGTGGCGAATGTAATTCCCCTCGGCGGGGCGCAACAGTCCCTCGAACCGGTCTATCCTCGCAAAGTCCTCATTATGGCCATCTCGATTCCGCTGGGCCTGTTTGTGGGAATTGTGCTGGGATTGCTGCGCGAGTATTTCGACGACCGCATCGAGCGGCGCGAGGATTTATTGGGCCTCGACGGCATTGCGTATTTGGGGACCTTTCGCGCCCTGCCCGCCGGCCAGATAGGAATATTGCATGGTGGGCCGCGCTCCTAAATCCTTTGCGCGTTCTGCGCGGACACTCCTTGCCTGTCTGCTTTGCGGCGCCTTTGGCGCCGCTTCCGGCCAGTCGGCCGAGGGGCTCTGGCGGCCGGTGGGGCCGGAGGGGGCTACGGTCTTTTCATTGGCGCGCGATCCGTTCGAGCCGTTTCGCCTGTATGCCGGCAC
Source organism: Candidatus Sumerlaeota bacterium (assembly GCA_017161705.1). Classification (GTDB taxonomy): domain Bacteria; phylum Sumerlaeota; class Sumerlaeia; order JADFCW01; family JADFCW01; genus JADFCW01. The sequence continues at coordinate 9,356 of JADFCW010000141.1, read as the reverse complement.
GTATTTCGGCGGCTTGTATCGCTCCGACAACTTTGCCGTCCAGTGGCGCCATATCCCCTCGCCGTTTTCCTCGTTGTCGGTCTTTGCCGTGGCCCCCGATCCACACCGTCCAGGCGTTCTGTATGTGGGCACATTTGAACAAGGCCTCTTTCGCTCCGATAACAACGGCCAAACCTGGACGGCGATCAACACCGGTTTATCCGATACCAACATTCAATCGGTGGCCGTGGATCCTTTCACCTCGACGGTGGTGCTCGCCTGCACATCGCAGCGCATTTATAAGAGCACGAATCGCGGCGATTCATGGACGGCGGTCAGCGGCGGACTCGATCTCGTCGGCAAGGATATTCTGTTCGATCCGCTGCGGTCCGGCAGCGTCTATCTGGCGACGCTGAACCGGGGGGTCTATCGGAGCACCAACCGAGGGGCGTCGTGGCAGGCTTACAATCAGGGGATGGGCGAGGTCGCCGTCAACAAGCTGGCTTATGACCTCCAGCGCGATCTTTTATATGCGGGCACAGGCACCGGCGCATTCCGCCGCCGCGCCGACGCTGCCCAGTGGGAAAACATCTCGGCCAACCTGCCCGATGTTTTGGTCAACCACCTCACGACGCTGCCGCCGGCGGTCGGGCTTTTCGCCGGCACCACTAGCGGAACTTATCGCACTAATGCCGACAGTCCGGGCCACTGGGTGCTCTACACCGGCGAGTCCGCCCGTCTGCTTACGGTCAATCCTGACGGCTCGGTCATCCAGATTGCCACCGTGTTCGGCAACTACCTCGGAACACCGCAGCCCAACACCGGATGGGGTTTTGTCCCCATGCAAAAGGGGATGCAAAACTCTTTTGTCGGCGCCATGGCCACCGTCGCCTATCAAGGCCAGACCTATGTGCTGGCCGGCATGGACCGCGGTGTATTCCGCACCACGCGCGCCCTGATGAACACGGCCGATAGTGTCTGGAGCCGCGACCCGTTGTTCGATCACGCCGTCTTTCGGATCGAGCCGCATCCGACGCAGCGAACGCGGCTGTTCGCCGGCACCGAGACCGCCGGGGTTTGGAAAACGGAAAATCTCGGCCAAACCTGGACACTGTGTTCGACCGGCATTGTTCCCACGCAAATCTACTCGCTCGCGCAGGCCTCCGGCTCGACTTCCACCCGGACATTGTATGCCGGAACCAATGCAGGCTTGTTTGTCAGCCGCGATCGCGCACTTACCTGGCGGTTGGCCACCGATACGCCGATTCCTGCGATTGTCTTTGCCGTGGCGACCGATCCCGCCGTGGACGGCGTTGCCTACTTCGGCGGCGACGCCGGACAGGTCTTCCAGACCGATGATGACGGGCGAACCTTCCGTGCCGTGTCAAGCGGGTTGCCGTCAGACTATGTTCTGCGGCTGCGCGTCGTGCCCTGGAGCCTTGTTTTGGCCGTAACGCTCGGCGGCTCCTTATACGCCTCGTCCAATCGCGGGGCTAGTTGGTTCGCTATGGGCAATGGAATCACTTCGCCGGTGCTGTGCGTGGAGTATAACCGTGGAAAACCGTGGGTACTGTATGCCGGCACCGCAGGCGGAGGAGTCTTTCGCAGCGACTCGAACGGGATTCAGTGGGCGAAAAAAAGCAACGGCATCGCCCGGTCATATATCTTCTGCCTTGCTGCCGATCCCGTGAATACACCGACGCTTTACGCGGGCGGCCTGGGGGTCGTGTATCGGACAACAAACAACGGCGAGACGTGGTCAGCGTTCACCTCGGGCCTTCCGAACGCCGCCGTGACCCATCTGCTTCTGGACGTGCAAAACCGCTCCGTCCTGTATGCATCATTGGAAAATCACGGCATTTACAAGTCCGTCAACAGCGGGGCATCGTGGAGCCCGCGCAACAACGGACTGGCCTTCGGCGGGGTCATGCCTATCGAGCAGATGCGCGATGACTCGCGCGTTCTTTACGCCGGAACGCCGCTGTTCGGCGTGTACAAGACCACAACATCAGGGGATGAATGGACCCCCGCCAATCAGGGTCTGACGGTTTTTGTTCGCTCGATCGCCATCAATCCCCGGCAGCCGAATATCCTGTATGCCGGCTCCCTCCGATCCGGTCTGTTTCGAAGTGCCAACGGAGGGTTGACCTGGTTCAATCAGGGGCTGGCAGATCGCAACATATTCGACGTCGCCGTGGACGCTGCACATCCCGATCACATCTATGTCGGCACGGCCCTGGGCGTATCCAAGTCCACCGACGGGGGATTTAGTTTTACCCACCTTGGCCAGAAAGTTACCTACGTCTCCTCGATGATCGTGGACCCGAAGAATCGAAAAACTCTCTATGCAGGCGGCTTTTTCGGGCGTCTGGCCAAAAGCACCGACGGCGGACTGCTCTGGACAGATTTAGGCGCCACGCTTCCCGACCGAACCATCCTCGCTCTGGCGATAGACCCGACCTACGGCACGCTGTTTGTCGCACCGGAACAGTCGGGTATTTACGCCAGCACCGACGGTGGAACCACTTGGACGCCCTGCGACAACACTCTCACGTCCGGGGCGAAAATCCGCCATCTCGAAATCAATCCGGCCAACAGCGCACTGTATGCTTCGAGCAACGGCCACGGCATCTTTCGCTCGCTCGACAGTGGTCACACCTGGGCCCGCATCAATGCCGGTCTGCCCGCCGAACTGGCCGTCGCACAGACGCTTGTGGATCCCAAAGACTCCAGCCGGTTCTTTTGCGCCGTCTATAACCGGCAAGTCTATCGCTCGACCAACGGCGGGCAGAGCTGGACGCGGGCCGCCCAGGGCATTCCCGCGTCGGCCATTGTTCAGTCGCTGGCCGCCGATCCGACAACCAGCGGCGTGTTCTATGCGGGAAGCACGCAGGGGGTCTATAAAACCACCAATGGAGGGAACTCCTGGCAGGCAACAGACAGCGCGCTGACCTCGTTTTCCGTGCTCGCCTTGCGCGTGGACCCCACCAATCCAAATATCGTATATGCGGGGACCAATGGCCGGGGAGTCTATAAAAGTGTCAATGGCGGCGGAACATGGTCGCCGGCCAATGCCGGAATCAGCATGACCATGATTTCCGCCATAGATTTCGGGATCAATTCATCGCGCGTCATTGCCGCCACACAGGGACATGGTGTGCTGTTTTCTTCCGACACAGGTCGCACGTGGTCGGCTCCGCTGGGTTTTGGGCAGATCGAACCGACGGTTCTGGCCATCGAAGTCATCCCATTCACGCCCGCACTGGTTTTGGCCGGCACCAGCGGCAAGGGAATTCTGCGAAGCGACGACGGCGGGCTGACGTGGGCTCCCAAAAATAACGGGCTGAATCACCAGTTTCTCCTGACACTGCTGGCCGACCCTCTGGACCGGCGCACCATTTATGCCGGAACCGCCGGCGGCGGCGTTTATGTGACCCATGACTACGGCGAGCATTGGTCGCCGATGAACGACGGTCTATTCAATGCATATGTTACGTCGCTGGCCCTTGACGCCACCAATCATCGGATTGTGTATGCCGGCACCGAAGGCGGCGGCGTGTTCATTTTCGATCCGGCCAATGCCGCCCGGCGGTGGGAACAATATGGCGTAGAATAATCGGGGCGGAGTTTTGCGCGAAAACCCGCGCACAGGGAGACAAACCATTCTCATGCAAGCGGTGGTGCGACGAATCAAGTTCGATTTTCTAACCGCCCTGGTCGGCGGAACGGCCGCCGGGTTGGCCATCTTTCTTGTCGCCACGCAAATTTCGCCCAAGCTGGCTGTTCTCGCTACGGTGGGACTCGGCGCCACGGCCGTCATCCTGATCAATCCGCTCTGGGGCTACTACCTGACGGCACTGCTCATTCCGGTCGAGCGCTTCGGCCGCCTGACCGAGGATACCAGCGAGTTCACTGTCTCGATCATGCGGATGGTGGGATTGGTGACGCTGGGAGCGCTGCTGCTCCATGCGGCCATTCGCAAATGGCGGGTTCGGTTCGGTGTAGCCTTCTGGTTGTATTCCACCTATACGCTCCTGGCGATCGTTTCGTTGACCTATACAACAGATTTCTACGGGACGGTGCGGGCGTGCGGCCAGATTGTCGGCAACCTTCTGTTTTTCTTTCTGATCCTCAACATTGTGAACGATTTCAAACTGGCCCGGCGCGGTGTCATTCTCTGGTTGGCCGCCACAACCGTCATCGCATTGTACACCACATTCGATTGGCATTTTGGCAAGGAGCGGATAGTGGAGTCCGCGATCGGAGCCGCCGGCACCCGGTTTCAAGCGGTTCATCTCGACAGTTCGGAATGGGAGGAAAGCCTGACGGGCGTGTGGCGGGCGATCGGCTCGACATCGCATTCCGCGGTCTATGGCATCAACCTGATTCTAACGCTGCCGTTTTTTGCATTTTTTCTCTCGCGCGGTCACTTGTCGCGCCACTGGCGTATCGTCTTGTTTTTATCTCTGCTGGTGGTCTTATACAATATACTTTTGACTAACACTCGCTCGGTCATGCTGGTGGCAATGCTGGTCTTGATCCTGTCGCTGGTGCGCCGGCTTCTGGTCGTAAGATTTTCCGCGGTTCTATCCGCGTTGGTCTTGGCGGTCATCGCGCTGCCCTTCGTGAACTATCCCATTTTGCAGCGCGTTCTGGAATTGCGCAATTATACTTACCGTCGCTCCAGCACGCTCCGGCTGCGTCTGAGCTATTGGGACGCCGGCCTGCGCGTGGCCGAGAACAGCTGGCTGTTCGGCATCGGCGTGGGCAATAAAAACGAAATTCCCCGCTATTTGAAACACGCCCGCGCGCCCGAGCAGACCACCGTGCACAATGAATATCTTCAAACATTCATGGAATTGGGCATCATCGGCTGGCTGACCCACTTTGCCTTTGTGTTCCTTCTGCTGCTCTACGGCATTCTGGCCGTGCGGATTCTGCGGAGTCTCAATGTCGAGCCCGAGCAGCAATGGTTCCTGACCGCCTGCCAGATTGCCATGATCGCCGTGTTGGTCTATGGAGTGCAGTGCGATGTATTCCGGTTTCCGCTCAAAGGCTGGTGGCTGGTGGCGGGGTTGACCTGTATTTTACACGAACAGGCATGGCTACGGCTGCGCGAGAGCCGGCGGCAGCCGCCGCAGGCCTCGGGAGAAGGAGCAGCAGTATGACGGATGCGCGCCGCGTGGACGTGTCGGTGATTTTGGTGGGATTGAACAGCGCCGAGTTCATCCGCAAATGCCTCGAATCCCATGCAACGGCCCGCTGGAATGGCCTGTCCTACGAGATCATTTACGTGGACAACGGGTCGCGCGACCCCACGCTTCAGATGCTCGCCGATCAATTCCCGTCGGTTCGTGTCATTGCCAACGCGCGGAATCTCGGCTATTGCAAAGCTGCCAACCAGGGGGCGCAGATCGCGGCGGGGCGCTACCTGTTTTTTCTGAACGACGACACCATCCTGCTCGAAGATGCCGTGCCGCGGCTGGTCGCCTTTCTCGAAATCGAGCCTCGCGCGGGCGTGGTTGCCAGCCGTCTTATATATCCCGACGGGTCGGAGCAATGGTCGGGACGCCGGTTTCCCTCGATGCTGAACGCGCTGTTTGGCCGGCGCTCGATTCTGACGCGGCTGTTTCCGCGCTCCCCGGTCGCCGCGCAGTATCTGTGCAAAGATCAGCTCGCGAGCGGTGTGCCGTTCGAAGTGGATTGGGTTTCGGCGGCAGCTATGCTCGTGCGGCGCGAAGTCTATGAGCAAGTAGGCGGCCTGGCCGAGGACTACTACTACTGGCACGAGGCGGTCTTCTGCGACCGCGTGGCCAAGGCCGGCTTCAAAGTCTATCTCCATCCGCAGTCAACGATCATCCACTATGAAGGCTTCGGAAGCGGCCCGCGACCGCATCCCGTGCGCAAATTCCATATCGTGGATTTTCATCGCGGCGCTTTTCGCTGCTACTGCCAGCGCTACGGCCTGGGGCTGTTCCATCCGCTGCGATGGTTTGCCGCTGCGGCGCTCGGAGGGCGCGCCGCGGTGCTGCTGGCCGCCAGCTGGATTCGTAGTCTGCGCGAAAGAAACCGTACGTGAAAGAGATACAGAATGGCCAATTTGGAGTCCGGCAAACCTGACCGAAGATTTCCCGTACCCGTGGTCTGTCCGGCATGCCTTGCCACCCTGAACGACGAATGGCACTGCACCACCTGCGGACGCACCTACGCGCTCGAAAACGGCTTTCCCAACCTCATTCTGGGCGAACGGTTCGACGACCCAACCGATCAGGCGTGCATGGATTACGAAGAGCAATCCAACGCCGACCTGACGCGCAATTACTGGCTGCCGATGTTTCGCCGCTTCTGGCCCGGCGGCGGCGCCCGCCTTCTGTCGCTGGGTTGCGGCACCGGCGTGGACGTGGACCTTCTGGCCGACGCCGGATTCGACACCGTTGGGATTGACTGCGGCAACCGGACGCACGTCTGGCCTCGCCGCCGCTATCCCGAGCGGTTCCTCCTAGCCAATGGCAAGCACTTACCATTCCCCGATGCCATCTTCGACGGCGTCTATTGCGGCTGCGTGTTTCCCCACGTGGGCGTAATTGGCGACAGCGATCGCGTGGCGCCGGATTATCGCGAGAGCCGAGCGGCCCTGGCCCAACAGATGGCGCGCGTGCTTCGCCCGGGCGGCAAGATCCTTGTCAGCAGTCCAAACCGCTGGTTCCCATTCGATATTTTTCACGGCCGACGCCCGGGCAGCTACACGCCGCGTTTTAATCCTCCCACCAGTCCTTTCCTCCTTTCCGTAGGCGATTATCGCCGGTTGTTTCGTGCCGCCGGCTGTGTGCGCGTCGAAGCCCAGCCAGTGCGCGGCTACTGGGGGTTCATCCGCAGTGCCCGAACGCTGAAGGGCCGCTTGCTCGGCCTGCCCGTGCGGTTTCTGTTCTGGCTGGCCTCGCTGCCGGGAGCCAAACCGCTGCGCAGCTGGCCGCTGAATCCCTGGCTGGTCGTGCTGATCGAGAAAGGGACCTGATGCCGATGCCGCGTCTGCTGCGCCTTTGCATTGTCGGGTTTGCCATCGCCTGGCCGGCAGCCGCCCGCTGCGCCATCGAATACGCCGGCAATGCGACCGGCGTCTCGGCGTCGCTCAATCGGGTGGACGTAACCCTGGCCCCGCGCGGACGGGCGCGCATCGAGCTGCTCAGCTCTGACCTCGTCCGCGTGCGTGTCACCCCGTATGCGCAATTCACCACACGCACGACCGGCGCTCTTTCGCCGCGGGGTTTGGTCCCTCCCGGCGCCAGTCCCATCCTTTACACCACCTATGTTCTGATGACCACGTCGCACATGCGCGTCTTTATTCACAAAACGCCTTTTGCGGTTCATCTTTACCGGCCTGACTCGACTTCCGTCGTCAGCGATCGCACGCCGTCGGTTCTCTGGGACGTGGAAACCGGCCTGATCGCGGCGTTGAAAGCGGCCCAACCCGGCGAAGCCTATTTCGGTCTGGGCGAGCGCGGCGGCCCGATCAACCGGCGCGGCCGCTCGTTTGTCCTCCGCAACACCGACTCCGGCGGCTATAGCGAGTACACGGACCCGCTTTACCAATCGTTCCCGTTCTACTACGGGCTTTGTGCCGGAAAGGTCTATGGCGTTTTTTTCGACAACGCGGCTTTTCCGTTTTTCAATATGGACGCGCAGCAGACCGATACTGTAATATTCGGCGCGCAAAAAGGCGAACTCGACTACTATGTGTTCGCCGGCCCGGCCGCCACCAGCGTCGCCAATGCCTATGCCCGCCTGACCGGCTTCCAGCCGCTGCCCCCGCTCTGGTCTCTGGGGTATCAGCACTCGCGTTATGGTTGGATGACCACCACTGAAGTCCTGACTGTGGCCAATCGTTTCCGCGCCGAGTCTTTTCCCTGCGATGCCCTGTATCTCGACATAGACTACATGAACGGGCGGCACGCGTTGACGTGGCATCCGCAGAACTTCGCCGATCCGGCGACCTTCAACTCGATTCTTGCGGCGCGCGGTTTCCGCCGCGTCAATATCATCGAACCCTGCGTCCTGAACAGCGACCCGCTGTGGGACTTCATGCGCGCAAATCGCTACTTCCTGGAAGACGGCGCGGGCAACACGCTCGTGAACCGCATCTTCTATGGCGATGTCAGCTGGATAGATTTTTCACGTACCGCCGCCCGCGACTGGTATCGCGAACAATTGAAAACCTTTTTGGCCACAGGCATCAGCGCTATCTGGAACGATCTGAACGAGCCGGCGCAAAACTTCATGGCCGAGGCCCGCTATGCTTTCGACGGCGATCCCCGCACCGACGAGGAAGCCCGCAACCTCTACGCGCTCCTGCAAACCGAGTTGAGCTATCGCGCCCTGCGGGAACTCCGCCCCAACGAGCGGCCGTTCGTTCTCTCGCGCGCCGCTTATTCCGGCATCCAGCGCTTTGCCGCCGGCTGGAGCGGCGACAGCAACACGTCGTTCGACAGTTTGCGCGTCGCTGTCCAAATGTCCGCCAGTATGGGATTGAGCGGACAGAACTGTTTCGGCCACGACATCGGCGGCTTCTTTGGCTCCCCCGCGGCCGAACTTTACATCCGCTGGCTCGAATTCGCCTGCTTTACTCCCCTGTGCCGCACTCACTGCATTCGCACGGCCGCGGCACGCGAGCCGTGGTCCTTTGGCCCATCCAACGCCGTCCTCATCCGCAGCTTGCTCGAACAGCGCTACCGTTTGCTTCCCTATCTTTATACGCTGTTCGAGACCGCCTCTCGCACCGGTGTTCCGCTCCTCACGCCGCTGTTTTTCCACTTTCAAGGCGATCCGCAGACAGTCTCGCAAGACACCGAGTTCCTGCTGGGGCCCGATCTTCTCGTGGCTCCGGTGGGTACGCAATCGGCCACCAGCCGCCAGGTCTATTTTCCCTACGGGGTGTCCTGGTTCCACTTTTTCAACGATCAGTCGTTTGCGGGCGGGCGGACGGTAGCGGTCAATGCACCGCTGGGCCAGCCGCCCGTGTTCGTGCGCGCCGGGGCCATTCTCCCGCTCGGTCCGGTTCGCCAGCACACGACCGATTCTACAACGCCGAATCTGACCGTCCGGATTTATCCCGGCCCCGATTCGTCTTTTACCCTCTACGAAGACGACGGCATCACCTTCGCCCATGAACAGGGCCATTATTTGCGCACGCGCTTGACGCAGAAGAACCAGCCGACAGGTTTCTTGTTCACGATCAGTCGTGTCGAAGGCAATTTCCGGCCCCCGGCGCGCCATTGGCGTCTGGAATTCCGCGCAACCCATTTCAACCCATCACAAGTGAAACTCAACGGCGCGGCGCTTCCGCGCAGGGGCACGGTCGCCGAACTCGACCAGAACCATCC
>JADFCW010000140.1 GCA_017161705.1 Candidatus Sumerlaeota bacterium | reverse complement strand
ACTCCAAGCACCTGCGGCCCTGGCGCGCCGTCTCGCTGCTCGACGCCAACCAACTCGAACGCTTCCGTCTGGCCGGCTATGCGGTGGGGCCGGGGACGATGGGCGAAAACCTCACCGTCGAAGGCATTGACAGCCATGCGATGCTTCCTGGGGAACGACTGAAATTCGAGGGGGGCGTTGTGCTCGTCGTCAGCGAGCCGCGGATTCCCTGCGATGTCCTCGATGCGATCCATCCGCGCCTCAAAGACGACTGCTTTGGTCGGTGCGGCGTCATGCTGCGGGTGGAGCAGCCCGGGACATTGCGCGAGGGCGAAATGTTCCACGTGGTTCAGGATTCGCTCGCCGGGGACTCCTCCTCCCTCTGGCCGCATACCGTGGCGGTCCTGGCGGGTGGAAAAGGCCGTCGCATCGGCCAGCCCAAGGCCGCCCTTATACTGGCCGACGGGCGCACAATGCTCGAACATGTCGTCGAGAACTTGCGCCCGCTGGCCGAGCGCATCGTCGTGGTTGGCGATGGGCCGGCCTGTGCCATAGCCGAACGACTCGGCGTGCAGCGGGTTGCCGACCGGCGTCCCGGATGCGGGCCGCTGGCCGGTTTGGACGCTTTGATGTCGGCTGTCGAGGATGATCGTTATTTGGTGGCGGCTTGCGATCAACCGCGTCTAGACCTGTTTTGTGCGCGCCTGCTGGTGGAACGTGACGCCGAGATTCGCGAACATGACCGTCGCTCCGGCGTCCGTCGCGCCCCCCGCGGCGTGTTTTTCCGTTCCGAGATGGGTCGAAAGCTCGACCCCCTGCCTGGGCTCTTTCCCGCAGACTGGCGCGGGACGATCGAACGCTGCCTCGCGGAAAATCGTCTGGCATTGTCTCCGATAGTGCGCTCTCTGGAACCCGCCTGGCGAACGATCCCCGAAGTGCTGACGAAGCGCTTGGTGAACGTCAACACGCCTGAGGAACTCGAAACTTTCAACCGGCAGATCCACAAACCGTCATGACAGCGCCCGCGGGCGGGAAGCAATTTTTTGAAAAAAATTGCTTGACAGGTGATCAAAGCTGAGAATTCTGTATACAGAATTGTATTCAAAATACAAAATGCTTAAAAATTATTTAATACAAGCCCATAAGGACCATACGTTCATGCAGGAAGAAATCGGTGGCGATTTGAACCATGTCGGCCTGAGCCAGCTTGTTTATCAAAAAATAAAAGCGCTCATTCTGAATAATGTTCTGACTCCCGGTCAGAAAATCACGCAGGAAGAGGTTGCCCGACGGCTCGGCGTCAGCCGCACCCCCCTCCTCAAGGCTCTGCAGATGCTCGAGAGCGAAATGTTGGTTGAGTCCATTCCCCGGCGGGGGGTTTTCGTCAAACGCATGGACCTTCGGGAAATCCGAGATGCGTTTGATTGCCGCGAGGCGTTGGAGAGCATAGCCACGCGGCTGGCCGCCGAACGAATCACCGATGCCGAAATGGCGGAAATCCGCTCGCTGTTTGCGCCGTTTCTGGCCGACCGCGACCGCATTGATCTGAAGCAGTACGAGACGGCCGACCGCCGGTTTCACGCGCGAATCGTCGAGATCAGCGGCAACCGCATTCTCGCCAATTTGGAAGTGCTGGGCAATATTCAATTGATCGCCTATCAGCGCGGTCTGATCCGGCCCCCGTCCGAGACGCTGCCCGAACATGTTGCCATTATCGAGGCTTTGGAGAAGCGCGACGGCGAGACGGCCGAGCGTTTGATGCGCGCTCATTTCAGAATTACCCGCGATCGCATAGACCAGATGCTTCGCGAACAAAGAGAAATGCTGATCACCGCGCGGGCGTTGGGATAAGAAGAAATGGCTGTACCGATCTGAGCAAAGCAGGCCGTAAGGGAAAAACAGCCATGAAGCAACGCAGATCGGGTTATTTGCTTTTGCGCGACAGAGGCAGGAAATCGCGCCCAATCGTGCTGAAATGCCTCATGCAGTATGCCCGTACGACGTCGCCTTCCGCTCCTGTGCATTTCAAGAGCAGAAAGGAGGTGAATCCGGGACAAACCAGGAACAGATGCTGGGGCTGTAGGAGTGCCGTTTATACTGCTAGACAAGACATCTTTCATGCCCGACAAATGGAGATTGCCAGACAAGTGGAGAAGGTAATGAAAATACAGAGAGCGTATCTCGTGTGTATGCTGCTATCTATGTGGATGGGGCTTGCCGGTTTGCCCGTTCTCGCACAAGGGCCGGTGGCTCACTGGCCGCTGGACGGAAACGGCAACGACATCAGCGGAAACAACCTCAACGGCACGCTCAACGGGAATGTGACCCCGACGTCCGACCGGTTGGGCGTCAACAATGGCGCCATGAAATTTGGCGGCGGGGCCAGTGACTACATTACTGTCCCGGACAGCCCGCCGCTCCAGATCACCGGCGCCCTGACGCTGGCCGGCTGGGCGTATCTGACGACCACGACGAACAATCCGCGGATCGTGGCCAAGGGCGGCGGCAGCGGACAGCGCTGCTGGGGGCTTTGCGTCGAGGGCGTGTCGGGCGGCATTGTGCGGCCGGGCAATTTTCAGATCGCGTCCAACTCGACCACCAACCTCAGCTGCCTGACCTCGGGCCCTGTCCCGCTGAATCAGTGGTTCCATCTGGCCGGCGTGTTCCGGCCGGGCGTAGCGATGGAGATTTATCTGAACGGGCGGCTGAGCCGCACGTCGGCTACGGTTCGTACGACGCACTACAACAACACGCTGGGGGTCCTGATTGGCAATCGCGCCGGTGCCACCAATGTGGGTTGGAAGGGCAATCTGGATGATGTGCGCGTGTATAACCGCGCTCTGAGCGCGGCGGAGATTGCCGCATTGGCGGCTACGGCCGTTACCACGCCCGGCGCGCCGACGCTGACGCGTGCGCAGGCCGGCGACGGGCTGGTGATGCTGGAATGGACAGCCGCGTCGGGCATCGTGGACGGTTATCGAGTGTATCGGAGCCAGACGAGCGGTGGGCCGTATACGCTCGCGACCAGCACGACCACACAGTTGACGGCCACCGTCACGGGGTTGACCAACGGAACGACCTACTATTTTGTGGTCCGTGCTTACAACGCGGCGGGAGAAAGCCCCAACTCCAATCAATTGTCGGCAACGCCGCAATCGGGCGTGAGCTTGGGCACGCGGCGCTGGGAACTGTATGAGCAATAATCGAAACCGGGCGAGGGGGTGAAAGACCGTCGGCTTGTAATACAAACATACAATGCATGCTGATTTTTGTTGACATCCCACGGCAATTCAGGGATGAATTGCCAATAGAATGAGCGGGATGGGAGTTATTTATTTCAATATAATCCCAATATAAAGGAGCAAGGATCATGAAGAAGACCTACCGGAAACAAGGATTCACCCTGATCGAGCTGCTGATTGTCGTGGCGATCATTGCCATCCTGGCGGCGATTGCCATCCCCAATTTCCTGGAGGCGCAGGTGCGCGCCAAGGTTTCGCGCGCCAAGTCGGACATGCGCTCGATCGCAACAGCCCAGGAAGCCTATATGGTGGACTGGAACACCTACACCTATAAGGACGCCGGCGATAACATGCAGCAGCCGACCTACGTCGAGGGGCTGAGGTTTCTGACTTCGCCCATCGCCTATATTACCACGCTCCCCAACGACTCGTTCGGCGGCTACAAGGACTCGCCCGGTTGGATGAAGCCGATGTTCGAGTTCGGCGCCGGCTCGGCTACCGAAAAGGTCTCCACGGGACCGCCGAATAATCCCAACCCGCGCGGCATGCCGGCCGACACGTTTCTCATTCGTTCGGTGGGCCCCGATGCCGTGGACGATACGAACATCAACTCGTATCCGTGGCCGCCGACGCGCAATCCGGAAGGCGCCATGAATCAAACGGGCGTCAACGCGGTGCTCTCGCAAATCTACGATCCGACCAACGGGACGGTCAGCTTTGGCGACATCTATCGTGTCGGCGGCGTGAAGCCTGCCGGTCCGCAGTTTGACGTATTGTTTGCCGCCGCGTCCAAGTGACCGTCTATTGTTTCGGCCGGACGCGGAGTCAGCGCATTCTTTTAAAAAAGGAGGATTGGACAGCCGCTTTCTCCCCGTCAGGAGTCATGACAAGCCAGGGAAAGGCTGATTCCTGACCCATTTTACCTATTCCCAACGAGGTGCAAAATGAAAGGAAAGTGCATACTGGCAGTGTTGGTTGCGTCCCTCGCGGCGCAGTCGCTGTGGGCGCAGCCCAAGCGGGTGATTTTCATCCGCAACTCCGGCGCCGCCGACTATGGCACCGCCGACGTGAACATCATCCGTGCGATCGCCACCTCCGGCTACGTGACCTACGAGGGTTTTCGCATCATGGGCCTGGGCTGGACGGTCACCGAGGTGCAGGAAAAACAGGATCAACTAACTTATACAGCAGCGGATGCAGATTTGATTTTTGTTTCCCAAACCATCAGTTCCGGAAATATTGACGACCATTCGGACGATCCGATCGGCGTGATTATGACCGAGCAGGCGCTTTACGACGACGACACCAATAACAACTATGCCGGCCGGCGGCGATCCGAAATGAACCTGTCGGATAGTGCTTCGCAAGTCAATCCGATGACCCATGTCCTGATTGTGGACAACACCCATCCGATTACCAGCATCTTTACATCGGGCACGACAATTCAGCTATTTGAGAACCGGCCGCCGAATCCGCCCCCCCAAGGCGGCACATCCAATCTGCCTCTCGGCCCCGATGTCCGGCGTCTGGCGGCACTGTCCGCAACGGACAACCGGTTCCCGCTGGTGGCCGCCGATGCTGGCGCCAACGTCCGGCCGGCTCAGGGCGGCCCGGTTCCGGCGCGCCGCGTCAACCTCGGTTACCACAACAACGCCATGGACTATCCGACCAGTGCGGGCGTGGTGCTCCTTCTGCGCGCCTGCCAGTGGGCGGCGGGTGTGACGCCGACGGTGGATTTTTCGTCGGTCCAGCTGGCCTCTGTCGTTTCGGCCACGCGTGCATTCGGGTCGCCTTTCTATCAGATCGGCGATGTAACGACCGCCACCATTACCATTGTGCATCGCGCCAACAGCAATCCCCTGGTGGTCCGCGAGGTAATTCCGGCGGGCTGGACTGCTTCGGACATCAGCCACGGGGGAACGTTCAACGCTGGAACGGGCGAAATCACCTGGAACCTCAATTTCACGGGCACGACCGTGCTGCGCTACTCCGTTCTGCCCAAAGCCAACGTGAATACCTCGTCGCAGTTTTCGGGAACCACGACCGATGCGGCGGGCTTTGTCACCCAGATCATGGGCACGGTCAACCTGGACGAGTTTGACGCGAAGCCGATTATTTACGTGAAGTTCCAGTCGTCCACCCCGTTGTATGACAATGTTGCGCGCAATGTTCTGGGAACGGTTGGCTATACCAGCGGCCCGATTAGCGTCAAGGGCCTCGGCTATCCCATCCGGACGCTGTTGGAAAATGATCCGGCCGAAGCCACCTCGTTCACTACGAATCACGGCGTGCTCCTGTTCATCTCGCAATCGGTCGGCGCCGAGGGGAACATCTTCTATCACACCAAAGATGACATTCCCATCCTGATGACCAAGACAGGCATGTTCAACAACACGGCGCCGCCAAACTCCGACATGTATTTCTGCACGGGTACCAGCAGCGCCGCCGGCGGTCTGGGCTTCAACATCGTCGCCACGACGCACCCGATTACCTCGATCTTCCCGCAAGGGTTCCTGCAGCTATGGCGCGGCGGCGCGTCGCCCCCGGTCATCGGCGCGGGAACCGGCACCTTCGGGTCGTCGGTGATCAAGCTGGCAGGCTATCCGGTCACGCCGTTGAATCCCAACCCCACGTCGGTCACGCTGGCTGTGGCGGAAGCGGGTGAAAGCGGTTTCATGACCCCGGCCGCGGCGCAGCCCTACGTCAGCCCAAAGCGCCGGGCGATTCTCGGCTATCAGGAGTTCACGCTGGATAACCCGACGGCCAACGGGATTTACCTGCTCCAGCGAACCGTGCAGTGGCTGATCGGCGACAACGTGACGGCGGGCACTAATGCTCCGGCGGCTCCCACCAACTTGACCTCGGTGAAGTCGGGCATTTCCGTCCAGCTGGATTGGCAGGGCGTGGCCAATGCCAACGGCTATGCGATCCAGCGCAAGGTCGGCGACACCGGCACGTATCAGGACATCGGCAAGGTGCGCCACAATACGCCGAGGTTCATGGATTCGGGCGTAGTGGTCGGGCAAACCTACCATTATCGCGTGCGGGCGTTCAACGTGACGGGCGAAAGCGGATATTCGAACGAGACCAGCATCACGTTCCAGCCGAGTCTGAACGTGCAGCGCTGGGAGAATTACCGCTAATCCGCCGCGCTCTTGCTCCTGAATTGACCCCGGCCGGGCGACTTCCTCTTCCGGCCGGGGTTTCTTTTGTTCTATGTCCACGAACGGCGGAAAGCCGCATTCCGCATTTTTGCTTGTCATCGCACCGCGACGCGCGCATAAACATTTTTACAGTGCGCAAGGCGATTATTGCGCAGGATGGGGTTTGGGTTGGGCCGCATGCAGAAAGAACGACATTGCCGCCGCCGCCGCATTCAACGGATGAGGCCACTGGCATGTATGCTCATTTTATCCTTCGCTCCTTTGTCCGCAGCGGCGACGGTCGTTATCAACGAAATCATGTATCATCCGCCGGACGACGATGAGAGCAAAGAGTATATCGAGTTATACAACACCGGCGCGACGACCGTTTCGCTGGCCGGCTGGTCGCTAGCCGATGCCGTTACCTATACATTCCCCGCCGGCCAGACGTTGGGGCCCGGCGGCTATCTGGTCGTGGCCAAGTCCGTTGCCTCGTTTCGTGCGCGCTACCCCGGCAGCACGGCCACGGTGACCGGCAATTACGGCGGGCAGCTGTCCAATGGCGGCGAAACGATCCTGCTCTACGATGCCTCGGCCGCGCTGGTGGACCGTGTGGCATACGACGACGCCGGCTACTGGCCCGAGGCCGCCGACGGCGGCGGTGCGTCGCTCGAGCTGATTCACCCCCGATTGGATAACGATGTGGCACAAAGCTGGGCGGCCAGCAGCCCGTCCGAAACGCCGGGATTTCGAAACTCCTGCTATGCGGCCAATCCGCCGCCCTTTCTGGTCTCCCCGCGCCACAGCCCGCCCGTTCCGCGCCCAACCGACCCGATCACGGTGACCGTCCGGGCCTATGACAATTCGGCTGTGGTGTGGGTGGAGATCTCCTACAAAGACGAGGCAACGTCGCCGCCTTTTACCCAGCAGGTCATGCTCGACGACGGGCTGCACGGCGATGGCGCGGCGGGCGACGGCGTTTATGGTGCGACGCTCCCGCCGCAGCCGCAGGGCCGTATTCTCGAGTTCTACATTCGAGCCTTTGACGACGCCCTCCAGACGCGCACAATCCCCGCTTCCGCCCCGGCGGCAAACTTTCTCCTCCAGGTGGACGGGCAGGCCATGATGACAACTTCGCCGGTGTATCGAATCATCATGAAGGCCGCCGACCACGTGACCTTGCACGACCCGGTCAACCGACTGAGCAATGTGCTGCGGAATGCGACGTTCATCTGCGGCAACGAGATATACTACAACGTCGGCGTGCGCCTGCGCGGCAAGGGCTCGCGCGGCGCCGCCCGCAAGTCCTACCGCGTTCAGTTCACGCCTCAAGAACCATATCACGGTATGGAAAACATGAATCTCAACGCCCAGTGGATTCGCTGCCAGTTCCTCGACATGGACCTGATGCGCCGTGCAGGACTGCCCGCCCCGGCGACGCAATACGCCTATCTTGTCTTCAAGTATCAGGACAAGAACACGTATTATCTTTACGATGGCAACCCCGCCGGCGAACCCAATTTGCCCATGATGGGCTGGCGCATCCAGATGCAGGACATCAACAAGGACTTTCTCCGCCAGTGGTTCCCCGGCCGTTTCGACGGCAATCTGTATCGCGGCGTATATATCTCGGCGACCGAACAGGCTGATCTTACCTACTACGGGCCGGACAAAAACCGCTACCGGCGCGCATACGAGAAGCATACCAACGAGGCCGCCGATGATTTCTCCGACGTCATTCGTCTTTGCGATGTGTTTACCAATACCCCGGATGCATCCTTCACTGCGGCCATGCACCAATACATCAACCATGAGGAGTGGCTGCGGTTTTGGGCGTGTCTGGCGATGATGAATATCGAGGAGACGGACATCTACAATACGCGCGGCGACGACTACTATATGTATTTCGAGCCGAACGGCACATCCGTTCCGCGCCCCGTGCTCCTGCCGTGGGACCTCGACTCAGCCAATCTGCACCCGACGCAGACCATCTTCGCCTGCACGCTGCCGCGCGTGCGCCGCTTTATCGAAAATCCGGACTTTACGCCCAAATACTTCTACTATATTCAGGAAATGCTGGATCATCATTATCGTCTCGACATCATGCTGCCGCTGATTCAGTCGGTGGCCCCCTACTCTGGCTTCGAGTCGTCGCCGGCCGCAGGCGTGGCGCGCGACACGCTCACCCTCCCGCAGCTGGCCAGCTACGTTTCGGCGCGAATCGCCTATCTGGAGAGCGTGATCTCGCGCCAGCTGACCGTCCAGGTTTCCGGCGCGCAGAAGGTGGGCAATTTATACGTCGCCTCGCAGCCGGCCGTCCAGCTCAGCGGCCGCGGCCTGACTGCGCTGACCCGCCGTGTGCGAGTCAACGGTCACGATGCCGGCTATCAGGCGCTGACGGGCAATTGGGGCAGCTATACTCTCCCCCTGCAGCCAGGTCTGAACACGGTGGTCGTGGATTGTTTGACCACGGCGGGCGCGGTGGCTGCCAGCCGCACGCTTCAGATTGTCTATGACACATCGCCCAGCGCCGCCGCACGCCGCTGGCAGCAGTATCAGCCGTAGCACTTGTTCGAGTGTTATTTGATCCCAGGAACCCTGTCGGAAAACCCCAAGAACATCATGCGGGGTGCATGGAGTTCCCGCTTTCGTGGGTTTTTTGGCGCTCCATCGCCCGCTGAAGTGGGAACTACATACGCCTTCCGACAGGCGCGTAAAGAAGCTGGATATCGGGTGGGAGATTTCAGAGCCAACCTGTCCGTTCTTACCGTCGCGCAATGGGTAAATCGGTCAAGACCTTGTCGGATTGGCGAGAGCCTCGATCTTCTGGTTTGCCGCTGCCAACCTCTCGCGTCCAACCGCCGCTTTTAGGATCAAATATCAAAACAAAAGAGCGCGAGTTCGGCTCGCGCCCTTTTGCACGGCAAAACTTAGTTTCCTGCCCCTGTGGAAATCGTCCTTATCCCTTACCGCGACCAGCTGTAAGGGTCCACAGCGCCGCGGTTGTTGCTGTTGTCCGCATTGGAGCCGTGGGGTTTGCTGCCGGCGATAAAATTCACCGGAACCTTGCCGGCGTGGCGATAAATGTCGCCCCAGCTGACTGTGCCATTTGTCGGATCATAGGGCATGGCATCGCGCGTATAAGGATACTGGCTGTTGAGATTGGTGTCGTCCGCATTGTCCGGTCCGTAGCTCATCCCCATCCATTCGCTCATCGGCTGGTTGCGGTCAATCCACGGGCCCAAATAGCCCGCGGCGCACTGATAAAACGGGTCCAATAAATCGCCATCGCCCGCCTGGACGGAGCTGCTGTGCGTGCCGTAATTGACAAACGCGTCGCGGAATGCAGAGGTCAAGTAGGCAACCGGCGTCGAAAGCTGACGCCACATGGGCCCCGGCCGATATTCCATCCGGGTGGATGCGGCACTCCACGACACACCCGTAGGATAGCTGTTCCAGTCCACATAATAGGCTTTGACCGCCGTGTCAATCTGCCTCAAGTCGCTTTGGGCGCGGGCCACTTTCGACCGCACCTGGGCTTCGAGGAAATTGGGTATCGCGATAGCAGCGAGAATGGCAATAATCGCGACGACAATTAAGAGTTCAATGAGCGTAAATGCTTTTTTGCGCATGACTTTGTTTCCTTTCCGAAATAATGATTACTGATCGGCAAGAATCACTCATCCTCCACACTACGGCCCCGCCGAACAGGCCGCACCGTGATAAATTTCACTGCGATATATCGCTCTCTTTGGCATCTGCTGCACGCGTCACGATGGTCCCCTGATTATTTATGTGCGATCATATAAGGGCATTTACATGGAAGACCAGGTATACCCCTGCCCGTCGGACGCCTGAGCCGTCCCCTGTGATTTCAGTTCTCATTCCCCCCTTCCTTTTTATGACTTTCGACCGCACACCAACTGCGAGTATCGTGCAGAGCGGGCGCTCATGTCAAACAAAAAGGACATGTTGTCTTAGCCGTTTTTAATCCTTTCGCTATCAGGTCGCTATCAGGCCCGTTGGACGTCCTTTTTACCATCTCCCTTCCCCCCATTCTGAAGAATAAAGGGTTGCCAAAACAACCAAAGAATACGCTTGTTTTGGGACTAGTGCTCGCGTATCCTCCATCGGTGTTATACTACATGGCAGACCGGAGGAATCAGAAATGAAAAGCAACAAGCAATTGAATCGTAGAAGTTTCATCAAAGCATCGGGCACCGGTGCAGCTGTTGCGGCCGCGCTTGTCTCCGGCTCGCCGGCGGTGCTGGCGGCCAGGTCGCCCAAAGAAATCCTCGGCGTCGGGCACATCGGCCTGGGGGTTCGCGGCGGCGAACTGATCCAGCAGGTCGCCGGTTCGGACAAGCGCGATCCGATTCCCAACACCAGGGTGGTCGCCGTCTGCGACGTGTATAAGCCGCACCTCAAAAAAGGCGTCGAGCGCAGCAACAACCCCAGTGTTCGCGAATATCTCGACTACAAAGACCTTCTGGCCGATCCCGCTGTGGATGCTGTCGTCATCGCTACGCCCGATCACTGGCATGCGCAGATGGTCATTGATGCAGCCAACGCAGGCAAGCACGTCTATATCGAGAAATGCTGGACACGGACGCTCGCCGAGGCCAAGGCCATGTATGCCGCTGTCAAGAAGAACAAGATCGTGATGCAGTTAGGGCACAACTCGCGCGAAAGCGCGGCGGCCATTCCCGCCATCGAGATTGTCAAGAGCGGCGTTCTCGGCCCGATTACGTTTGTCCGCACGGGCACCTTTCGCAACCGCGCTCTGGGCAAGGACGAATGGCGCTGGTTCGGCGGCTACAACATTTTCGACCGGCCCGACCCCGCCCAGGTGAAAAACGATCTGGACTGGAAGCGCTGGCTCGGTCCGGCCCCGACGCGCGACTTCGATTTCGAGCGCTTCTGGCACTGGCGGTGCTATTGGGATTACGGCACGGGCATTGCCGGCGATTTGCTCTCCCACTCGTTCGATTTCGCCCAGTTCATTCTCGGCTACGGCATTCCCGACACCTGTTGCTGCTCCGGCCAGGTCGGTCTTCTCAAGGACGGCCGCGAGGCGCCTGACATCTGGAACGTGACGTACGAATACCTGCAGCGCGGCTGCACGCTGACCTATGCCTGCACGTTCAACAGCATGGAGTTCGGGCAGGAACTGGAAATCCGCGGCAAGGACGCCGTCATGATGTGGAGCGGCACGACCGACTTTGCCGTTTATCCCGAACGCAATTCCGTCCGTTACAAGCCCGACATGGACAAAGGCAAGATCGAGCAAGGCAAACCGTTCATCAAGTTCGATCCGGAGAAAACGCCGCCGCAGCCGAGCCACATGCAGGACTTTTTCAACTGCATCCGCAACGGCGGCAAACCCAAGGACAACGAGGACGAGGCCTTTATCGAGGCCGTCACGTGCATCATGTCCGTCGAGGCTTACAAGCAAAAACGCACGGTGCGGTGGGACCCCGTCCAACAGGAAATTGTAGCGATGGCGTAGGATGTGAAGCGCAAAGTGCTGTCAGCCAGCATCCTTCGGGGCGAATTTGAAGGGAATTTAGTTCCAACTTCTGTTTGCGGCAGGTCGGCCCACGCTGGGAGACCTGTTGAAGCATTACGCACCGGAAAGGGAACGCGATGAAGACCACGTGCATGAAACGTCGGGGCTTTCTGGCCGCCGCCGGCGGATTGGCCGCCGCATCCGCGCTGTTCAAGGCGGCGCGCGGGTTTGGACAGCCGCATCCACCGGCCGACTTCGGCCTCGAGGTCGCCGGCAAAATTAAACCGCGGCCTTCGATTTCGATCGCCGCATCGCCGCTTTCCATTGGGTTCGAGACGCTCGACCGCAAAATGTTCGAGCCCGAAAAAACCTATCCGCACCTCGCCGAACTCGGCGTCAAGTGGGCCCGCTGCCAGACGGGCTGGGCGCGCACCGAGCGCACCCGCGGCGAGTATGATTTTGCCTGGCTCGACGAGGTCGTGGACTCGCTTCGCCGCATTGGCATTCAGCCGTGGTTCAACCTCGGCTACGGCAACCGGCTCTATACGCCGGACGCGCCGCACGAATCGGCGGTGGGGTGGGCGCCGATTTTCACAGCCGAAGCCAAAGCGGCCTGGGTGGCTTATGTTCGCAAAATGGCCGAGCACTTCGCGGGCCGCGTGGCCCACTGGGAGATTTGGAACGAGCCGAACATCACCAACTTCTGGCAGCCGCATAAGCCCCGTGCCGACGACTACGTCGAGATGGTAAGAATCACGGCTCCGGAAATCCGTGCACGAGTCCCTAAGGCGGTCATCATCGGCGGCGCCTTCGCCGGAGTGCCCAAGGACTATCTCCGCCAGTGTCTGGCGTTGGGCATGGGCAACTATGTGGACAAGATTTCCTATCATCCTTATCGCGCGGTTCCCGAAGCCAACTACGAGGCCGACGTGAGCGCGCTGCGCGACGCGATCGCCGCGCACAAGCCCTCGCTCGGTCTGTGGCAGGGCGAGAACGGCTGCCCCTCGCAAAAGGGCGGCAGCGGAGCCCTCGCCGATCTCGACTGGAACGAAGCGCGGCAGGCAAAATGGCTCCTGCGGCGCATTCTCAACGATCTGCGTCTCGGCATCGAACTCACGTCGTATTTCCACACTGTGGACATGGTCAACTACATCTGGTCGTCGGGCCAAAGCGGGAAAACTAACTTCAAAGGCATCCTGCGCGGCAATACCTACGAGCGCAAGCCGTCGTATTTCGCCTATCAGGCGCTGTGCGCACTGTTCGACAGCGAGGCCCGTCCGGCGGATATGCTGATGACATTCAGCGGCCTGCCGTCGGCGGGCGGCGAAAAGTCGGCCAGGCCGTCGGGCCTTCCGGCGATGATCTCGGCTGCTTTTCTACGCAACGATTATCCGCTGTTTGCGTATTGGCGGCCGCTCGATCTGATGAAAGACACCGAACCAGTGCGGATCGAAATTACGTTGGCCGCCAGGGCGCGGCTTCGCCATCCTGTGCTTGCCGATCCTCTGACCGGCCAGGTCTATCGGATCGAGCAAGCGGCGGAGAAAGGCGAGATATGGACGTTGAGCGGCCTGCCAGCGACCGATTACCCGCTGCTGATTTCCGACGCCGCGTTGTTTGCGGCGTAGGAGAGGGATGCATTTTCATCGTCGGGGCGGTCTTGCTTTTGTGGCATATCGCTTCGGTATGGATGCCGTAGAAGAAATCCATTTGGGGGGTCGGGTTGCACCTCGACGGGATTTCGCCGTGGATGCCGTAAAAAGTGTCCCTCCATTGAAGGGCAAATGGATTTTGAGTTTTTCCTAATCGCGGGCACAGCGAGCGAAGTTCTTAGTTCGCGGACCTGCCCGCAGGCTTCTGTATGGCCGCCTTGCGTGAACAGGTTTATGACGTCGTAGTAGTCGGCGCCGGTCACGCCGGTTGCGAGGCTGCCCACGCGGCCGCGCGATTGGGCGCGCGGACCCTTCTGCTTACCCTGAGCCTCGATGCCATTGCGCGCATGTCGTGCAATCCCGCCATCGGCGGTCTGGCGAAGGGCCATCTCGTGCGCGAGGTGGATGCGCTCGGCGGCCTGATGGGCCGCGCGATTGACGCCGCCGGCATTCAGTTTCGTATGCTCAACACCGGCAAGGGACCGGCTGTTCGCGCTCTGCGCGCACAGGCCGACAAGCGCGAATACAGCCGATGGATGGCCCGCACTCTTGCCGCCGTTCCCAACCTCGAACTGGCCGAAGGCATGGCAACGGGGCTTCTTGTCGAGCATGGCCGGATTGTGGGAGTTGAAGTTGTCGGACAAGTCGGACAGGTCGGACTTTCGTCCGCTCAATCCAAAACTAAAAATCTACGATCCAAAATCCGCTGTCGCGCCGTCATTCTCACTACTGGCACGTTTCTCAACGGTCTTATCCACGTCGGTCTCGACTCGCATCCGGGCGGTCGGCTGGGCGAGCCGCCGGCGGTCGGACTGTCCGACAGTCTGCGCGCGTTGGGATTGGAGATCGGCCGTTTGAAAACCGGAACGCCCGCGCGGCTCGACGCCGCTACGATTGATTTTTCGCGTCTGGAAATCCAACCCGGCGACGAGCCGCCCCAGCCGTTTTCATTCTCCACCGAGCGCCTGGACGTTGTCCAGGTGCCCTGTCACATCACCTATACCAACCCGCGTACGCATGAAATCATTCTGGCCAGCCTCGACCGCTCGCCGCTCTACACAGGCAAGATCAAGAGCGTCGGCCCGCGCTACTGTCCCAGTATCGAGGACAAATGCGTCCGCTTTGCCGACCGCGACCGCCATCAGATTTTTCTCGAACCCGAAGGGCGCGGCTCGAACTGGATCTATCCCAACGGCATCTCGACCAGCCTGCCCGCAGACGTACAGGAGGCCTTTGTCCGTACCATCGCCGGCCTTGAAAACGTCCGCTTCCTAACCTACGGCTATGGCATCGAATATGACTTTGTGCCACCCACTCAGACCCAGCCGTCGCTCGAATCGAAAGCCGTGGCGGGACTTTTCCTCGCCGGCCAGATCAACGGCACCTCGGGCTATGAGGAAGCAGCCGCACAAGGCATTATCGCGGGTATCAATGCCGTCCTTTCGCTGCGCAACGAGCCTCCGCTCATCCTCGACCGCTCCGAGGCTTACATCGGCGTGCTGATTGACGACCTCGTGACCAAGGGAACCAACGAACCGTATCGCATGTTCACCTCGCGCGCCGAGTATCGCCTGCTTCTGCGCCAGGATAATGCCGATCTGCGCCTGACGCCCTACGGACGAAAGGCGGGGCTGATTGACGACGACCAATGGCGGCGGTTTGAGGCGTATCGCGAGTCGGTCGAGCGGGAAA
>JADFCW010000139.1 GCA_017161705.1 Candidatus Sumerlaeota bacterium | reverse complement strand
GTCGCGCGATACATCGCAATCAGAAAAACGGTAAGCAATCCCCCCAGACTGGCGGCAAATATAACGGCCGGGCGAACTTGCTTCGAGACAAGAAAATACACAAACACCGAAATCGGCGCGGCAATAAACGACTGCTTGAATAACCACGCCAGAAAGAACAACACCGACGCCGCATACAATCGCGCCCGATGCGAGGACAACGCCGCCGCCACGCCGGCAAAGGTCAATAGCAACGCCGGTGATTCGGGCCGAAATCGAAAACAGTCCGTCAGCGCGACCGGCTGAAAATACCACAGCCCCGCCGCCGCCAAACCTGCGCACCCCCACGCCCCTCCCGCGCGGTACACCCAAATGCCCAGCAGAAGCGACAGAGCCACCGACGACGCCCAGCTGACATAGCGCCCAAGCAGCAGCATCGCGCGCGGTTCGAGGGCAAGCGCGCGGCCGACCCAGCCGGGAAAATACGCCAGCGGATTATAGACCGAGACAACGAAAGGCGCTTCGTTCAGCGGCCGATAGAGAACTTCGCCTTCGGCCAGGCGTTGTGCGCCATATAAAACATAGAGTTCGGGCCGGCTGGACTCGAACGGAAGGCGGAGAAGCGAAGCCGAGTCGCCTGCAATATAGCCGGCCCGAAAAATTCCCAGAGAAAGCAGGCACCAGAAGATTCCGCGCACACGGCGGTCGAAGCGGAAGGCTGCGGGCGGCGTTGAATCCTTGGCGCTTGGCCGGTCTTCACCTCTGTTTGGCGGCGGAACTGCTTCCGGAGCAAAATCGCCGAGCGCTTCCGATCTGCCTGCGGCAATCTGCTGAATTGTATCCGTCTTTTCGTGCGTAATAGCAGCTCTCCTGCGAAGAAACCATGCGGCGGCCTTCGCCCCGCCTTTCTCGAATACCTATGGCCCGCAAAAAACCCTGGCAACACCAAAGGGTGAATATCAAAGCAAAAGTAATAGGGGACAGGAGGAATGAAATTTGGCATCGGCGCCTTGGATCGGCGGTGCGCCGTTAGGCTAAATACTTCTCCGGCATTTTCCAGGGAGCGCGATAGGGGCGGGCAAGCAGACGGTTGGCTTCGTCGTCGCCGACGAAACGGCCCGCCGCGGCGTCGAATTGAAGCTTGCGCCGGGTTTTCTGCGCGATGATCCCTAGCAGGCACCATGCCGTTGTTGTTACGCCGGTCTCGATGTCCGCATTGGGCCGGCGGCGCGATCGCACACATTCGAGGAAGGTGGCGATGTGGGCAGCATGCTCGAGCGCGCCTCTGGTCTTCTCCACGACCTCGCCAGCAGGTTCGCGATGCACTTCCCAGCCGCTGTAGTCCGCAACGAGCGTCGCATCCGAACCGTAAAAGGCCAATCCAAGGCTGGGCGCGTCGGGCCCGCGGCGCGACCCCTGGCGATGTTCCCACACGACGGTGAATTCGGAAAAATCATAGGTGACAATCTGCGTGTCGGGAGTGTCGCGGCCGTCGCGGTAATGGAAAATTCCACCCGACGACCAGACGGCCTTTGGAAACTCCACATTCATCCCCCAGCGCACAATGTCGAGCAGGTGCACCGCGCGGTCGCCCAACTGCCCGGTCCCGTAGTCGCCAAACCAGCGCCATTCGCGGTGAAAACGGTCGGGATGAAAGGGGCGCGCAGGTGCGGGGCCCAGCCACAGATCATAGTCCACACCCTGGGGCGGATTGCTGCCGGGACCGCCTTTGAGCGCGCGGCCCTGGCTGCACATCCACGCCCGGCAAAATCCAACGCGGCCCAGTTTGCCCGAACGCACATAGTCCACGGCGGACTTCATGTGGGGCGTGCTGCGGAGTTGCATGCCCAGCTGCACCACGCGCCGGTTCTCGCGCGCTGCCCGAATCATCGCCCGGCCTTCCGCCATCTCGTGGCACGCCGGCTTTTCGACATAAACATCCTTGCCCGCCTCGCACGCCAGCACAGTGATAAGGGCGTGCCAATGATCGGGCGTGGCGACAATAACCACGCCGACGTCGGGCCTTTCGAGCACGCGGCGAAAATCGCGCTCCGTGCGCGGGCGCCTGTTCCATCGGCGCTCCACTTCGTCCGCAATCCTTTCCGCGTGCGAATCATCCACATCACAGACGACGGGCACATCCACCTGCCCTGCGGCGATTATCGCGTGCAAGTCTCGGGCTCCCTGATTGCCGCAGCCGATCAGCGCGACGCCGATGCGGTCATTGGGAGAAGCCGGACGGATTTTCCCTGCAGCGGCTGAAATCCACGACGTTCCCGCGAGAACGGAACCGGTGACGATACCCGATCGAAGAAACGCGCGGCGCGACAACGTCTTCATGGCTGAGGTCTCCCGCTAACGCTTCACAAGCTGGCTTTCTTTCTGTTTTTCCCGCAGCACATCTTCGTAGATTTGTAGCACTTGTTTCACCTGGCGTTCAATTGTAAAGTGTTCGAAGACCCGTCGGCGGCCCTTTTGCCCCATGGCCTCGCGGCGCGCCGGATCACCTAGCAGATCGCTAATTGCTGCTGCAAGGGCGGATGGATCGTTGGGGGGAACCAGAAGACCGGTCTGGCCGGCAACGACCACTTCCCGCGGCGCGCCGCAGTTGGTCGCTATGACCGGCTTGCCTTTCAGCATGGCCTCCAGCATGACAATGCCAAAGGGTTCGGGCAATTTCGACGCCATGACAAACACATCGAACAGTTCGATAATGGCCTGGGCGTCTGCCCGAAAGCCGGTAAAGACAATTCGATCGCGAACCTTCAGGTCGTGGGCCAGCTGTTCATACTCGCGTCGAATGCCGACATTTTTCTTATAGACATCGCCCACGATCAGAAAGCGGGTTTCCGGAAAGCGCCCGAGCACCGCCGGCGCGGCCCGGATCAACACGTCCTGGCCTTTCCAGTCATTGATCCGGCCGACAATGCCCACGCACGGCGCGCCGGCTGGAAGACCAAATTCCTTCCGCAGTCGCTCCAGATCGCCCTGCTGTTCGTCTTCCGCAACGATGGCATCATAGACGGTCGCGGCGCGGGGATTGCCGCGGAACTGCTCCCGAACAGAATCCGAGATGCAGAGGATTCGCGCCGCCAGATGTTCGGCGGTTTTGATCAGGAAGATGCTCATCCGCCCTTGTCGGGCGAGCACCTCCCGCCAGTGCCATACGACCGGCACGCCGCAGCGACGCGCCGCCTGGGCTGGAACCGGCAGAATGCTCACATTGATGTGCACCAGGTCCGTCTTCTCGCGGCGAATCAGATTCCGGATGCGGCGGCGACAAATGATCGCCTCGAAAGGCAGCGCCAGCACGCGATGGAAGCGCCCCGGGTGAAAATAATAGCGGCGCGGAACCGCCAGAGGAAATACGCTGACCTTCGCGCCGTGCTGGCGGAGCCGCTCGGCCAGCGGCCCTTCCTCCGGCAGCGCCACAATCGGGCGCACACGCGGCGGCAAGTGGCGGATCAGGTTGAGCAATGCAATATCGGAGCCGTATAGTTCGGCCGATGCGTGTACGTACAGCACGGTAATAGGCTTTTGCAATTCGTCGGACATCATAACGGAGCGGCTATATGGGGTCGTTCAAGAGTTTTCCGGCTGGAAACAGAACCGTGCGCGATTGGAACCGGCGCTCTCCGCCCTCCCATTCTATTCCTCCATCACCACGCCCTTTTTCAGCAAGTCCACGTGCTCGCGTATGTCGGGCTGATCGGGCTTGAGGGCGAGGCTTCGCTCGAAAGCCTCGATGGACTTGGGGATGTCCTTCAAACCTTCATAAGCCACGCCAAGGTTTTTAAAAACGGACGGATTGGCGGGGTCGCGCTGGCGGGCCTGCTCCAGCAGATCGCGCGCCTCGGCAAACTTTTTCTCCTCGATCAGAGCGAGGGCGCGGTTATTCAAACTGGCAATTTCCCGCACGCGGAAATTCTGAAACCAAAGGTAGCCGGCCACGCCAACGGCCGCAATCCCGATAATGATCCGAACGGCTTTCATGCCGTTTCCCTCCTTTCCTCTCCGGAATAAACCGCAGGCTGATAATCGGGGATGAGGCGGCGGAGCGCAGCCACGATGGCGGCCGAATCGCCCGCTGCAGCTGCACGCCGCAATGCCTCCAGCTGCTCGCGGAGAAATGCCGAATCCACCGGTTCGGGCTTCGAGACAAACACCTTGCCGACTTCCGTGCGTTGGAGGCCCTCATCGCTGGTCAGCAGTTCCTCGTGGAGTTTTTCGCCCGGGCGAAGCCCTACAATCTGAATCGGAATGTCCACGTCCGGTTCCAGGCCCGACAGGGTAATCAGATTGCGCGCCAGATCGAGCACACGGACCGGCTGGCCCATGTCGAGAACGAACAGCGACCCGCGGTCGCCCAGAGCGCCTGTCTGAATCACCAGACTCACGGCCTCGGGAATGGTCATGCAGTAGCGCGTAGCGTCCGGGTGCGTGACGGTGACCGGACCGCCGGCGGCGATCTGTTTTTTGAACAACGGGATAACCGAGCCGCGGCTGCCGAGCACGTTGCCGAAGCGGACGGTTAGAAACCGTGTGGCGGATCCGCGCGCAATGTCGCACACCACCATTTCGGCAACTCGTTTGGTGGCGCCCATGACGTTAGTCGGCCGGACCGCCTTGTCGGTGGATATCTGGATGAACAGCTTGCTGCCGAACCGGTCGGCCAGCCGCGCGACAATCTCGGTTCCGAAGATGTTGTTAGTGACCGCCTCTTCGGGATGCAGTTCCATCAGCGGCACATGTTTGTGGGCGGCGGCGTGATAGATCACGGTCGGGCGCCATTGCTCGAACACGCGCGTCATGCGCGGCTCGTCGCGCACATCGGCAATGACCAGTTCGATCGCATGCGAGTCGAAGCGATAGCCCAGTTCCGTGGCAATTTCGTAGATCGAGTTTTCACCGCGGCCAAGTAGAATGATCTGCGCCGGCCCGTAGCGATGAATCTGCCGGCACAACTCCGAGCCGATCGAACCTCCGGCGCCGGTGACCAGCACCGTCTCGCCGCGCAGGTAGTTGTGCGTGTCGGGCAAGGTCAGCTGAACTTGCGGCCGGCCCAGCAGGTCCTCGATTTCCACCGGCCGCAATTCCGACACGGTCACCTTGCCGGCCATCAAGTCCGCGAGGCTGGGCAATTGCTTGAACGCCACGCGGGTCTTTTCGCACTCGGCGACAATGCGGCGCAGCAGGGCCGGTGGTGCTTCGGCAAGAGCGATGAGGATCTCCTCGACCTGATACCGTGCAATGGCCTCGGGCAGCGATTCCAGTCCGCCGACAATCGGGATGCCGTGCAGCCGGCCGCCGATGTGCATGCGGTCGGGGTCTATCAGCGCCACGGGCCGATACTGGGCGTCGGGGTCGTAGGCCAGTTCGCGGCAGACGCGTTCGGCACTTGCGCCCACGCCGATGATCAGGAGATTGCGCCCGCCGCGCGCCCCCAGCAGCCCCGTGACCACCAGCAAGCGCCGAGAAAAGCGAAGCCCGCCGATGGCTACCAGCGTCAGCATTCCCTCGATGACCACAACGCGCCAAGGCACATGCATTGCGTAAGCCCGGTGCGGTTCAGGAAACTGCGGCAGAAAGGACGGCGGCGGCAGATGCGGCGAAAGCAGATTGAAGGCGGCCAGCGCCAGCGTACCCAGCGCCGTGGCGAAAAGAATACTGAGCATCTCATGGAAGCTGGCGTAGCGCGCAATGCCGCGATAAAGCCCGACCAGCGCAAACAAGCCGATGCGAATGGCCACCAGAAAGCCGACTAGTCCCAAATACTGCCGCAAATACGCGACACGGCGACCCGCGTCTATGTCCTCGAACGCCACGCCAAGCGCGTATGCCAGACCGAACGCGCAAAATACAGCCGTAGCATCTATCAGGAGCAGAAACGTGCGGCGGACATAGCGGGGGAGGGTCATGGGAATGTCTCAGTTACAGGTAAAGGGGGGAAAAGGAGGACGCGGGCAAAATGGATGCGGTGGACGACAGGGCCAAAAGAAACATGAAAAATGCAGCACTCTCTCTTGTCCACTTTGTCTTCCTCGCCCATCCCCTCTGCTCCATTTGCTCCCCCTGGCAGTTCTTCAATTCGAATTCGATGGAAGTTCAGTCCTCACCGCATGGAGCCTTTCATGACGTCAGTGCGTCACCGCGAAAGAAGTGAAAAGACTGAGGTCGCAAGGTCGCGGCCCTGTTTTTTTCTAACTTTCCACCTCTCACCTCTAACTTTTCGATCGGCATTCATCGCAAAGCCCGCCAGGCAGCGTGATTGTGAACTTGCAGCCGCACTTCTTACAAATATACCGCGACGGGTCGCCGGCCGGCGTTTTGCGGCCGCTCTGCAAATGGCCCATCTCCTTGGTCAACACCATGATATTGTCGGACAAGTTGCCCTCGACAAGATCAAAAATATTGGGCGCGATCAGATAGGGATACGCGCCTCGAAACCGTTTGACGCGGTCGGCGGCCTGGCGGTGCAACTTCAAAATCTCCGCCAGCTCGTCGACCCGAAGCATCATCTCATAATCCATATCACTCAATCCGCTGAATTATATGGAACCCAAAGCGGGTTTCCACCACGGGGGAAATCTCGCCCGGCTTGAGCGCAAAAGCCGCATCCTCGAACGACTGGATCATGCGGCCGCGGTCGAATACGCCGACGTCTCCGCCCTTCACCTTGTCGGGCGCTTCGGAGTAGCGCCGCACCAACGCGGGAAAATCCGCGCCCGGTTCGAGCGCCTCGCTTCGCACTTTTTCGGCCAGCGCCCGCGCCTCTTCGCGCGAACGCGTTGCAATCGAGCGGCTAGCCCCCTGATAGGAAATCAGTATGTGCCGGCAATGAATGGCGGGGTTGCGGCGGATGATGTGGAACCCAAAAATCGTCGTCGTAATGTCATCGGCAACCTGGCCTTCCTTCAGCGAGAAGACCACGTTTTCGAACGGCTCGAGCATCTTGCCGCGGCCAAACGGTTCCAGGCGCTCGAACAACACATCGGGATAAGTCTTTTCAAATTCGCGCCCGATCGCCTCGAAATCCGCGCCGGGTTGCTTGGCTTTTTCAAGTGCCTGCAGCGCGATCACGCGCGCCACGGGGCTGGTGCGCAAGTCCTTGGCGAACACCGCGCCCCAAAACCGCACCAAAATATGCGACGCGCAGATTGTCGTCGGCTGTGCGGCCGACGCCGTCGCTGTTGTCGCCGCAGCCTCGGCAGCTCGACCCGCCGCACAAGCCAGGAATATCGCTACGGCCGGGAGAGAAAAAACCGTCCACCGATTCATACACCGATACTCCTTCAACCCCAAAACGTTTTCTCGAAAGTGTCGCCGCCAACCGGCTACTCGCGAAGATCGGGCCGCAGCAACGCCTCGATTCGCCGCAGACATTCCTCGGGGTCCGCCGGCGGCAGGGGCGAGGACACGGCCGGCGCTCCCGCCGTTGACGCCGCCGAGGGGTCGTTGCGCTGCAGCGTCCGTTGGATTTCCTCATGCGCGCGCCGAATCTGTCCGATGTAATGCTGCTCGCGCTCGCGCAGCTTTTCCAACTCCAGCAAATACAGACGCGACCGGTCGCCCCCTTTGACAATCAGAAATGTCACAAAGGCCACCACGAGCAAAATAATCACCGACGGGCTGTAGAAAAACTGCAAGACCGCCCACGGATCGCGCGTAATCAGCATCGCCGCGCACGTCAGGGCCACAGCATACAAAAGGATTTCACCGACCCGCGGCCAGCGGCCGCGCCGCCGTTTGCTGCGAACAGCCCCTTTTTCCGTTTTCATTTCGGCCCTCGCTTCTTCCCCGCAACTTCAAACCGAATCCATCGCATACCCGTTCCGGCCTTGCGCTTCAACAGTTTTGTAAACGCCCGCGGCGCGCCCGGCAGGAGTTTGGCCGCAACAGCAGCGCCATAGAGACACGATGGACGTTCTGGACGAAAGGGCGCCGCACACGCAATGCGAAAAGGCCTTTCCCCACCCGGCCCTACTTCAGCCCCTTTGGCCGCGTCTCCAATGCCTCGTCTATCGGAAACGCCGGCGTCAGATGGAGCACCGTGCCATCGCTGCGGTTGGTGCGGAAGCCGATCTGCGCATAGCGCTCGCGCAGGAGCGCCTTGCGTTTGGGATCATAGCCGGGTTCTTTCTGTTTCTGGTCGAAAACTCGTTCCGCCTCGCGCAAATGCGCGCGCAGGTCTGCCAGGTTTTTCACCGGCTTGCCGTTGACCGACTCGATAATCACCCAGCGCGTGGCCATCCGGCCCCGCATTCCCGGCACGGCAAAGCCCCACGGCTCGCGCCAGATCAGATTCATCCCGCGCCGGCTGGCCAAACTGTTGGGTTCGGTGAACGTCACCAGCGCGCCGCCTTTGAGAATTTCCTGCGGCGGCACGCCAAAAAGCCGAACATTATAGTCGTCAAAATCCTGGGCCACAAAATCCCCCCACAGTTCAAACGGCGCCTTTTCAAACACCCCCAAATGCGGCAAATTGACCGGCGGTTTCACGATCATCTTTCGCATGATGGTCTGCACGCCCGCCACGCCCGGCCGCACGTACCATAGCGTCACCTCGTCGCCCGGCCGAGTCGTCAGAACCAGTTCATGCAAATGCAGCTTGGCCGCTTCCTCACCCGCAGGGGTCGCCGCCGGCGACCCTGCAGCGTCGTCTTTCGGCGGCCACTGAGCCATTTTGCCCGTCGTCACCCGATAGCCTTTGAAGTCCAAAGCACAGCTCATGCCGCTTTGCTTGTTGGCAAATCCCAGAATAATGTCGTTGGATTTCAGCCCCCAGTCGTCGGCCAGCGAATTGGGAATCACCTCGCGCACGACCACCCCCACCTCGAAAATCACCATCTCTTCCGGCACGCCCGCCCAGACAGCTGTGCCCGTGAAGTTTTCTGTCAGCGACAGACCGAGCGCCGGAATCTTCACCTCCCTGCGCCCTTCGTCGCTGGCCATGATCTGTTCGAGAAAGTGTTTCACGATGTTCGACGGAATCAGCCAGCCCTGCTCGGACCCCCACCCCGACCCGCGCGCTGGAATGCCAACCACCTCGCCGTCGGCGTTCAAAGCCGGTCCGCCGCTGTTGCCCGGCTGCACCACGCCGCCCGGGCCAACCTCGATGAACTGATGCCCGCAAATGAACTCGTCAAACTCGGTCTTGAGATACTGCCGTCCGGTCACCTTGCACTGGATGATCTTGAGCTCATCGCTCGATTGCGGATAGCCGAAAATCGCCAGGGCATCCGCCTGGCGCACTTGGTCGGAGTCGCCGAACCGAAGCGCCGGGATTTCCGTGAGGCTGGCCCTCCGCTTGAACCGCTCGGCCTCGTCTTCGGGCAACCGCAGCACCGCCAGATCAATGGACTCCGACCACGCGATGCCGACGATGTCCACTTTGAACTCGACATTGCCCGTGGCCGGTGATTTGACGCGAATGCTCCCGCGCCGCGCCTCCTCGACCACGTGGGCGTTGGTCAGGATGTCGCGCTGGCTGATGAAAAAACCCGAGCCGTGGGGCGGCTCCTGGCCGGCGTAGTAGGTTTCGCTCTTGGTCGGATTGAACTTGGTCTCCACCACGTTTTCGATGGCGGTGAACTCGATCTTTACGACGGCATTTTGATAACGGTTTTTCAGCGTTGCCAGATCGAGTTCGGCACCCCTGCCGCCGGCCCTCTGACCACCCGCCGCCTCTTCCAGAATCGCGCGCATCTCCTCGGCCGAGATCGCCGCCTCGCGCAGCCCCGCCGAAGGGCCGGCCGGTTCAGCCAGCTCCTGCGCCGCCAGCCCCGCCGTCAGGACCACCAGAACGAGCGCGGCAGCCGCGCCGATGCCCCGCAACCGTATTCCCCAAAATCGCTTCCCTTCTTTCATTACAGGCCTCCCGTTGGTTGAGGTCGTGAAATGCTGTCCGCCGATGCCCGCGCAATGGGCAATTTGACAGGCAGGCGAACAACACCATAGGTCCGCTCGCTGCCATTGCAACGGGAATCTCGGGCTGCCGCCGTGTGCATCCTGCCATTCCCCTTGACCATTGTCCCCCTCGAGGCGGAGAATCCATTGTTCGAATGTATGGAGCAGCAGGAATGAAACCGTCCGAAATCAATACAAAGCACTGCGCAAGGAGCGAGTGCGCGACGCAGATGCACTTCGCCCGCGCCGGCACAGTCACCG
>JADFCW010000138.1 GCA_017161705.1 Candidatus Sumerlaeota bacterium | reverse complement strand
ACGCTATGCGGGCCGTGGCAGAATCCGAGCAACTCGACCCCGAGCAGGTGCGCCGCGAGGTCGCCGACGGCACCCTCGTCATTCCGGCCAACACCGCGCGACTGGCCTCCGGCGTGCTTCGTCCCATCGGCATCGGGCTTTCCTGCCGCTGCAAGATCAACGCCAACCTCGGCAATTCGCCCCTCGGCTCGGATGTCGAGGCCGAATTGCGCAAACTCGACGTCGCCCTTCGCTACGGCGCCGATACGGTCATGGACCTCAGTACAGGCCGCGACATCGAGGCCATTCGCCGCGCCATCCTCGCCCGCAGCCCCGCCCCGGTTGGCACGGTGCCCATCTACGAGGCGCTGACGCGCGTCGAGCGCGCCGAAGACCTGACGCCCGAACTCCTGCTCGAAGTCATTGCCGCGCAGGCCGAACAGGGCGTGGACTTTATGACCATTCACGCAGGCATCCTGCTCGAGCACATCCCGCTCACGGCGCAGCGCGTCACAGGCATCGTCAGCCGCGGCGGCGTCGCCCTGGCCAAATGGATGCTCGCCCGCCACGAGCAGAATCCGCTTTACACTCATTTCGATGCTATCCTCGACATTGCCTGCCGCTATGACGTGACGCTAAGCCTCGGCGACGGCTTGCGGCCGGGTTGTCTGGCCGACGCCAACGACGCGGCGCAGTTTGCCGAACTCAGTGTGCTCGGCGAACTGACGCTCCGCGCGTGGCAGCGCGACGTTCAGGTCATGATCGAAGGTCCGGGCCACGTGCCGCTCGACAAAATCGCCGTCAATGTCGAAAGACAGCGCGAGCAATGCCGCGGCGCGCCTTTCTATGTCCTCGGGCCGCTGGTCACCGACGTTGCCGCAGGCCACGACCACATCGCCTCGGCCATCGGCGGCGCGCTGGCTGCATGGTCGGGCGCCTCGCTGCTGTGCTATGTCACGCCGCGCGAGCACCTCGGCCTGCCCGACATCGAAGACGTGAAGGAAGGGGTGATTGCCCACAAAATCGCCGCCCACGCCGCCGACATCGCCCGCAGCCGGCGCGGCGCACGCGACCGCGACGATGCCATGTCCCGCGCCCGCTTCGACCTTGACTGGGAAAAGCAGTTTGCTCTCGCCCTCGACCCCGAACGCCCCCGCGTCATGCACGACCATGCTGCCGGCGCCAGCGAGTCCTTCTCCGCCGCACCCTATTGCACTATGTGCGGCGAGAAGTTCTGCTCGCTGCGCGCCAGCCGCGATTTGCTTCAGAATACTCTTCGCTCCAAACCCGACTGATTCTACTTGGCCATCGCGGAACAGGGCCGCCGGGCAATGAGGCTCGATCCGCAGATTGCACCCCTTCGGACAAACGCCGTCGGAGATATCCCTTCCCCAGTGTTCCGGTTCTCCTGTGCGAGTCCGCAGTTGTGTCTTTGTGCGGCGCTCGCATAAGGGCGCATAAAGGCTTCCAACGGAATTGCGCAAAAAACATCTCCGCATGAGATGTTCTCCCGCGAATTGCAAATCCCCGGCAACGCAGGGAGAACATTGCCATGTCCCGTTCGCTTCGAGTGCTGTGCATCCACGGCGTCGGGGGCCATCCGCCCGACGGCCCCTGGCAGACGGAATGGAGCGGCTTGATCCGGCGCGAAATCCGACGGCACGACCCGCAGCGCGGCGTCGAGGTTGGATTTGTCTGCTATGACGACTTGTTTGGGAGCGGTTCGCCCTCGCGGAGCGAATGGGCCAAAGCCCTTCGCACGCTCGTCGGCAGCAGCGTTCTTGCCCACCGCGACGGTCGCCTGCTTCAGGACCGGCACGGGCCCGGCGGCCTGGCCAGTCTTCTCAATCTGACCGCTGGCATGGTTGTCAAATGGGCGGGCAGCAGCGAGTTGCGCGACCGGCTGCGCCGACGCGTGGTCGAGCGCACGCGGACCTTTCAGCCCGATGTCGTCGCGGCCCACAGTCTCGGCTCGCTGATCGCCTACGATGCGTTTTCGCGTCCAGACGGCGCCGAGTGCATCCGCCGGCGCGTCTTCCTTTCCTTTGGCTCGCAGATCGGCCATCGTGTTGTGCGGGGTGTGTTCGCCGGAAGGTTCGGGCCGCTCGAGGCCGGTGTTCACCGCGCCGCTGCGGTTTTCGGCGCCCAACTTACGACAAGTGGTCACGCGCAACCTCGACGGTTGGGATGAGCACTCCGCGCGCGGCTATCTGCAGCATCCGCAAACGACCGAACACGTCTGGAAGCCGCTGGCACTAAAGGGGCCTTTCGAGATTGGATCGAGCGTGTGAAAAGCTGCTTCAAAATTGTTCCCGAATTTCACAAATTTTGCAAACCACCGAGAGGCTTTTGATATTGGTTTGCATCGGAGTCGGTGTGGGATTCAAGGCTTCTTGCGCAGAAGTTGCGAATTCACTTCGCACGACGTTCCTGAAAAACGTGCCACTTGCGTTTCGCCCACTGCGCCCAAACCATTGCCCTGTCCCACCGACCCAGCCGCGCCATGCAGGCATCCGGGTTTCCGCCCGTGATCCCATAGATGATGTTGCACTCGCGGCAGAAGAGCGGCGGGATCCGCGAGTGGATTTTTCGCCGCAGCCGCTGATAGAGCGGCCCGTTCCAGATTTCGCCAAACGGTTGCCTCGCCGCATTGCCGAACACCCGGCCATACGCGCAGCATGGCCGCACGCTGCCGTTTATCTCGATATAGGCCTTGAGCCACGGATCGGGGCAGCGGTTCGGATAAGGCGACCGCGGATCGAGCGAGCGAAACAGCCCCAGACCGCAATAGTGAAAACTCTGTTTCTCGGCCTCTGCGGCCATCGCTTGCCGGCGGGCATCCGCTTCCGGTCGGCGGCCAAACAGCGGGGGCAGTTCGAGCATCAACCCCAGGTTCCTCGCCAGATCGAATGCCTCGCCGAACACGGCATCGGCGAGATCGGGATTGTTTGCCAGGTGCTCGGCCTGAACCTCTGCCGGCAGGCCCGCGCGCTGCAAATGAACCACAAGGAGCGAGGCGGCGTGCCATTGCGTCGCCGCCCGCTCGACCAGTTCGGGCAGTTGCTCGATATTGCGCCGAATGCCGACGAAAACAATGTGGAGATTGGACCGGCTGGCCGGCATTGCGGACTTGATCTCGTTGTATTGCCGAATCGCCGACTCGATGCGGTCGAGACCGATGCCGCGCAAATCGCGCAGCGTTGCATCGCGCGCGGCGTCCACCGAAAGCATCAGACCGACGCCGTCGCGCACGAACCGTTCGAGCCACTCGCGCGTCAGGAGCGTTCCGTTGGTGATGAAACTGACGCGGATGCCATGCCTTCGCGCGCTCTCATAGAACATCTCGAAATTCTCAGCAAACATCGGCTCGCCCCATCCCTGCAACTCGATGTGGGTGAGCGCGGGGAAAAGCGCTTCCTCGATGCGCCGGAAAACCTCGACCGGCATGTCGCGGCCCTCGTCGGCGGGACCGTAGCGGCGCGGACAGATGCGGCAGCGCAGATTGCAGCGCGTGGTCGTTTCCAGCCAGATTTGGACGGGCAGCCCGCTGCAAACGGGGCGCTGCCCGTCGAAATCGCGGCGGAATCGCGCAAAGTTTTCCTCTTTGATCGCGGCGAAGTCGTTTCCCATTTTTTGTTCTTTCACTTCGGGACGCGAACATCCACCCACGCGTTCAATCCGCGAAGTGGCTGCGGCAGAACCGACCGATAGTTGCGATCGAGAGCCTCTGCCACTTCCGGCACGGCGAAAATCTGCGTCGGGACAAAGCCCGTTTCGCCCGGCCGCAGATTGACCACGGCAACCGGCACGGCCTTGCGGCGCAGCGCCTCCGCAATCGCTTGTACCTTCTGCGTGGCGACACCCGGCTGTTTGGCCACATGCTGCTCGAGCAGATACTTGATGTCCCAGATGAACAACTCCGACAGTTCCTCGATCAGGTTGCGCTCAGCAATGAATGCATAATACGGGGCGGCAAGGATACG
The DNA here is from genome assembly GCA_017161705.1 of Candidatus Sumerlaeota bacterium. Lineage (GTDB taxonomy): Bacteria > Sumerlaeota > Sumerlaeia > JADFCW01 > JADFCW01 > JADFCW01. The sequence goes on along the minus strand of JADFCW010000138.1, from coordinate 1,208 downwards.
GTCGCCCGGCTGCGAGTGTTCCTCGATCCGCCGGCGGACCCTCTCAACCTCGGCGCTCCGCAATTCGTGCTGCCGCTGAAGCCAGGCCACTTCGTAGATCCACAATGCCGGCCGCGCAAAAAGCACCGCGAGACCTGCTGCGGCAACCGCCGCGACATGCAACCGCCGACGCAAGCAGGCTCTTGCTGCTGGGGACGCCGTGGACGGGCTGGAAGACGTGGACAATAGCCGGCCTAAAGTCGCGACGGCGTGGGCGGCAAACAGGCACACAAACGGCTCGCCGATCGTGAAGATGTAGTCCATCGTCGCACCTTTCGACACAAAGCCGATGGACATCAGCGACCAGAAGGCATACCAGCCGACAAAGGCGCGGTGATACCGAGGCTCGCTGCGGTCATCGCCTGTGGTTGACTCCTGCACAAGCCGGCCTTTTTCCTGTACATCCGAAGCCCCCTCCTGCACAGAGGAAAAGCCGCCCTTCTCGTCCCGCCGGCCCTGTTCCTTGCCGTTTTCTCTGGCCAGATAAAACAACAGACCGACAATGGCCGCCGAAATGAACACCCCGTCGAGATGTAACACATCGCCGCCCTCGCGCGCGATCTTGCCCAACGCATAGCGCAGCACCGTCCGAATGCCACGCAACGGTGCATCGGGCGGATACGTCTGCAGCAGGTCGGGGTGGGGAAACGTTCCCACCTGATTGAAGAACACATTTTCGAGATAGTGTCCGCCCGACAGCCACTCGCCCGCCGCCGTCGCCGCGCCCGCACATGCCGCCGCGGGAACCCCATACCAGAGCGCGCGCCGCCAGTCGCACACCGCCAGAAACAGCACCACCCATCCGACGTAGCAAACCGCCGTCATATTGGTCAGCACGGCCAGCGCGCCGAGCAGTCCGGCCGCCGCCAAAGACCCGCGCTTCCAGTGGAGGATCAGAAAAAAAGACCACAGCAGGAAAAACATTTCCAACGGCTCGGACTCGAACGACAAGGTCCACCAGAAGCCGATGGGAATCACCAGATAGAAACCGGCGGCCCAGAGCGCCGTCGTCGCGCAGTGGAACAGCCGCCGCGCAATCGCCCACACTGCCAACATCGTGGCCAGATGAAGCCACACGCTGAACGCGCGAACGGTAATCAACTGCGCCTCTACACTCGCGCCCCACAGCCGCCCCAAGCGAATCAGACCCGCGCCGACCAGCAGATGAC
>JADFCW010000137.1 GCA_017161705.1 Candidatus Sumerlaeota bacterium | reverse complement strand
AAGGGTAAAGGAAATGTCCAAAACAGGGGAAATGTGGGTGTTGCTCAAATAAAATCAAAGATATGTATCTGCGGTCACACTTGCCCTTTCAAAGCCGTGGCCGTAATTTCACAATTTCCCTGCCGTGTTTCTACAATCCATATTTCTCCCAGCGAGCGACCCTGGCCGCGCGCGGAGCGTTCGCCTGAAAAATCTGCCGTACTTCCGCCGGCGTAAGCGCGCGATTGTAAATCGCCACCTCGCGAATGCCGCCTTTCAGATAGCCCTCGCTGGCGATATTGGTGCCCAGCACCAGCGGATTATTGTTGTTGGCCAGAGTTCGCGTTCCGGTTGTCGTCTCAGTAATCTGGACGGCGTCCATAAAGTGGCGCCCCTTGCTCCCGTCCCACGTGAACGCCACGCGGGTCCATGTGTCGCAGTCCACGACATTGTTCTGGTGGTCCGGCCCGACGAGGTAGTCATCGCCGAAAAAGGTATTGATATGGCTGTCGAGATCATCTTCGGCGTAGTGATGGACGGCGAAGATGCCTTCCTTCGACAGGATAGTCGAGTAGTTGCGCGTGGGATAATTGACACTTCCAACAGTCGGGCGATACCAACAGCAGTAGGAGAAGGCGCCGCCGGTTCCCACGACATTGGGAACATTGCCGAGGTCGAGCCGAGCGCTTGACGTGCCATTGAAAATCAAGCATGACACGCCGTCTATGGTCCCCTTGGTCACCCCGGCTGGCAGCGCGCCGGAGTACGTTGAATCCAACAGGAAAAACGCCTGCCGCCCGTTTGTCGGATAGCCTGTTGCGCCGCTTCGCGGGATGTTGTTCATTCGGTTCCACTGGATGTTGAGCAAGTGAATCAGTTCCTTGGTGGCAACGGCGCCGCCGAAATGCCCCGGATGAGAGTCTCCGTCGCCGGGCCCATTGGCCGGAAACGCCATGCGAATGTCGCTGACAAAGTCCGGATCGCCCGTGGTGATATAGTCACGGCGGCCGATAAACGGAAAATAGCGGCAGTGATTGTGCTTTTGGCGAACCGCCGGCCAGCAATCGCCGCCGGTTTGGTGATTGCCCGTATGAATGTTCCAATAATTGAACAACAGGACGTTCTGATAGGAATAGTTGGCCAGCCATTGCGTCTCGAACCAGTCGGACAGTTGGCGCGGATAGGAGCCGGTCGAGGTGGTTTCCGGCGGGGCTGTCCAGGCCACAAACAGGATATTGCGATAGCGCGATTCGCCGAACACATCGAGCAGAGCCAGATACTCGGCCTTGATGTAATTGATCGGCCCGCCCGCCTCGCCCGAATTCACCCAGTCGGGATAGGCCTGCGACGCAACCCAAGTGCGCGCCTGCGCCAACGTTGGGTCAGCCGGACAGCCCGTCGTGGTATTCGGTGCAGTGATGTTGCTGTTGGGAAAGCAGGACTTGAACATGATAACGCGGTTGGTTTGGTTGGCGATGTTTGCCCCGGTGAATTCGTCGGTTCCCTGTTCTTGATACGACGTGTCCTGCGAGTAGCAGTGAACGAGGTCCTCGCCGTTGACGTCGTTGACATAGTGGGCTGTGTCGTTCTTGTCGAGGTATCGGCGGAACTTGTAATACCAGTCGCGATAATCAGTATATGAGGCCGTATCGCCGAGCAGAGACTCGTAGGTCAGGTGGTGAAGAATGTAGTTGCTGTTGAACAGCGCGACCTCGCCGTTGCCGCCCTAGACCATGGTGTCGTGGCGTGTGCCGAATTGCCCGTGCACTATGCCGTACTTGCCGTCGTTCCAGCAATGACTGTCGCTCGGGTCGTATTTATAGGCCCAGTGGCCGCCGGTGGAATGGTGAATCCAAAGGAGATTGACCGGTGTTGCCGGCGGCGAGAGATTATATTCCTGCGCAACGGAAGGAATAGCCACACAGACGGCCGCCAAAACCGTCGCCAAGGCGGCAACGCGCTTTAATCGCATTGGGATTATCTCCTTTTTATTGGAGTAGCCCCGATTTGTGCTTTTTTATCTGCACAGAAAATACCTGTCAATGGTCGAAATGCCTGTAAGAAAGAGGGGATAGCTGGGCGAAAAACATAGAACAGGCGGGTGAGATACGCTTGTCGGCGGCTAAGACACTTCTGCCCGGGACCTTATTGGACAGCCCTTTGCCGCTATCCTGGAACGGGAGAGGAGTGGCCCTGTCGCCATTTATCGCTTATCCTTTTTCTCCCGTGCTTCGCGGAGTTTCTTCTGCGCAAACGGATCCGCGGGGTCCATGGCATGAGCCACAGAAAAAAACTTTACAGCTTCCGACCAGTCGCCGCGCTCCATGGCGGCCAAGCCGCGGGCCAGCTGGTCCTGGAAAAGGGCCTTCTGGCGCGCCTGCTCGTCCACCACGGTCTTGTCAAGCCCAGGGGATGGTTCGACTGCAGACGGGGAAAATGATGCACCGGGCGCGAAAAGAACTTCTTCGACAACGTCGGGTGCGGTCTGCGGGGAAGCCGGCGGAATGAAATCACCGCCGGCAGCAGACAGAGGTTCCGGTCCCACCGGCCGATCGGCAGCCGGGATTTCGCCCGTGCCCAGCGGGAAGTCGTCCTCCAACCGGATCGTTCCAACCTCTTCGGGTTTTTCGGCTTCTTCGGGCGAGGGGAGAACGGGTTTGGAAACCGGTTCTTCCTGCTCTTCATCCAAAAGAGTTTGATCAAAAGAGGTGTCGAGAGTAAAGGGCACTTCTTCGATGCGCGCCTGGGGAGAGTCGGACTTGATATCCATTTCTTCGAGAGGGAAGGAATCGGTGCGAAGCTCCGGTGCACTTTCGCTGCTCTCTTCTTCCGCCTCGCGATAGCCGGGAAGTCCTGTGGATCGTGCGAGAATATCCTCAAGAGGAATAGGGCCTTCATCTTCCTCCGGCGTTACGGCAGCGACCGGAGCGGGGGAGGGCGGCGGCGGGACGGATTGCGGCGGAGCGGCGGGAGCGGGCTGTGGCGGAACAACGGGAGCACGCGGCGCTATTTCGTCGCCAAATATGGATGCCGCCGGAATGAGTTCCTGTTCCTCTTCGGGCGGAGCGGCGGGCGCGGGCGCCTGATGCGCGGGCGCGATCGTCCCCGGACGCAGGGCGGCGGGTTTTCCGCCTCCCGGAGCCCCCCATATATCCATGAGCTCGTCCTCGGCACCAGCCGCCGCCTTGGATTTCGGCGGGGCGGTCGAAGCGGAATGCGGCGGCGGGGCCGAGGCGGCGGGCGGAGAAGACGGCGCCGAAACACCGACGGGGAAATCATCGTCCGCGGCCAGGCGCGAAAAACCTTCGGGCACCTCGAAACCGCCGGCCGAAATACTTTCGCCGCGGGCGGCCATCGCACGCATGTGTTCGAACAGCTGAGCCTGGGCTGCCCGATGGCGCTTTCCAGAGGTGAACCGCTCCCAAATCAGCATAGCGAGAACAAAACCGAGAATCGCCATGAGAACAACGGCTGCCCCGACCAAATATTTCTGCGAAAGCCAGACGGGGGCGGGCCGCGGCGCAATGCCCTCCCGCGGGTCGGCCACGGCGCTCCGAACCGCCGGCGGCGAACTCATCCGGTCGGACGGCAGCACCACCACGGATGTGGTGGGGCGCGACCGCTCGACCGCTTCCTGAATCTTGGACGCGTCGGGCAGCGAAGAGATGGCGGTGCGGCGGCCGGAAACCGCATTTTTCAACTGCCGTTCGGCCTGGGCGAGGATAAATCGCGCGTCGGGATTTTCCGGATCAATCGCCAGCACCTGTTCGCACTTCAGTTTAGCCTCCGCAGGCCGGTTGAACAGCAATTCTTCCTTGGCTTGATTGATCAGGAGAAGAATTTCGCCTTTGCGTTTGATAATAGGATCGGCCGGAACACTGCCTTGGGGCAAGACCGTCGTCGTGATCTGCGCAGGAAGGCCGGACGATAAAACAAGCCACAGCGCCGCACCGACCAGAGGCAAAGCAACCGGCGAGTATCGCGTCTTGGACAGCATTGCTTATCTCCATAAGGCAAAGGCGGAATTTTGCTTGCCTCTGCCGGTAGTTTCATTCATCTTGCCGCCGACGTTGCGGGATTGTCAAAAGGAAATCCACAGCGCCGTTCTCTGCGATTCGCACGGGAGCGAGACTTTCACTTTGACCAACGAAGGCGATCCGTCATGAATATCCACGCATTGCTGGAAGGCATGGCCAAAATGGGTGCCTCGGACCTCCATCTCAAGGTCGGCAGTCCGCCCATGCTCCGGATCAATGGCACCTTGCGGCCGGTCGAACATCCGCCGCTGGACGAAAAAACAACGGCCGAAGTGATGCAGACCATTGCGCCGCCCATGAAGCGGAAGATCTTTGACGAAGTCGGCACGGCGGACTTCTCCTACAGCATCCCAAAGGTCGCACGGTTCCGCGTCAATATCTTCCACCAACGCGGCTCCGTCAGCATCGCCATCCGTCTGGTAACATTCGAGATACCCGATTTTCAGAAGCTGCTTCTCCCGCCCGTCGTCGCCGAGATTGCCGACGAGAAGCGGGGACTGGTGCTCGTGACCGGCGTGACCGGCAGCGGCAAGTCCTCGACCCTGGCGGCAATGATCCAGCACATCAACAATACCCGCCGCGAGCACATCATCACCATCGAGGACCCCATCGAGTTTCTTTTCCGCGACAACCTGTGCATCATCAACCAGATGGAACTGGGCGTGGATGTGCGCTCCTTTGATGTAGCCCTCAAGCACGTCCTGCGCCAGGATCCCGACATCATCATGATCGGCGAATTGCGCGACCGCGACACGGTCAAGACCGCGCTGATGGCAACCGAGACCGGCCACATGGTGTTCGGCACACTCCACACCTCGGACGCCAAGCAGACGATCAACCGGCTGCTGCACTTTTTCCCCGCCGAGGATCAGGAATTGATCCTCGAACAATTGTCGTTGAATCTGCGGGCGGTGATTTCGCAGCGGCTGGTGCGGCGGTGCGATACGAAAGGCCGCGCGCCGGCCGTGGAAGTCCTGCGCAACATCCCCATTGTCTCCAAATTGATCCGCGAGGGCCGCATCACCGAGATTTCGCAGGCCATCCGCAATCAGGAAATGGGCATGCAGACGTTCGACCAGAGCCTGACGGCCCTGGTGCAGCAAGGCATCGTAGCGCTCGACGAGGCGCTGAAATACAGCGCCGAACCCGAAGCGCTGAAACGCAACGTCAAGGGCATCTATGCGGAAGGCGAACGCCGCGGCCTGATCGGGGTGTAGAGAATGCCTCGCATACGGTTGCCCAACCGGTTTCGATGCACCGAACGCGGCTTATCGCCCAACCCACCATAGACTGCTCCATAAAGCGGCCTGCATTTTGGCTCGAACTTTAACAGAAAGAATATAAAGCAGGACCTACGCACGTTTTCCAACAGGCTCTATAAGAAAGGTCGCCAGGTGAATCGGCAGCAGTGGATGCGGTGTGCGTCGCGCGACGCGTTTTTCGCCCTGTTGATCGTGCTATTGGCGGCTTGTCGGGGCGAACAGAATACTCGCCCGTACGAGCAACGGCGGCGCGCGGGCGAACTGGTCTTCAATCTCGGCAGCGAGCCGACCTCGCTGGATCCGGCCCGCGCAACGCGCCTCTGCGATCTGCGCGTGATTGCCCAATGTCTCGAAGGTCTGGTGCGCTTGAATGAAAGCGGGCAAATCGAACCGGCGGCGGCCGAGTCGTGGGATGTTTCGCCTGACTGTCGCGTTTATCGTTTTCGTCTGCGCCCGGCCCGCTGGTCGAACGGCGCGCCGGTAACGTCCGCCGATTTCGCTTACGCGTGGCGGCGGAATCTGAATCCGGCAACGCGCAGCCCATGGAGCGATCAGTTTTTTCACATCGAAGGCGCGCGGGCCTGGTTTCAGACCGATGAGCGGAAACGCGCCGCTCTGCCGCTGGGTATCGAAACCCCCGACAGTCAGACGTTGGTTGTGCGCCTCGATCGCCCGGTTCCGTATTTCCTGTCGCTCGCAGCCCTGGAAGCATGGTCGCCTGTGCACCGCGAGACGGTCGAGCATTTCGGCGAGGCGGCGTTTCGCACGCCCAACTTCATTAGCAACGGTGCATTTTGTCTGATCGCGCACCGCCCCCGCCAGCGTATTGTTCTCGAACCCAACCCATACTACTGGCGGCGGTCCGAGGTGAAACTCAACCGCATCATTTTCACGATGGTGGAAAATGAGTTCACCGAATGGACGGCGTATCGCCGGGGCGAAATTGATATTACGGATGCCGTGCATCGCAGCGCGCTGGACCGGCTGCGCGAGCAGCCGGATTTCCAGTCCCGCCCTTTGCTTGGGCTTTACTATCTGTGTTTCAATTGCGAACGCCCTCCATTCGACAGGCCCGAGGTGCGGCGGGCCTTTGCTCTGGCAATTGACCGCCGCGCTCTGGTCGAACGCGTTCTGCGAAGCGGCGAATTGCCTGCAACGGCCCTGGTGCCGCCGGGAATTCCGGACTCGCAGGAGGGAGGAGCGGCCGGCGATTTTCGAGCCGAAGGCGGCGATTTGCTTCCGGCGACAGCGGCGGATGACGCACTCCTCCGGCCGTTGCGACCGGCGATCGAAAAATTATCCCAACCCCTGATCTACTCCCATGGTGCCTCTGAGACTTACCGCTCGGTGGCCATTGCGCTGCAAATGATGTGGCGCGACCGGCTGGGCGTCGAACTGGTCCTTCAATCCTCTCCAGCGCGCCTTCTGGCCCAGAGCCGGCGCAACGGCGAATACTGGATCGCCGGAACGAGTTGGGTGGGCGACTATCTTGACGCCACGACATTTCTGGACATCCTGCGCTCGGATTCGGCGCACAACTACTCGCGGTGGCGCAATCCGAAGTATGATCAACTGCTCGAGCGCGCGGCGGCGACAACGGACACCGTCGCGCGGGCCGCCCTGCTGCATCAGGCCGAACGTTTGGTCTTCGAGGAAATGCCGATCTGCCCGATTCACTTTTATACCATCGCCTATTTGCAGCGGCCGGGATTGGCGGGAGTCAGCCGCAACCGCCTTGGCCGAGTGGATTTGTCGCGCGCGCACTGGCAAGCGGGGCCAGCGAGATGAAAAACGTGACAAAGGTCTTTGCCGGCGCCCTGGAGATTGTCCGCGAACACCGGCGCGCATATCTGGCTATCAACGCCGCCTACTATGGACTGACACTGGCTGCCATGCTGCTGGTGGTTTTTTTCCCCGCCGTTCAGGAAACCCTGATCGCTGCCGTCACGGAAGGTTTTCAGACAGGGCCAATGAAACCTGTGGGCAGCGCGTATGCCGGCGGCCGTGTCAGCGCGGCGATCACGCTCACCTTTGCCGTCAACTTGATCGGAGGCAGCCTGCTGACCATTACGCTCCCCTCGCTGGTGATCCCATTCAGTGGATTGGTCATGGGCGTCGTCCGGGCGGCGCTGTGGGGAATGCTTCTGGCGCCGACAAGTCGGCCGTTGGCTTTGGCGATGATTCCACACTCGCTGACCCTGCTGCTCGAGGGACAGGCGTATATCCTCGCATTGCTTGCGGTCTGGATCCACGGCCGAAGTTTCATTGCCCCGCAAAGCGCTGGAGCCGCCTCCTGCGGCGCGGGCTATCGGATCGGTCTCCGAAAAACTGTCCGCCTCTACGTGCTGATTGCAGCCGTCCTGGCCGTGGCGGCGGTTTATGAAGCGCTGGAAGTAATCTACGTTGCGCCGCTGCTGATCGGCCAACCGTGATGTGCTGTTGGATCAAATTGGGTCGGCGACCCTTCACGTTACAGGGAGATCAAACTTCAGTTTGTCGTATGTCCTTCCCTCTTCAGTGGCCTAGCTGTTTTGACCCTGCCATATGCCAAAGCCCTCACTGGAGTGGGCGAAAAAAACGGCAATCAGATGTTTACACTGCGCGCAGCTCGAACGTCGTTCCCATCCCTTATGATTGAAGTTCTCTTACGACTGACGCGCCGTCCCGAAGTGCTCCATGATCTGCCACATCTTCTCGGTCTTGAACAGCTGCCAACTGCAGAGAGGACAGGTTTTGACCTGGCCCGTTGCCGGGTCCACAAATCCGAACGAGGCCGGACAGCGTTCCATGCGTTCGCTCTCGATGTTGTAAGGATCCTCGAACGGCAGGATGATGATGTTGAACGGCGTTTGGATGGCGGAATGGCGTGCCAGAATCTCGAATTTGTCGCCGTGCCGGAACCACAGGCTGAGGGGCAGCATCAGGGCGTGATAAACCTTTGCCGGTAGAGTGTTTCCTTTGAACACCACGTCCATCTTCCGGTGTTTCCTGAGCACCTTGAAGACGGCGCGCGCCCCCATGAGAAACAGCCCTATTCGTTTCAGGCCGATTTTGTCCAGCAACCGCCCCCCCTGCGGAATCTTCGAAGCGTTGAACACGGCGCGTCAGTTCTTTCTCTTCATCCAGTAAGGCGCGCATCGCCTCGATCGGCGACGTTTTGAGAAACCGACTGAAAGGAACATACTGCTTGCCGTCGGAAACCAGCATCAACATGCTCTCGCAATTCGGGTGCGCGCCGCGAAATGGAAACGCCTCGATGCCCAGACAGCGATAAATCGTCCGCAATTGATCGCTGATTCCCGCGGGCAGAAACTGAATGGGCTCGTTGGGAAAAGCACGCGCTACGATCGCCTCGACCTCTTCGAGGGTAATGCGCGGGGCCTGATAATCCCATTCGCCGTCTTTCCACGTGTGGGCGAGCGACATGAGGTACGTGGCCCGGAGAAAGTCGCGGCGCTCGTGGCAGAAGGCCAGTAGATCATGGATTTCGTTGTCGTTGTACCCTTGGGCGACCAGCGTCATCAGGATGGTTTTCTTGCGGGCATACTTGCGGACGTTCTCCAGGCCTTTCAGGTTGAGCTCGAGCGCCTTGCGCGAGTTGCGGAGGTCTTCGTACATTTTGGGATTGAGGCCGTCGAAGGCAAACATGCTCCGCGCGCGCGTTTTGCACAGCCGCCGGCCGTAGTCCTCGTCGGCCAACTTGAGTCCGTTCGTGACCACGCGCGAGCGCAGACCGTAGGAATCGGCCAGTTTGATCAGTTCGATGAGGGCCTCGCGCATAGTCGGTTCGCCGCCGAACCACTGAATGCCCGGCCGGGGGTTGTACGTCGAAAAATGCTGGAAGATTTTTCAAAATATTCTTTGGGCGGCTCGAACAGAAACTTCATGCTGGGAGTATTGTTGATGCAGATGGGGCACATCATGTTGCAGCGGTTGGTGACGTCGAGAAACAAGAGCGTCGGCGACAGTTGATGGTCGCACTCCATGCAGTTGGGAAGGCAGACCTGTTTTTCTGTGCGCTCATCGAGATCGCGCTTGGCTTTATACGATGCGGCGTCGGACGAAATCAGCGTTTCCGTGCGGCCGTGGTCCGGACAGTCCTTGATCAAAAACATCTGGCCGTCGCGTTCTTCTTTCCATGCTGGAACGGCATTTCAGCAGGAGTTGCACAGTGCCCGGTTCATGGCGTCCTTTCTCTTCGTAGTATCGCGATTCCCTCTGGAGTTGGCAATGCGTTCATCACCCAGCGGCTTTTGCAGAGGCCCGCTGTGTTAGATCAATCACCGCGTTGCGGCACAGGGTTGCGCATAAGCCGCAGCCCTCGCATTTTTCGGGATCCACGACCTCCATGCCCAATTCCTTCGAGATGGCCGCGTGCAGACAGATCCGTTCGCACAGTCCGCAGCCCTCGCCGCAGCCGCAGGCCAAGCAACGTGCCGCCTCCGCCATAGCCTGTCCCTCGGTGTATCCGCGCTCGAATTCCCCGAAGCTGCGCACGGCCTCGCCCACCGGCTCGTGGGGAATCGGGGTTCGCTGCTGGATGGTCAGTTCGCGGGCAGCGAGGATGCGCTGCAGCGGCACCACCTGGTTTCGCTTCTCGTATTCGCCTTTTTGAATGAGACGCCCCGAAAGATACACATCAATGGAACGCGCGGCGTTCTTGCCCGCGGCGATCGCTTCGATGACGGTTGCCGGCCCCAACACGGCATCGCCGCCCGCAAACACTCCCGGCACCGCGGTCTCTTGCGTCAACGGGTCCGCCGAAATCAATCCCTGTTTGTTGACCAGCTGCGCCGCCTCTCCGAATCCGCGCAGGTCCACCTCCTGGCCCACGGCGATAATGACCGTGTCGGCAGCCAGCCGGAATGTGGTGCCCTCGACCGGTTCGGGTCGCCGGCGTTTGGTCTGATCGGGTTCGCCGAGCACATTATGGACGCACTCGACCGCGGCCACATGATCGGGCCCGCCGCCCTTGAACGCGCCTTTTCCAATGATGGCTGTCGGCTGCGACATATATAGAATCTTGATTCCCTCGTTCTCCGCGACCGCTATGTCTTCTTCGTTGACGGGCATTTCTTCTTTCGACCGGCGATAGACCACATAGACTTGCCTGGCGCCCAAACGCACCGCTGTCCGCGCCACGTCGAGCGCTGTATGGCCGCCTCCGATCACAGCGACAGTCGGGCCGACCGACAGCGGGCGCAAATCGTGATGGGCCCGGAGAAAATCCAGTCCGTGCATCACGCCGTCGAGGTTCTCGCCGGGGATTTCGAGCGGTCGGCTTCTCTGCGCGCCGACTGCGATGTAAATGGCTTGAAATCCCTCGCGCTTGAGGTCGTCGAGCGACTTGTCGCGCCCGATTCGGCAGCCCGTGACCATTGTCACGCCCATGCCCCGTATATACGCCACGTCGCTTTCCAGCACATCGCGCGGCATGCGAAACGTCGGAATGGCCCAGCTGAGCATTCCGCCGATCCGCTGGGCCGACTCGAAGACGGTTACGTCATAATCCTTTGCCGCAAGATCATGGGCGCAGGCCAAACCCGCCGGCCCCGAGCCAATGACGGCGACTTTGCCGCGCGTTTTCCGCGACGGCGTCGGCTGGATTCCGCGCGTCCGCGCCCAATCCGTCAGAAAGCGCTTCAGATGACGGATGGCAATCGGTTGATCGAAGGCATGGCGCGTGCACGCGGTCTCGCACCGATGATCGCAAACTCTTCCGCAGACTGCCGGCAGCGGGTTGCGGCTTCGCACGAGCCGGTAGGCCTTCTCGAACTCGCCTTTGGCAATCAACGTGACGTAGCCCTGCGGGCTATTTTCGATGGGACAGGCGTCAATGCACGGGGCCAGCGCCTTGCGCGGATCAATGGCTGCCACCTTGTTGTGCGAGCGGTCCACCTGCTCGACGCCGAGAATGCGTTTGCAGATTTTCCCGCGAAAATCCTCCGGCCTCTCGTACCCTTTCGATTCCATGAACTCGGTCAACTCGCGATGCATTCGATCGAGCAATTCAAAACCGTGGAGCATGATGGCCGTGCACACCTGGACGGTTTTTGCGCCGGCCAGAATGTATTTGGCGACATCGCCGCCGTTGGCCACGCCGCTGGTGGCCGAAATGTCTATTTTCAGTTGCGGCGACAGCTGGCTGATCCACCGCAACGGATACAACATGGCCCATGGGCCGCCGTGGCCGCCGTAGCCGCCGTGCATGATCGGGCGCTCGCTGCCCAGATCAATGTCGAGCGCGGTAAAACGGTTGAACATGGTAACGCCCTGCAGGCCAAGCAGCTCCGCCTGATGCGCAATGTAACCGGGGGCGGTCAGCATTCCGCTCAGCTTGGCGATCAGGGGGAGTTTGACGGCTTTTCGGCAGACCTCCATCGTGTGGATAATACTGTTTTCCACGTCCTCGCCGCGGAACGTAATCGAGCCGTGGGGACAGGAGACGTTGAGTTCGAGGGCGTCGGCGCCGGCCGCCTCGACCTTCCGCGCCGCCTCGGCCCAGTGTTCATCGGTCAGACAATTGATGCTGCCTATAATGGCGATGTGAAGCTGAGCCTTGGCTTTGGCGATCTCCTCGCAGTAGCGGTCTATGTCCCAACGCGAGGCCTGCTCATAGGAGAAAAACGTGAACGTTTTGTGCGGCTCGAGGTCGTGGCGAATCACATAGAAACACGGCGCGGGATTGACCCGGCAGACTTCGTGCTGAAAATAGGATTTCATGACCACGCCGCCGGCGCCGTGATCCTGCGCGCGCTTCATCAGCTCGACCGTTTCGGTCAGTCCGGACGAGGCTACCAAGATCGGCGACACTAAATCCAACCCCACGAATTGCGTTCTCAAGTCCACCATTGTCTTCACCTCGGTCAAAAGGGTGCAAAAATTGAATCGGTCGAATCGGTCTTATGCAAGCGCTTTTTGAATGGAGGCAACCGCCGGTGGGGCGTATCGCGGCATTCGCCGGCCGGGGGGAAACCCGACCTTCCAATCCATCGGATGGAATGCGGTGGAGAACGCATACAGGAGGCGACATCAAGACCCTGTCCAAACCGCGGTTGCCCGCAGGCTGATATAAACGAAATGTCCGGGAAAACCACGATGGGGTTGACAAAAAGAATGCAGCCGGAGAAAAGTGCCTTGGGCTGATGATTCTCCAGCAAAGTGTCCGTAGGTTCCGGGCGATTGATTCCAACAGGATTCCACAATGCAACGAAAACACCCCTTCTCTTCCGCATGTTGGCTCGGTGCATTTCTTACCTTTTTGTCATCCCTTTATGCCGCATTGCCAGCGACGGCCGCCGTCCATTCCACCCCTGCCCCGATGATAGTTCTGTGGGATACGGCGCATTGCGGAACCAATCCCACGACAGCCAGCCACAACATGCTGCGGAGCGATCAGGCAAACGTCACGTTTGTCTTGAAAACCAACGGCGAGGTTACCACCAGCGATCTGGCCGCTGTTCATCTTTTTGCGCTAGTCGAGCCAGATGCCCGGAACCTGACCGTGTCCGAGATCGCTGCCATTCGCAATTTCATGGCGCGCGGGGGCGGTTTCCTGCTGTTCAGCGACAGCGACGCCGATGCCGCCGGCGTCAATGCCGTTCTCGCGGGCAGCGGACTAGCCCTCGGCGGCAACTACACCGGCGGGTTTGTTTCGACAGCCGACATCACCAGCCACCCCACAACCGCCGATGTTCTTTCGCTCTTTGTGGCCTCGGGCGGAACCACCTTTTCGGTCGCAGCGCCGGCGGTTTCCTGCATCCGTTACAATGGGAAAACCATCGTCGCCGCGGCAGACTTGGGGAGTCATCGCATCGCCGTTGTGGGGGATGAGACATCGTTCCAGAACGCGGGCGCGCCGACGCCCTATTATCTGCGCGACGACAACCGCACGCTCGCGCGCAATCTGTTCAATTGGTTCCGCCGGCCGGGATTTAGCGGACAGGTCGTTCTCGATGCCGCCGTCTATGCCGCATCTGCGACGGCAACGATCACGCTCAGCGACAACGATCTGCTTGGGGCAACCTCGGCCACGGTCGAGGCGCGAAGCAGCTTGGGCGACCGCGAGTGGGTAGCGCTGGCGCAAACCCTCCCCGGGCAGTTTTGCGGCGTTTGCTATCTTCGCGCGCTGCCGGTGACCGTGGGCGACGGTCTTCTCTCGGTTGCTGACGGCTCGACGGTGACGGTTGTGTATCACGACGCGGCCGCCTCGACGGGTGTGCCGGCGACCACCGATGCGCGCGCAACAGTGGACGGCCGTCCGCCCGCCATTCGCAACGTTGCAGTGCAGCGAATCGGGCCGTTCAGCGCGCGCGTGGAGTGGACGACCGACGAGCCGGCGAGTGCCTCCGTTCGGTTTGGCCTCTCGCGCGCGGCCATCACGCAGTCGGTTCTGCGTGCCGACTTTCGATCGTCCCACACTCTCGAACTTCGCTGGCTTCAACCGGAAACGACCTACTGGTTCACCGTCGAGTCCAGCGACCGGGTGGGCAATCTGGCGGCGGCCGACGGCGGGACTACCGGTTTTTCCTTCACCACCGGTTCCTCGCGCCGCACCAGTCCGCAGATTCGGGTTCTCCTGCTTTACAGCGATGTTACCCTTCTTGGGGCGGCGGACATCCGCGCCAAGCTCCTTGCCGACGCACGCATCGGCGAGGTTGTCCTCTGGGACTACGCGCTGGGGCTGCCGACTCTCGATGCCTTGCGCAGTTACGATGCCGTGCTGCTTCATGTCAACTACGCTGTGCCCAACCGTTCGGCGCTCGGCGACCGGCTGGCGGATCATATTGAATGGGGCGGGCCGGTGGTCTCGCTGAATCTGGCGACCGCCGGGCCGCCGGCAGTCCTTGGCCGCTTTGCCGCGAACCATTACGGCCTTCTGGCTCATTCGGCAACGTATGCCTCCGGCACAGCCGCGACGCTGGGCTCGCGGTATCTTGCCGACCATCCCTTGCTCGATGAGGTCGAGCATTTTCACGGCGGCTCCTGGAGCGGTCATCAGTCGCCCGCGACACTCGCCAGCGGTGTCGTGCGCGTGGCCGACTGGAGCGACGGTGAGCCGCTTGTGGTTTATCGCATCGCGGGTGCGACGCGGCTCGCCGCCCTCAATTTCTTCGGTCCCAGCAGCGATGCAAGCCCCGAACTCTGGGACGCCGCCACCGACGGCGCGCTTCTCATGGCCAATGCTTTGGTATGGGCCTCTCGCGCGCTTGAGTCCGATACGTGGAGCACACCCGGCCTTCTGCCGGAGCCTGCCTTTACACGCGGAACCACCAATTCCATCGCATGGAGCGAGCTGCCGAACGCGGAATCAGTGCAACTGGAGTGGAGCGAAGATGGTTTTACGTCGGATATCCGCCGCAGCGCATGGTTGCCGCCATCGGCGCGTCAGTATCTTGTCGAAGGACTGGCGGACGGTGCGACATATTCGTATCGCCTAAGGAGCCGAAACAGCGCGTTGGGCTATTCGCCATACTCCAATGTTGTACGGTCGCGCCAGGACGCCTCGCCGCCGCAGACCAACGTCCTTCCCCTGTCGGCCTATCAAACCTCGCCGGCATTTGCGGTGTCATGGATCGGCGGCGACGCCGCGTCCGGTCTGGCGTTCGTGCAGTTGTATTACCGGCGGGGAACGAGCGGCGGCTATATACAATACGGGGGGAACTACGCGGCAAGTCCTATTCAGTTCAATTCCGCGCAAACCGGGGGCGACGGAGACTACTTCTTCTACACGCGGGGGACAGACGCGGTCGGCAATGTTGAAAACGCGCCCGCGGTCGCCGATGCCCAAACCACCGTCCTCACAGCCGTGCCGGCCGCGCCGATTCTTGCTGCCGAGCCGCCCTTTACCAGCGGCACAAGCAACCGCGTGGCATGGAGCACCGCCGGCGGGGTGTCAGCCTGCTATTTGGAATGGAGCACAAGCGCTTCGTTCGGTTCGATCGCCGGCACTAGCGGTTGGACCACGGCAACCGTTTATCTGGCGACAGGCTTGAACGATGGAGCCACCTACTACTATCGCGTCAAGAGCCGGAACGCAGCATTGCGCCAGAGCC
>JADFCW010000136.1 GCA_017161705.1 Candidatus Sumerlaeota bacterium | reverse complement strand
GTGTGAGAGCGTACCGTTATGCCTCTTCACAACGATTTCTATCCCTCCCCCGATTCGGCCATGAGCCAGACGCGAGATAGTGTCAAATGTTGTGTATGGGAGAGGATCAAGCGGCGATCTCCTTGACCAGGATTCCATCCTGGAACGGTTTTCCATTCAGGACAGGAACGATCCACTCCGCCCCGTTGCGTTTCCGCCCGTGGCGTTCGGCCTGGCGGGTGAGCATGAAGATCATGGTGAGCGAGGCGTGGCGACTTCCGCAGCCTTCGGTGCGGCGGTGGCGCAGCCGGACGGTGGCGAAGGTGGACGCGATGGGGTTGGGGGTTCGCAGGTGCGCCCAGGGAACGGCGGGCAAGTCGTAGAAGGCCAGCAACGCTTGGCGGTCGTCTTCCAGGCAGGCCGTGGCGTTGGGATACTTGTCGCCGAGGAAGTTCATGCAACGATCCCACGCTTTGAGCGCCGCCTCGCGCGTTGCGGCCAGGCAGATGTCATGCAACCGACGCTCCCGGGCATACCCGTTCCGGACCCCCAACCGATGCCCCCGCTCATCCCTTTCCTGCTGGTGCTTTTCAACGTAGTCGTCCACCTCCGCCTCGATCGCCGCCAGAAGCATCCGCCGCGCCCCCTCCCGCAGCACATCGCTCCGCGCCGACTTCACCCGCCCCGAAACGTCCACCCTGTCCTCGCAGGTCTCTGAAACGTCCCGTTGACCCGCCGTCCCGACTTCCTTCACTCTTGCCAGAGCGTATCCTCTCCTTCTTTCCGATCCCAAACGGACCGGATTTTTGAATTTCAGACAAAGGTCAGGATACGCCGCTTTCTCCTTTCCGCAATCCACAACGTATGGCCATATCTCCTGTTTTGCGAAGCGACAGGTAGAGGGTCTGCCGCAGTGTATCGGGGTGCGGCAGGGTAGGGTTCTCCCTTGAAATTTTTCGAAGAACTTCTCTCGGTTGTCGGGGGCTGGTAGTCCTTCAAGTCGAATTTGACGGAAGTGCAAACTGCCATGCGAGGTTGGGTGACATCTTTTTGTTTGAGCCCAATTTTGTGAAAAGAGCGGGTCCATGCGGCGGAAGAACACGTACAGAGTCACGTTGACCGCAGAAGAACGCTCTTGTTTGCAGGGTGTGCTTTCCAGGCAGAGGCCCGCGGCGCACAAACAGAGGCACGCGTGCATTCGTCTGAAGGCGGACAAGTCCAGAGGCACAGAGCCATTGACCGACACGCAGATCGCCGAGGCCGTGGAGAGCAGCCGGTGCATGGTGTGGATGTCCGATATCCCGAAGCCGAGCAAATCGTGCCGGTCTGGGATAATCTCAACACACATGAAAAAGCATCCCTCACTCCTCATGGCCCAGGGGCAGAAAGACTTACACTTTTCTTGGATGCGCGCATAGGGGGCCGCGTTCTGGATATGTCGGGAGAAGGACACCGAAGCAAAACGGAAACGGATCATTCGGGGTCCACGGCAAATCCCTGTTCGGCATAGCGGCGGAGTTTGTAGATCAGCGCGCGGCGACTGATCCCGAGCACGCGCGCCGTTTCGGTGCGGTTATATTGGTTTTCGCGGAGGGTCTGGAGAATGGTCGCCCGCTCGACTTCTTCCATGCGCCTGCCGCGGGGGGCGCCTTCTGTTTCGCCGTCCGCTTCGACGCCGCCTTGCTGGATCCGGCGCGGTAGATGTTCGGGGAGGATGATTTGCCCACGGGCCATCAGCACAGCGCGCTCCATGGCATTGCGCAATTCGCGGACATTGCCGGGCCAGTCATAGGCTTGGAGTGCCGCGGCGGCGGCGGCGGACAACCGGGGATGCCCCTGGGCGAACTGGCCGGCGAACAACTGGGCCAGCGGCAGAATGTCTTCGGGGCGCTCGCGCAATGGCGGCACGTAGATCTCGACTACGTTGAGCCGGAAGAACAGGTCCTCGCGGAACCGCCCGGCCTCGACCTCGCGGTCGAGATTTCGGTTGGTGGACGCCAGAATCCGCACATTGGCCCGCCGCTCCTGGTTCGAGCCGACGCGCTGGAAGGAACCATCTTCCGTGACGCGGAGAAGTTTGGCCTGCAGGGCCGGCGACATCTCGGCGACCTCGTCCAGAAGGATGGTGCCGCCGTCGGCCTCCTCGAATCGCCCAATTCTCTGCGAAGCCGCCCCCGTGAATGCGCCTTTTTCGTGGCCGAACAGCTCGCTTTCGAGCAGTGTCTCCGGAATGGCGGCACAATTCACTTTCACCATCGGCCCGCTCTTCCGCGGACTCCACAAGTGAATCAGGTCGGCGACCACTTCCTTGCCTACGCCGCTTTCGCCCGTGATCAACACGCGCGTTTCCGACGGAGCGATCAGGGCGGCTTCGCGGAAGACTTCACGCATCAGCGGGTTCTGGGCGACAATGCCCGGCGGCAGATCGGGCAAGTCCGGTCTCGCCGTTTGCATGGCCGGCGACAGGCCGACCGCCTGAAACACAGATTCCCGCAGTTCTTCGAGATCAATTGGCTTTTGCAGATAGTTCACTGCCCCGTCGCGCATGGCGCTGACCGCGTCGCGGATGTCGGCGTAGGCTGTGACCAGAAGGACCGGCAGGATGGGGAACTTCAGGCGGGCTCGGCGAAGCGTTTCCAGACCCGACAGTCCGGGCATACGCACATCGGAGATCATCATGCGGACGGGGCGACTTTCGAGAATCGCCAGAGCCTCGTCGCCGGACGAAGCGGTAATGACGGCAAAGCCTTGTCCCTGCAGATAAGTCGCCAGCAAGCTGCGCTGGCCGGGATCGTCGTCCACGATCAGCACGGGAATGTCGGGGCGGGATTCATCCACTCTTCGCGGCGTCATGACAGCGGAGCCCTTGCGCTAATCCTCATACCGCTGATCCGGAAGCGCGCTCCCTGCGGTTCATTCGGAAGGTATTGGATATCCCAGCCGTGGGCGAGGACAATCTGTCGGACAATGGCCAGGCCCAGTCCCGTCCCTCGTTCGTGCATGGTAAAATAGGGACGGAAGAGGTTCTTGACGGCCTCGGCGGGGATGCCCGGCCCGTTGTCGCGAATTTCCAGAACGGCCTCCTGGGCGGATTTCCGCTCGATGAATGCCGCGACTTTGCCTCCGTGGCTGACCGCTTGAATGGCATTCATCAGAAGATTGAACAGCACCTGGCGCAGGAGCGACTCGTCGGCCTCGACGGTCAGCTCGGGGCCTTCCACTGTGAAGGCGACAGCCTTGTCGGTAATGTCGCTTTCCAGGGTGCGCTCGACGTCGCGGATGATGGCAGTCAGATTGGTCGGAGCGGGTTTGGCCTCGCGCGGTTTGGAATAATCAATAAACTCGTTGAGGCGGGCCGTGACGCGGTCCACCTCCTCGGCGATGTCGGAGGAGCGTTTCCGGATTTCCGGCGGAGCATCCGGCATGTTGTTGATCATCTGGGCCAGCCCGCGAACGATGTTCAGCGGATTGCGGGTTTCATGAGCGAGACCTGCGGCGGCGATGTTCATCTCGCGCAAATAGGCGTTCATCTCGCTGGCGCGCGTCAGGCGGATTTGCAGCTGCGCGGAGTTTTCGAATGCCCGCCATGCCAGCCCCACGCCGACGACAGCCACGAGGGCAACGCTCATGACGACAAAGCGCAGCCAGCGGTCGCGCGTCGTCTCCGCACGGACGGCGTCGGTGGACATCTTCAGGACAAATCCATGCAGCCCTTGCTGTTGGAGAATCTCCTGAAACTCGGCTTCGTTCATCCACGGGGGGCGGCCGAAGGGGGGCGGACGGCGGCCGCCGCGACGGAAGCCGCCCTCGCGCCAGTCGCGGTCGGGACCCACCATGGCCAGAAGCGGCGACGTCAGCTGGTCGGGCGAATACTGAAATTCCAGAACAAGCGCTTCCGAGGTGCGCTGGGAGATCACCTTCTGCGGACGCGGCCGCATCAATCCCGGCGGTTCGACGGGGCGCTCGCCGCCGAAGCGAGGACCTGTCGTCGGGAAATCCGGCGGATATTCCAACCGGAGAATGACGCTTTCCGATGTTCGAACGATATTGTAGCGAAGCGGATGCGGAGGCGGTCCGCCTCCGGGACCGCCGGGCCCCCCCGGCCCTCCGCGCCGCCCCCCCGGTCCGCCCGGTCCGCCCGGTCCCCCCGGACCTCCCGGCCCTTCCGGCTCGTCGGGCGACACGATGATGCGCGGGTGTTGGCCGTCGGGCTCGCCGCTTTCAATTTCGCTGCCAAGGTCTATCAGATTGACAAACCGAACGGAGTCTTTCTCCCACCATTCACCGCGCCTGGCCAGCTCGGTCTTGTCAATGCGAATCGGCTCGCCGGCCAGCGCCACGACATCGCCCGAAGCGTTGAGCAGGGCCAGCGAGATCAGCTCCTGCGATTTGGCGAGGCTTCGCAATGCCGCCTCGATTCGCGCCTGGCGGATGCGGCCGAAAAATTCCTGTGAGCGCACCACGGCGGCCAGCGAATACGAAATGCCGCGGGCACGGTTGCGCAACGCCTCGCGCGCCGCCGTCTTCGCCCGGTTGTGCTCCAACACCTGCCAGATGCCCACGACAATCCACGCAAGCGCCAAACTGGCATAGATGATATGCGAGCGCGTCAATTTCATGGATTCACCCTGCTCAATTATGGACTCGCTTTTCGCTCATTTGAAAATCTGCACTTCATCCCAGACCCACCGAGCGGCGCGCAAAATCGCGTTTTCGCGTTTCGCTTCAGGGAGCGGCGGGAGAATCAACCGCTCGTAACCGTCGAGGTGTTTATCCAGTTGCGGCGGGGTAAACGCCACAGGCGCCATGGTGGCTTTCGCGGATTCCCGCACAGACATGGCTTGCAAACTGGTCGTCGTTTGCACCACATGCGGAGTGAGGAAAATCAGCAACTCGGTTTTCGCATTACTTTTTACTGTGCGCCGGAAGGCCGTTCCCACCCATGGGATACTGCCCAGGATGGGCACCTTCCGCACCGCGTCCGTTTTGCTGTCTTCCATCAGCCCCCCGATGACCACTGTCATGCCGTCGGGCACCATGACGACGGTTTCCGCGGCGCGCTTGGCGATAATCGGCGCCTCGATGGTTTCGGAGATTTTCACCGTGTCGCCCGACAGAGTCGAGATTTCCGGTGCGACATACATTTCCACCAGACCGCTCCGGGTAATCCGCGGCGTCACATTCAGAATAATGCCGATGTCGCGATATTCCACCGTGTTGATGATCTGGCCGTCCTGTGTAACGCGGCTGTTGGTGATGAACGGCACCTCGTTGCCGAGCGTGATAATGGCTTGCTCATTGTTTCGTGCGAGGATCGAGGGACGTGACAGCACTTCGAGTTTGGCCACTGTGGCCAGACCGCGAAGGGTCATCTCCAAATCATCCGTCAGCAGGCGGTAGAAGGCGCCGTCGGTTTGGGCGGCCACTCCGAAGAGGGTCTGAGCCGTGCTGCGCCATGTAGTTTGCTCGACGCCGGCAGAGTCCACAATCGGGTTGCCATATTGGTCCACGCGCGTTGTGCGTCCAGAATGGTAGGTGAACTCCGTTCCCAGATCGAGATCGTCGCCGTGCGTAACTTCCAGAAACAGCACCTTGATCAGAACCTGGGGCACCGGCTGGTCAAGGTTTTGAATGACCGCGCGGATATACTCGTTGGTCTGCTCGTCGGTGATAACGATCAGCGAGCCGGTCTTGGGATCAATCTGGAAGGAGGCTTCGCCGACCGACGAGGCGTCATAGCCGCCCGGTCTCTGGCGTCCTCCGGCACCTACACCTGGGCCTCCGACACCCATCCCGGGCCCGCCGCCGGGTCCGCCAGGTCCGCCCGGACCTTGACCAGCCAATGGCGATGCCGTCGCTGCAAGGAATAGAGCAGTGGTCAGAAGAGGGAACAGATGCCGTCTCATTGCAGTCGCCTCACACACAAAGGGAATGAAATTCCGCCGCCATCAGTTCAGCGATCCAAATCCGGATGTGCCGCCGCCAAAGCCGCTGCCGCCCGACGTGCGCCCGCCGGTGCCGGAAGCCGGCCGTCCGGACGTTCCGGTGCCGCCGCGGGTGGTCGGCCGCAGGCCCTGCGTGTTGGTCTGGCCGCCAAACCGCGCCCCTCCTCCGCCCTGCGAGGAGGACGGGAACAGTTGCTGCAGGATGGTGGACAGGTCGGATACGTCGGCATTGCCGAGCGAATAGACATAGACTTTTTTCTCGCGTGCCGGGTTTTCGTCTATCTGTTTGATCATCGCTTCGATCTGAACCATGATTTCGCTGGCCGCCTTTACGATGACCGAGTTGGTCCGCGTGTCGGCGACCGCCACCACGGTCTCTTCCTGCAGCCGCCGTTCGCTCCCTTGGCCGGAGGTGGTGCTGGTACGCCCAAAGAAGCCGAACGAACCGCGCCCAAAGGGCATCGGCTGGTTGCGGCTCGAGGTGCGGCTCTGCCGCTGCTCGAAAATGTCGTTAATGGCTTGCGCCGTGTCTTCGGCTTTTGCATATTGCAGCGTGAACACCCGGAGTTCCGTCACGTCCTCGGTCATGGTGTCCACTTCCTTGACGATCCGCTCGATGGTGCGCATGATGTCTTCCGGAGCGCTGACGACAACGGAGTTGGTGCGTTCGTCGGCCACAGCTACGGCGCGCTGGACCGACGAGGAGCCGCCGCGGCCCGAACTGCTCTGCTCACGGAACAGGTCCGTGAAGACCGTCGCCATGTCCTTGGCATAGGCGTATTGCAGGGGAAAGACGCGGACCTGGGTTGTCCCCGTCGAGATGTTCTCGATGTCCTGGATCAGTGCCTCGATCATCGGAATCATTTCTTCGGGCGCGCTCACGATCACCGAGTTGCTGCGCTCGTCGGCCACAGCGGTGACCCGTGCAATCGGCCGGCTCGACCGCGAGAATCCGCCAAAGAAACTCCCGCCGCGGTCCTGGGCCTGGGCGTCGGTCAGCCCTGCCAGCATTGCCGCAACCATCAGAGCGCCGGTTGTCGTTCGCAGGTTTTTCATGGTGCCCACCTCCATTTCCTGAGCCTACCGTAAAGAGGCTATCCGAGAAGGGTCTTTCTGCACAACAGTTATCTTACCTTCCGCGACCACGGTCGCCGAAGCCGCCAAACATCCCCGGAGGCCCGCCGAAACCACCTGGAGGCCCTCCGCCCCCGCCGCGTATGCGATCGAGAAACTCGCGAATTCGCTGCGGATCAATTCCCCCCGGACCGCCGCCGGACGGGCCGCCGCCGGACGGACCGCCGCCGCCCGTGGTCGAAAAGATCGTGTTGATAATGTTGGCCATGTCCCGCGCGTTCGACCGCCGGATCGTATAAACCTTTACGGTCGAGACTCCCGAGATTTGCGTATCCAGCGCCTTGATGATCTCCGCCACGCGCCGGACGTTGATTTGCGTATCCGTCAGGATGATTGCGTTGCTATTGTCGTTGACGGTGATCAACGTATCCTGCGGCAGCAGCATCTGGACATTTTGCATCAATTGACTGGCGCTGGCGTAGCGAACCGGCATGATCTGGGTGACCATCTCGTCGGTTTTGGGAATGAGCTCCGGGTCGCTGCCGACGCGAATGGGCAGGTCGCGCACTCGCGCCTCGTCGCGTTTGACAATGGTCAGCGTTCGTTCGCCGCTGCGGACGGCCGCCAGTCCCTTCTGCGCCAGAATCGTATCCAGGAGCAGCACCGCCTCGTCTTTGGTGAGCAGCTTGTGGCTGACCACGTCCACCGTGCCGGTGATGCTCGCCTCGCGGATGATAGCGAATCCGGCGGCGGCGCTGAGATAATCCAGCACCTGGGACAAGGGGGCGCCGCGGAACTGGAAGCGTAGCCCCTCGCCCGACGTGTCGTCGGTCAGCGGCGGAAGAAGAACTGGCAACGGCGGCATGACAACTGCCGGCGGCGGGCCGGCCGGAGGCGGGGTTCCGGGCGGCGCCGGCTGAGCCGGCTGGCTGCCCGTGGTTTGCACCTCGACGGCGACGAGCGTTGCCGTGCTGACCGGCGCGAGCGACAGCGAAGGTGTGGTCGCGGGCAAAGGGGCGGGAATCTGCGGCGCCGCCGTGGCGGTTGTCGGTGGTGCCGGTGCCGGCGGCGGCACGGCGGTTCCCGTCGTGGACTGTCCCCTGACATTTGTTGCGGCCGCGGCGATTCCGGCCAAAACCAGGAGCGCCAGCCGCTTCCTTGTGTGTCGAGTTGTCGTTTTCATCTGGATTCCTCCTGTCGGCGTCGTTCCATGAGCCGCTTGAGAATTTCATCGGGGGAACTGGCGTCCGATGAGGCCTGCGGAGGCTGCACGGAGCTGCCGCCCGTACTGGCCGCTGGAGCGGCCGTTCCCGGACCGAACGGCGGCGCGGGCGCAACCATGGGCGAAGACGGCGCTTCCATAGCCAGCGCCAGTTCCCACGGTCCGCCCTCGCGTCGGCGCAAGCCGCCCCCAACGGGGACGACAAAGATTTGCGATCCGTTTTTCAACTGCACGAAATCCGTGCGAACATCCATGACGTGAAACTCCCCGACGGTATTGCCTGCGCGCGCGATGGTGTTGTATTGCGGGAGCGTGCCGCTCAGAAACACCAGCGTTTCTGTCGCCGTCGAGGTGCGGTTGATCCACGACCCCAGCACCGCGATCTGGTCCACCCGCGGCGGGCGCACTTCTTCCGTCCGGGTGGTCGAACGCGGCACGTAGGGTCTGCGTTCGGCATCGAAGATGTTTCGGATCATCACCAGGCGAAAGGTGTCGAATCCGGCGTCGCCCGATGGCGCCCACTCGCTCGAGCGCGACGGGCCGGATTCGGGCCTCGATGGCTCGGACGGCGGCCGTACAGGTGCTGGGGCCGGGGCCGGCGTAGAGCGCGACGAACCCGGCTCGGACCGAGAGCGGTCGGATTCCGAGCGGGAGCGGTCGAATTCCGAGCGCGACGATCCGAAACGGCTTCTCGGAGAGGCTGCATCCACCGGGAGCATGGCTCCCGTCCACACCGCCAGCGCCATCCCTATTACTATCGCCCTTTGTGTCCGCATCATTGCCCCCCTTTGAGAACCAGACCTGTAAAGCGCAAACTCAGCGTCAGGAGCTGTCCCCGGTCGTCGCGCGAGGAGACATCCACTTCCTCAACTCGCAACGGAAGCGGGTCGCGTTCCAGTTCGTAGAGAAACCGTGCCAGCGAAGCAAGGTTTCCCTGCGCCGCCACCCGGCACTCCAGGGTCTTATACTCCGCCCGCTCGGCCTCGATCCAGCGGGGCTTCAGCGAGGTCACCGTCAGACGGCTGGCCTGAACCCAGCGGTTCATGGCCTGGAGGACCATGTTTTCGGCGACCGATGGATCGGTCGGCAGGGCCTGTTTGTGCATCTCCTGCCAGCGCGCGTTGATATCCTTTTCGCGATCGAGCAGCATCCGGCCCTGATCGAGCGACTTGTGCAGTTCGAGGATCCGCTCGGAGCGGCTTTTCCACAGGCCGCGCAGCGGCGTGACGATCAGGCGGTCGCCCAGGAACGCGCCCACCACTATTGCGGCCAGCACCGTCAGCATTCGCTCGCGCTGCTTAAACTCCATCGCCTTCGCCTCCGGTCCA
The DNA here is from genome assembly GCA_017161705.1 of Candidatus Sumerlaeota bacterium. Lineage (GTDB taxonomy): Bacteria > Sumerlaeota > Sumerlaeia > JADFCW01 > JADFCW01 > JADFCW01. The sequence continues at coordinate 5,880 of JADFCW010000136.1, read as the reverse complement.
TCGAAAAGTCAGCGTGAACTGAAGCGGATCGCCGCCCTGGACCTGCTGGAACCGCAGATCGGCGATCCCCTGGGTTTTGCGCAAGCGATCGAGCACCGCCAGCCATTCGCGGTTGCTTCGCGCCTTGCCCGAACATGAAACGACCGTTTCGCCGGTTTCGGGCAGCCGGCGGATTTCCAGCGACTTGGCCCAGACCGCCCCCTCTTCGGGAAATGCTTCGGTCAGTGCTTTGGTAATCCGCAGGGTTCGGTGCGAACTATCGAACCAGGGGCGGAACTGGCGGATTTTCGCCTGAAGCCCTGCAAGTTGTTTTACGTGGGGTTCGATCGCTTTCCATTGCGACTCCAGACGCGACAGCCGGATGTGTTGATATCCCATCAGGCCGCCAAACAGGACCACAAGCGCGGCGGCACCGGCGGCCAGCCATCGTGTCCCGCGCGAGGAAATCCGACCGGTCAGTTGTTTGAACCGGCTCACTTGTGCCGGCAGGAACTCGAAATCCGTCGGTCGGCCCACCAGACGCGAAAGGGTTGCCGCAAAGCATTCCGCGGAGACGCCGGCCGGAATGTCTGCCCCCTCCACTGCCGGATGCAGGGTTCGGAGATCGCCCGCTTGTACGTCGAAACCCAAACGATCAGCGGATTCCTGCAACGCGGCCAGAATGGGGGCGCTCTGGGCCGCGGTTCCAAATACACGCGCGATCCGGATAGCGCTTTGCAAACCTGCCGGCAGAAGCCCCAAGGTGATACGGATTTGCCTGACGATCTCGGCCGTATCCTGCAACTCTTCGGTCGAATCCGCGCTGTGTCCCGTGCCGATCGAACGAAGCGCCATCAGGCCCCGGCTGAATGCTATGGCAAAGTCAATTCCGCGATTGCCCGCCAGTAGAACAGCGGTTCCCGGCGGAATGGAATCGAACTCGCACAGGGAGGTGATGCCGAGCGTGATGCCGACAGGACGCAGCTTGGCCGCGTGGAGCGTCTTTTGCAGCGCCGTGATATGTTGCCTCGGTATGGCGGCCAGGGTCGCCCCCCGCGACCCGTCGGGTGCTTGATAGCAGTTGATGGCCAGCGACAGGTCTTCGAGGGCGAACGGAAAACGCCGCTCGGCCTGCAACTCCAAATAGCTGTTCTGGTCGCTTTCCGGAAGATCGGGAAGATCGCTTTGAACGATCAGCGCCCATTGCAGCGGGACGCACACCACGCAATGGCGTTCGCGAATTCCCGCCTCGGACAAGTGGTTACGGATTTCACGGCCGGCCAGAGCGGGGTCGCTGGAAACCGGATTGAGCGACAGGGCCACCTGGAGCGACCGGCGGCATCGCACGCGCTGGCCCGTCCGGTGCAACAGCACCGCCTTCATGTTCTCGCCGTCGAAGGCCAAACCCAACAAGGTTGAATATTTCCTGGCTTTCATCGGACTATCATCCCGCCTCCGCTGCCGGAGGCTATTTGGTCGCGAACGTCGCTGCCCAGCGCCCAGCCCAACCCTGTTCGGTCGCGGCGATACACCACAGTCGGCTCGCCCGTGCTGGTGTCGAAGACAAAGAACGCGCGGCGGTAGCCCTTGCCGAACCGCCCGACGGCGGCCACGTCGGCGCTATATTGATATGTGCGCGTGGTCAGATACGGCCCGGCTTGAATGGCCGACTCCTCGTCCAGGACCCTTAGAACCCACGCCACGGTGTATAGCTCGTCGGTTTTGCCCGTGCGATAAGCAACCAGCTGGTCGGCGAATTCGACGCCGATGCCGGGCAGGCAGGCAAGGACCGCCGCCGGCGCTGTGTTCACGTTGACCAGGCCCGTCGTGTATTGACTGTCGCTGACGGTCAAGGCGTCCTCGATCTGAACGGCTTCGTCGGCGGTCACTCCGCCGCGGATATAAAATTCGAGAACACTGCGAATGTTAGCGAGGTTCGGACCAACCGCCCCCAGGATCGCCGCAGCGCGATCCTGGCCTAGGGTCTCCTGCAAGTATTGCTGCAGTTGCTGTGGTTGGTTGGAACGGATGTTGATGCGCGCCGAACCGTCCTCGCGCCGGTTCGGCTCGCGGCTCCAGACGGTCAGGTATTCCAGAATGCCGCAGTCCAGCTGGCCGTCGCGGTCGTCGCTTGGCGGCGTGTCGTCGCCGTCGTTTTCGTTGGGATCGAGCGCTCCGTTGAGGTTGGCATCCTCGCCGAAAAGAATCTCCCACTCCGCGCCGATCAGCAGGCGCAATTCCTCGACGGTTTCAAATGCGGAGTCTTTGCAAAGGTACTTGGGCGTTCGAAGCAGATAGTTCTGCGATTCCGCGCCGTCGGGCGACAGGTCGCTATCGGAGTCCCGCCAGTCAATGATCGCCGCAGCCAGCTCGGGCGTCATGGTCGGCAACATTTCCAGCATTTCCCGCGTGGCAATGTTGAGATTCAATTTGGCCGCCTCATCGGTCAGGCCGAACGTAACGGTCTCGGCGGTTTCTCCGTCCGTTGCCCGCCCAATCAACCAGAATTGTGCCTCGCCGACCGGAGCCTGCGAATTGGCATAGATGGAAACATCCGGCAGACGAGCGGGTTCTTCCACGTTCTTCAGCAGATATGCAATGTACCGCTGGGCGCCTTCGATGGCCTGGCCGGCCTGCGCAGCAGCCACAGCGTTGTCGGCGGCGCGATACTCCATGAGCATGCCATGATTGAACATAAGGGCCATGCTGACCAGAGCGAAAGCGATCCAGAGAACAATAATAAGAACCGCTCCCTTGCGCCGCCGTGTCGGACGACCCATCGCCGAAACTGCCTGATAGGCTGTACGATGATCATACATCACTTTGCCCTCGGCGTCGGTGTCGGCGACGGCGAGCCGCCGCCCGCCCCGCCTCCCGTACTTTCTTCTGACGCTGCAGCTTTGGCGACCGTCACGGGAACAACTAGTTCGATCGGTGGAACTTCGCGATTGGTCGCGGCATCGGGCGAAAGCAGAATCGTGACCTTGACCGCTCGCGGCATCTCGTTTTCCATCGCCGTTGTGTCCCAGCTTTCCTGCCACGCGTCCCCGTCGTAATAGTAGAATTCCAGCGATTGCACGCCCTCGATCAGTTGCTCGGTTTCCGGTTCCTCTTCGGTTGAGGCCAGGAGATTGCGCGTCACCGAGCGGGTCAGGACATAGTCGCTGGCGCGAGCGCCGGTCCGGCTGCCGTCGGGCGACTCCAAACTGTACAGAACACGCTGGATGTCGCCCCACGGATCGGTTTCGTTGAGCAAGCCGGAGGCGGTATGCATTTCGAGGGTATCCATGCGGCGTCCGCCGGACTCGTGTTTTTCGCCGATAAATGAGCCGGCCAGAAGCCCGCCGGGTGGAAGCGCAGCTGCCAAATCGTTTTCCAGATACATCGCCACGCCCGTGCGTGGCAGCGAGACTTGCAACACCTCGTAGGATTTCTCGCGCAGCCGGAACGTCGAGTAATAGACGGCATACACTGCACCGATCAGCACGGCAAACATGGCCGTGGCGGCGAGGATTTCCAGCAAGGTAAATCCTCCGACTGTTCTGCCCGCTTGTTGTATGCGCGTGAGGCTCATGGCTGTCGCTTCCAATTTGTCGCGCCCGTGTTCAAAAACTCCCCTGAAGCGGGGACTACGAGCCGCCTGTGGTTGTCGAGCCGGTTTGTTCCTCTTCCGGAGCCAGTGTCGTCAGTCGAACACTGTATTCAAGCCCCTGGACGGAGAAAAACACCTCGATCGAAACTTCCCGCATGGCATCCTCGGACCATGTGTCGTCTTCCAGCACCCAGCGATAGTCCGGATAGTTGTCGCCGAATGTGCCCTGCCGTTCGCCGCCCGACCGCCACTCGTCGGTTACCACTTTTTCGGTCAGCAGGCGGCTGGCCAATTCCGCAGCAATTCGCTTCCGCTCGGCCAGAAGCGCTGCCCGATTGGCAAACGTCACCGCCCGGACCGTCACGGGGATCACGATGGCGACAAAGACCATTGCGGCCAGAAGCTCCGCGAAGGTGAAGCCGCAAGTTGCCCGCAGAATATTGTTGCGATTGCCCTTCATTGGACAACCCCCAGGTTCCGGATTTCATAGGCCGGCCGGTTCTCGATCCTTGCGATTTCGACGACCTCGTTCCGTACCGTGTCCTTGACCTGGACAGATTCCAGACTTTGGCTGTCGAGTGTTCCGTCGGGGCGGAAGCGAATGGTGCTCTGGGCCGAAGCATCGTCCGCGATTGTCTCCGAAAAAAACTGCAGATCATCGGCCAGCTGATAGGTTACGTTGGCATCCTTGGTCGGAAGATAAAAACCGGTTTGCGGACGCAGGCCGTATTCACTCGTCTTCTGATCGAGCCAAATCTCCATCGGCACACCGTAGGAGATGGCTTGATACCGCGCATAGCGGGTCAGCGCCAGGAGACGGCGGGCTTCCTCGTTGAGACGCCGTCCGCGAAAGAACGGCGACAACGCGGGCGCGGAAATGCCCACGACCATCGCAAGAAGCGCCAAGACGGCGATCAGTTCGATCAACGTCATGCCGCGCCCGAAGCGCATCGGCCCCCTATGGCGGTATCGTTTCATCATTATCGTGCGCGATCATCCATTCGCCAGTTGGTAATGTCATCGCCGCCGCCGACGCGGCCATCCGGTCCCATGGACATCAGGTCGAATCCATTCTCGTGGTATTTGCCGGGATACTCGTAGATGTAATCGTTGCCCCACGGGTCCTTCGGGATACCGTGCTTGAGATAGGGGCCGCGCCAGTTCTTGGCATTGCTAGGCTGCTCGACCAGTTCGATCAAGCCGTCGCTGCCCTTGGGATAGTAGCCGTTGTCCACCTCGAAGGCATCCAACGCCGTCTCGAAGTTGGCGATCTGGGCTTCGGCGGCGGTAATGCGTGCTTGTTCCGAGCGGCCGGTGAACTTGGGTACCACAATGGCGGCCAGAACACCGAGGATGACCAAAACAAGCAACAGTTCCACCATGGTGAATGCGCGCCGCCGGTTGACTTGACGGATCCATTTGCGGTGTTTCATGGCAGTACCTCCTGTGTTGTTGCTTCATAAATTGGAACCAAAGACTCTGTTTTTCGGCTAAGATTTTCGCGGGCGGCCAAAACATGGTGTTTGGCGGCTTCCTGGGTTGGGTTTCTCTCGAATATCCCTGTCTTAGGCAGGTGGAATGTTTTCATCTTCCGATAATACCACAATAGGAATGAGTCGGCGCGGGCGATCTCATACTTGTTCAGCAGCGTCAGGCTCGAAGCCATCTCGCGGCACATTTGCGCAAACGCCGGCACCGACGGCAAAAGCCGTTCACCCTCCCGCTGTTCCTCGTTCACCCTCTGCATCAGTGCCGCCAGTCCCATCAACTGGAACTCGAGGTCTTCCTGACGCGATTCCATCGCTGCTGCCGCCCGCTCGTAGCGTTCGATGCTTCGCTGTTGACGCAAGGCCCAGTGCCAGCAAAAGGCACCCGAGCCGACGGCCAGACACGCGGCAATTAGAGCCAGGGATCGTGTGGACAAGTCGTGTCGCATGGTCGCTTTTCCCTTGGTCTTTCTTCCTACTTGATGTAGTCCTGGATGGTGAAAATGGGGATCACCATTCCGACGAAAATCGTGCCGATAAATGCCGCCATGAGAAACAGCATCAGCGGCTCGGCCAGTGAAACGGCCGTTTTTAGCTGCCGGTCCAGATCGGTTTCGGTCACGGCGGCCAGACGCACCAATTCCTCGTCGAGCCGTCCCGACTCTTCGGCCACGGAAATCATCTCGAGCACGGAACCCGGAAACACCTGCGGGCAGTCGGCCAGACTGGCCGCCAGCGAGTCGCCCTGTTTGACCCGGTCAATCGAGGCGCTCAACGCATCCACCAGCGTTTGGTTGCCCAGCGACTCGCGGGCCACCCGCA
>JADFCW010000135.1 GCA_017161705.1 Candidatus Sumerlaeota bacterium | reverse complement strand
CCACCTTGTCGGTGACCTCGATGCGCGTTCCGGGCGGCATTTCGATCTTCATCAGGAATTCGGCCTGGTCGGCGTGCGGCATGAACTCGCGCGGAATGGTGGGAAACAGAACGGCGGCGACAACCACCGAAACTGCGGTGATCAGGGCGATCGAGGGGCGGTGCTCGAGCGCCCATTCCAGCAGCCGGCGATAGACGGGATAGCGTCCTGCGTGGAGCGGCCGTTTTTTGGCCCGAAGAAACCGGCTGGCCAGCATCGGGATCAGAAGCATGGCCACCAGCAGCGAGGCCATCAGCGAATACGTCACCGTCAGCGCCTGCTCCTTGAACAAATAGCCGGCGATGCCGCGGACAAAAACAATCGGAACAAAGACCACCACAGTGGTCAGGGTGGAGGCGACAATGGCGGCGCCGACTTCGCGCGCGCCGCGAACGGCGGCATCATCGGGCGTGGCGCCCTCCTGGCGAAGGCGGAAAATATTCTCCAGCACCACGACCGCGCAGTCCACGAGCATGCCTGAGCCCAGCGCCAGCCCGCCCAGCGTCATGATGTTGAGGGTCAGGTTCTGAAAATACATCAGGTTGAACGTGCCGATGATCGAGACGGGAATCGCCGTGGCGATAATCAACGTCGGCGTGAAACTGCGCAGGAACGCCCACAAAATACCGACAGCCAACGCAATCCCCATGAGCGCGGTCTGATACAGCTCCGTGATCGCTTTGCGCACAAACACCGATTGGTCGTAAGCCACCTCGATTTTGACATTGGCCGGCAGCGACTTGGAATACTCCTGAATCGCGTCCGTGACCAGTTGCACCACGCGAACCGTATTGGCCTCGGCTTCCTTTTTGATGAGCACGCCGACTGCCGGATGGCCGTTGAACCGCACGATGCTGTCAGGCCGGCGAGGGACGATTTCCACGTGCGCAACGTCCTGAAGGAAAACCGGATTGCCGCCGCGCGACCCCACCGCCGTCTGTTTCAACTCCTCGAGCGACTGCAATTCGCCGACAGATTTCAACAGCAGCCGCTGACTGCCTTCCTCGACCCAGCCGCCGGACGCATTGACCGTCGAGCGCTGAATGGCGCTGATGACGTTCTGGATATCCAGATTGTAGTGCAGCAGCAGGTTTTCATCCACGGCCACCAGTACCTCGGGCTGGATGCCGCCGGCGACTTGCGCGGCGGCTACCCCTTCGAGCCGTTCCAGTTCGGGTTTCAGCGAATCAAATGTGAGACGATAAAGGGCTTCGAGGTCGTCGCCGCCCCAAACCGCCAACGTGAGAATGGGCAGGGCGTTGGGATCGTATCGAAAGGCCTGGACTTCTCTGACCTCGTCGAGCGTCGTGAGCATGGCGGTATTTTTCTTCACATCGAGGAGTGCAAAATCCATGTTGGTGTCCCAGTCGAACTCGACAATCGCCACGGCCGATTCATCGCGCGAGATCGTCAACACGTCCTTCACGTTGCGGATGGTCATCAGCGATCGTTCCAGCGGGCGCGAGACCCGCCGCTCGACCTCCTCCGGCGACAAGCCGGTGGTTGTAACCACCACCGTAATTCGCGGCGATTGCAGGTCGGGGAAAAGGTTGATCGGAAGCCGTCGCAGCGAAATCCAACCCATCAGGATGATGCCCAGAAAGAGCATCGTAACTTTGGTCGGCGCGCGGACAGCAAACTCGGAAAAGGACATGTCAATATCCCGTGAAGGAAGGATGAGGGACGATGAATGAGGGACGATGAATGAGCGAGCACATGGAAAAGAAAGGCGTTGGGATAGTAATCGGATAATAAAGAGTTTTGGCGATGGTGTTCATGGTCCCTGCTTCATTCGGCATTCATCGCTCATCATGCATCATTTGTTCTTCCGCCTTCATTCCTCATTTTTTTTATCGCATCCACAGTTCGATATGCTTGAGCCGGCGAACGGCGTGGTCATAAAGAACGACGAGGGCAACCGCGGCCAGAACCCGGTGAACGGCCAGATTGGGCGGCTGCTGCATAGGGCGGACCGAGGCGCGATAGAACGTCGTGAATGGATCGAGCCAGAACGTTGCTGCGATCAAGGCCAGCAACACGGCCACCGTTGCCGCGGCGTATTGGTTGCGCAAATAAGTAGTCAGGACAACGGTCAGCATGCCGACCACAGCGGCCAGGAGCCACGGGACGCCAAACATGCGCAGCCAGGAGAAACCGCCGTGCAACCAGCTGTACGCCGTCGTGAGCATCATGCCGATCAGAGCGATGAACAAAAAGACCGGCGCAAGTTTCATGACCAGCAGGCCATGGCGGCTGCGGGCGCAGACCAGGAGAACTTCGAGCGTCCGTCCCTCCTTTTCGCGTGGAAGCAGCCCCATCGAAAGTCCCACAAACAGCAGGCTTTCGAGCGCCAGAAGAATCTGAAAAATGTCCTTCTCGCTTCCAATCTTGTCGCTGAGCGCCGTGGCAGCAAACACGCCGACAGCGGCCAAAAGCAACACTACGGCCGGCAAGCCGAGGTTCAGCCGGGCGCTGTACCAGAGCAGGACGACAGAGGCGCGGACGGCGCACAGGACATTCGTGCGCCAGCGGCGCCATTTATCGCGCGGGCAGAAGACTGTGGATTCCGTTAAGCTCATGCGCGACTGACTCCAGCGGGCATGAAACGCGCGTGCGAACGCTTTCTATTCGTCCCTTCGGCCTTCGGTGCCGACAAGCAAAATGTATGCATCTTCGAGATTGGGAGCAACGGTCCAGGCGCCGGGGACGGGGGGACCGTCGGAAATAACACGCGCGCGAAAACCGCCTCTTTCATCCTCGATGAAGGTTACCAGCTGAAACCGGTCGCGCACGTGATCGAATTCGCCCGGTGCCAGATCGAACTCCCACGTACGGTCTCGTGCCGTCTCCACCAGGTCCGGCGGAAATCCGCGATAAAGAATCCGGCCGTGATGGAGCACCACCAGGTCGGTGCAGCTGAACTCGACGTCCTTGACCAAGTGAGTCGAGAGAATGACAACCCGGTCGCGTCCAAGATCGAATAGGAGGTTTCGAAAATGCAACCGTTCCTGCGGGTCGAGCCCGGAGGTGGGCTCGTCCACAATGAGCAGCCGGGGGTCGCCCAGAAGGGCCTGAGCGATCCCGACGCGCTGACGCTCGCCTCCCGAAAGCCCTCTCATATTGCGGGAATGAAGCGATTCAATGTGGACCATCTCGGTCGCTGCAGCAATACGTTCGCGCAAGCGCCGGCCTCTCAGTCCGCACAGTGTGGCGGCAAAGTGCAAAAACTGCCGGACGGTCAGGTTTGGATAGAGTCCGAACGATTGCGGCAGATAGCCGAGAATTGTGCGGATGCGCTGCGGATGGCGGACGAGATCAATGTCGTCGAAAAAGACACGGCCCGCCGTCGGCGAGAGGAGGGTGGCCAGTATTTCGATGAGCGTGGTTTTGCCTGCGCCATTCGGCCCCAGCAAGCCAAGCACGCCCACTCCGGCGCTAAATGTTACATCGTCCAGGGCAACCAACCCGGTCGGATACACTTTACGCAGATGCTCGACTGCGAGCCTGTGAGAACCGGAGACCAGGGGTGCGCCGCTTAGTGTGGGCTGGCCGACTGGCCGACCACTGGCGTTCGAGACCGGTTGCGGTTGTGGAAAGACTTCAACGCCCAAGGACCGCTCTCCCTTTCCCCTCAGGCGCGGCCATTGGGCGGTTGGACCGCGCTGGTGGATGTTGTGGGAACGTCCTTGCCGGCCACGGCGGATTCAGTTTCCATAATCTTGACTTTGACCTTGTCCTGGAGGGTTTCGTAGCCAAGTACGACTAGTTTGTCGCCCTCGCGCAAGCCGTCGAGGATTTCGACTTCGTCGGGGTTTTCGAGCCCCAGCTGAACAGTGCGTTTCTCGGCGCGCTCTTCGTCGTTGACCACGAACACAATGTCCTCGTTGTTTCGGCGCTGGATGATTTTCCGCTCGACGATCATGGTGTCGCGCCGCGTCTTGATGATGATATTGACGCGCGCGAACATGCCCGGCCGCAGCATGCCGCGCGGATTCGGCACCACGACGTCCACCTTGAACGCGCGGGTGTCCATGCTCATGATCTGGGAGACATCGGCCACTTCGCCCTCGACCACCACTTCTTCATCCGCATATATGGTTGCCTGAGCTTTTTGACCCTTTTGAATCTTGCCAATATCCTTGCTGGTCACATCGCAGCGGATCAGAACGCGGTCCATATCCACGACGCCGCAAATCGTGGTGCCCGTGCCAACCAGGCGGCCTTCTTGATCCGTAATCCGCACGGTGGAATTGGCGGCCGAGGCGTCGTTGCGGTTCTGCAGCGCATCGCTGGCGACGAGATAGCCGCTCATCGGGGCGCGGACAATCTTGCGGTCCCGTTGAAGCAGGAGCCGGTCGAGCGACTTTTCAGCGCGCTGCACCCGGATGACGCTCTCCTCATAGCGGATTTTGGCTGAGTCGGCGTTGAACTTGCGCTCCTCCCAGGCTTTTCGCGCGATTTGGCCATGGCGGAACATCTCATCGGCGCGCGCAAAATCGGTTGCCGTGCGCTCGACCTGGGCCAGCGCCAGAGCCAGGTCGTTGCGGGCCGAATCGAGGTCGGCCTGGGCAATCTCGATTTCGCGCGAGGTCTCCTCTTCATCCAACCGCGCCAGAATCTCGTTTTCCTTCACATAATCGCCTTCCTGCCAGGGTTTGATGAAGTGAATCCGCCCGGATTCCTCGGCCTTGACCGGCAGGGAACGAACCGGCGCGACGGTGCCGACCGTGGCAACGTATTCGTGCATAGTGCCGCGCAAAAGGTTGCGCACAGCCACGGGCACGGCATATTCCCGGCGCAAGGGATCCTCGGCTGCAGCCGTCGCGGTTGTGCTGGTTGGGGAAGAAGCGGGCGAGGAAGGCGTGTTTTTCCCGCACGCCGCAAGCAGGATCGCCAGGGCGGTGAAAAGAGCAGAACAAGTCAATACCCAGACCCGCGAACTCATGGGTTTAACCTGAAGTCAAGAACTGTAAGCGTTCTTTTTCCACCCTGCATTCACATCAATGTTTACCGGTGGAAATAAGGCCAGTGCAAGCTCTATTGAGAGAAATCAGCATCGAGGCAGCCAAAGATATCCTCGCCTTTCTCACGGAGATCCGGTGCAAAAAAACCCCACTTTTCTCCCTATGAATGGACTTCGACCATCGGAAAAAGGATTGTTTTGGTTGAAAGCTTTTGTCGCCCCGATTATGCCTTCTCCTGCGCATGGACGGTCGAAAAAGGAGAAATCATGAAAGACGTGGAGGCGTTGCTGTGAAAATTTACATTTCTTGCGATGCGGAAGGTGCAAGCGGCATCTATCGGCCGCCGGAGGAAATCCCCGAATACCGAATCATGATGACCCGCGACGTGAATGCTGCCGTGGCGGGCGCCCGGGCTGGCGGAGCCACCGAGGTGCTGGTTTGGGATATGCACGACAGCGGCAAGACACTGATCTATGAGGAATTGGACGCCGGCGCTGACTATATCATGGGAGCGCCCTATGTCGAGCGTTTCCCCGGCCTTGACGCCTCGTTCGCCGGCGTTTTTCTGGTCGGCTACCATGCCATGGCGGGCACGCCGCGCGCTGTTTGCGATCACACGATGAGCTCCTCGATGTGGCAACACATCTGGGTCAACGGCGTGATGTTGGGCGAGGTGGGACTGGACGCGCTGTGGGCGGGGCGGTTTGGAGTTCCCGTGCTGCTGGTTACGGGCGACGATAAGGTGTGCGCCGAGGCACGGGCGCTTCTGGGCGACATCGAGACGGCGCAGGTGAAAGAAGGCTGGGGGCGGCATGCGGCGCGGCTACTGTCGCCGTCGGCGGCGCGGCGATTGATTTTCGAAAAGGCGCGCGCAGCGGTGGCCAAAGTAGGCCGGCTCAAGCCGTTCACCATACCCCCGCCCTACGAGGTCAAGCTCAAGTACGCAAGCACGAGCCATCTGGACGGGATCTTGTGCGACGGCAAGCGGCGCGAACGCCTCGATGGCCAGACGATTGTCTTTCGCAGCGACAATCTGGTCGAGGTATTGTCGCGGCAAGTTTGAAAAGAGAAAAACTGCCTTTGAGCGGTTTAGGCAAGACGATAGAGTGGGATGGAAGAGGTGCGGGGTGCCCGTGTTTTGCTTCCTCCCTCTTGCCCGCGAGTTATACTCACAACTTTCCGCCGACCGTTCACTCAAACGAGGCGGCCATGCGGACTACTTCTTCGGCGGGGCGGCCGGACAGGATTTCCATAACGCAGCGGGCCGCGCGGCGCGACGCGCCCGGCCGGCCCAGACTTCCCTTGACCTGCTCGAGTTGAAATTTGGTGTTGGCCAGACGCTCGGGATCGCTCAAAATCTCCAGGGCGGCGCGGCTGATGTTGGCGCCTGTTGCTTCGTTTTGCACAAGTTCCGGGACTACCCGCGTTCCGGCCACAATATTCACCAGGCCGATCCACGGAATCTGAATAAACATCTTGGCCAGAATCCATGTGATAAATGACACCTTATAGACAATCACCATGGGGGTGAGGAGAATGGCTGTCTCGAGGGTCGAGGTCCCGGACTTGACAATGGCGAAGTCGAGCGCCGAACGGACATTGTAGCGATACTGATCCACAATCCGGACGGGCACCGGAAAGCGCTCGATGTATTTATGCAGCAATTCATGCGGAACGGTGGAAGACCGCGGGATGACGAATTGAAACTGGTCGGGCCGCGCGGCCATCATCCGCTCGCACGCCTCGAGCATGACCGGAAGATGGCGAACGATTTCCGGCTTGCGGCTACCGGGCAGCAGACCGATGAGTTTCTTTGCCGGATCGAAACCGAATTTCTGAAACACCTCCTCGCGGTCCATCGTCAGGCGCATGATGTCCAGCAACGGATGACCTACGTGAACGGCATGGACACCGGCCCTGCGATACATTTCCTCCTCGAACGGAAACAACACCATCATCAGGTCTACGGTCTGGCGGATGCGGGAAATTCGCGTAGGATGCCAGGCCCAAATCTGCGGACTGATATAGTAGATGACGGGGATGTTGAGGACATGGGCCATACTGGCCACGCGCAGATTGAAACCGGGATAGTCCACGAGAATCACCGCATCGGGCCGTTGTTCGGTCAAGAACTCGCGAACCTGTTCGAGGAGGCGGCGAATGAGGGCAAAGTTGCGGATGACGGGCGTGACGCCGACGATGGCCAGTCCTTTGACGATGTCTTTCAGGAGAATAACATCTGCGGCAGCCATTTGCGGGCCGCCCAGGCCGCTGAAGCGGAGCGAGCCGTCGAGGCGCAGGAGAGATTTCACGAGATTGCTGGCATGGAGATCGCCCGAATTCTCGCCGGCGATCAGGAAGATGTGCTTGGACGGCATAATACAACCGGGCTTTCGACGGTCAGATATCCGGCCCTCAACTGCCGGTTAGGCTCATCGCTTGGTGTGGGACGGCGGCGTGGGGGTAAGCGCGGCCGTTGCCGCGGATCATCTCCGAAATGGTGACTGCCAAAGCCAGAGCGTCCTGGGCTTTTTCGCCGGTGATTTGAGGCGGGACGCCATGGGCGATGCATTCGAGGAAATGCTCGAGTTCGGCCCGCAGGGGCTCATGCCACTTCAACCGGACCCGTTTCCGCACGATCTCGACGGGCGGTGTGCCGGGCGCAGGATGGGCCACTGGCTGCTTGCGGTAGATTTCCATTCCCGGCTTCACATAGTCCACCGAAATGTAGGTATCTTCCTGAAAGAAGCGGATTTTGCGGGTTTTTTTGGGCGTGATGCGGCTGGCCGTGAGATTGGCGATACAGCCGTTCTCGAAGTGAATCCGGGCATTGGCAATGTCTTCCTTGTCGGTGAAGATGGCCACACCGACGGCGTCAATGGTCTTGACGCGTGACTGCACAATTTCCAGCACAATGTCCAGATCATGGATCATCAGGTCGAGGACGACGCCGATGTCCTGCACCCGTGGGTCATAGGGGCCGAGGCGGTGGGCTTCGATAAAAACCGGATCGCGGACCACCTCGCGCAGACGGACAATGGCCGCATTGAACCGCTCGACGTGGCCGACCTGAAGGACCAGGTTCTTGTCGCGTGCGCGATCCACCAGGTCGCGGGCTTCGGGCACGGTGGCGGTGATGGGTTTTTCGACGAGAACGTGGACACCCGCATCGAGAAAATCGCGGGCAATTTCATGATGCGAAGTCGTTGGAACGGCGATGCTGACGGCGTCCACGCGGCCCAGAAGCTGCCGATGGTCGGTATAGGCGTGTGTGCCGTAGCTGCGAGCGATCTTGGCAGCCCGCGATGCGTCGGTATCAACCACGCCCACCAATTGGGCATTGGGCATCTCATAGTATAAGCGCGCGTGGTGCTGGCCCAGCCGGCCCACGCCCACGACTCCCACACGTATGCTGTTCATCGGGCCACTCCAAACCCGCTGGCGATGAATCGGCGGGTGTTGTCTTCAATCGGCGGCAAGGATATCGTTTGCCTTCATGTTGCGGACAAGGCGAAACGCGAACGCAAAACCACGAACGTTGCCACCGCAATCAGGACGAAGATTACGGTTGGGTGACAATGGCGGCAAGGTTTTTTTTGGCAAAGTCGTTCTTGGGGTCCACTTTCAGGATTTGCGTGCACACTTCGCGGGCCATCCGGCCGTTGCCTTGCTGAAAATACAATTCGGCCAGCTGCTGCAACAGTGCGACATCGTTAGGGAAGGCGAGCGCCGCCGACTGGCAGAAATCCGTTTGACGCGCCAGCGCTGTCTCCCCCTCGAGTGCGACAATCTGCTTATAGACGGTCAGGGCTTTTCCAATGATGTCGCGATTGCGTTCCTGAACGAGCGCGGCTTCGTAGTTGCTCAGCGCTTTTTCCCAGTTCCAGGTGACGGCGGCCATTTCGGCGCGGGCCAAATAGTTTTTCACCGGCTCGAACCGAACCACCCGTTCGCGGCCGCCGAACCTGCGGGGGGCAAGGACGGTGCTGCAGGTGACGTTGCCCCACAACCGGCGGCATAATTGCGTCGGATCGGCAGTGGCAAAGATGTTGTTGTCCACCGAATAGGGCTGCGAGCCGATTTTCTCGATGTCGCGCTGTCGGTTGTTGAAGCGGCAGCGGTTCAACGTAACCCCTTCGCCCAAAAGCCGCAGGCCGGCGCCGTTGTCCAAGAATTCGCACTCGCGCAATTCCGCGCTCCCTCCGAGAATCGCCCCATATTGGTTTTGCCGCATAACGACTTGATTCATGCTCAGTTGCCGTGCGCCTGTGGCCATAATGCCGATTTGGTTGTTCTGCAAGGTGACATGCTCCAGATGGCACTGGCCGGAGGTTATTTCCACGCCGCGCCGGGCGCCGGAAATTGTCACATACGCGGCGTGCAACTCCGACCGCACGTCGTTGAGATGGAACCCGCGCGAAGATTCCGTGCCGCTGATAACGATCGGATTATCCGGACGGCCAAGCGCCTCGACTTTCCCCCGCACGGTAATTTCCATGCCCGGTGGAATTTCGATCTGTGTCCCCGGCTCGATATACAGAAGCGATCCGGGGGTTACGTCCACGTCCAGCCGTACGCGATAGGGGCCGCCGAGAGCGGTCCAGCGAACGTGGCCTTCGATTTTGCCGCCCACACTGGTAGGCCCTGCGCCGGGCAGATCCACGATCAACTCTGCCGACGAGGAGCTGGGATTGCCGGCGCCGTCGAGTGCTTTGACAAAATAGACATATCGGCCGGCGGAAACCGCCGTTCGGTCTTCGCAATAATTCGCTATCGGCCGGTCAATCAATCGGACGCCGCCCGTAGTGGACTCGCTTCGATAGACCATATAGTGGGCGACCTCGCCGGAGGCCGGAGGCGCCCATCGGAGGGTCACGCCGCTCGGACGGGTCTCGAACGCCAGATCGGTCGGCGGGTCGGGCGGAGTCGTGTCAATAACGAACGCCGACCGAACGTCGGCAACTCTGCGGCAGTCGTGGCCGCCGGATACCAGAGTGACGGCAACGCGGCAATAGCTGGAGTTGTCGCCCGGCTCGACGGTGTATGCGCCGCGATAGACACCTCCGGGCTGGGCCGCGGATTCTTCTAAAGGAATACTTTTGCCGAGACTGCCTAACGTCGCGCTGACCAGACAACCCGGCGTTCCTTCCGCGACAATATCAATGCGGTCGCCGGCGGAAACCACCGGGCGCGGTGCTTGAACGGCCAGCCGGTGAATTGCCAGGGTGGTGCGGGGGGCGGGGGGCGCCACCAAGGGCAGGCGGCGGGCCAGGCGCTGCATCAGTGCGTCGAACGCCCGGCAGAGCCGCAACATTTCGACCTGGCGGAGTTCGGCGGGTGTGGCCGCCGAAGTGCGCCGCGGCAACTCGATTTGTCGAACCCAGCCCGAGGCCGTATCGCTCCAGAGGACTTTCTGCGTTCGGGTGTCCATCAACCAGACCTGAATTTGAATATGCAGAATACGGCCGAGGCCCAGAGAAATCGGCTGGACGGAGAGCACGCGACCGATGGCGATGGCATCGGCGCCAAAAATGCGGCCGGCGGCCTCGGCATCAATCCCGCCGTTGGGGCCGCGCCGGGCCAAGGCGGCCAGGTTGTCGCGGTCGCTGACTTTGCGGTCAATCTCGGCCAGGTTCAGCAGTTCAAAACCGCGATCAGCCAAAACGTAGTAGAGCGCATCGCGCGCCATGGCGGCGGCCAGAGGCTCGGGGCTGGCGTTATGGAACGGAAGCACAGCGACAGTGCGGGGCGCTGCGGCGCGAACGGCTTCGGCATTCAGAACAGCATTCTGTCGGGTCATTACGGCACAGCCGCCGGCCCACCCCAGAAGGGCTACGCCGACCAGTGCGCGACATACGGCTTTCATGGTTTCACCTTGCTTTTCGAGGTGGCATTGCTGACTGCGAACCACGGCCTACGCGAACAAAGGACACCGCATGGCGCGCCGCATTGTCAAGCAGAAGTCCGTTGAACCGCGGATTGCGCTTTCCCTGAAAAGGTTCTCTCACAATCTGCATATGTTTGGCGATGCAGATTTTTTGCCGCCACATCCGGGGCTTCGGATGCCTCGCTCAGGGCCTCGGCTGGGCGTCGCGGAGGCGTTGCAGGAGTTTATCGGGGGCGCAGGTGCTTGGGCTTGTGCGCGATCCGCGTCGGCCCGCGCCTTCTCGTATTCTTTGGGATGGAAATAGGCAACCGCGCGGTTGTTTTAGGTCTTTGCGTAGTTCGGGTTCAATTCAATGGCCTTCCAGAGCCTTCCGGCGCATTCACGGCGATGCGCGGTTTTTGGGGGCCTTGGCCAGGCGCTCGATCAGTCGCGCCGGCGGCGTGGTCCCCAGGTCTTTCGCGCGGGTGACATCCGCCTGCGCCCTAGTATAGTCTTCCAGATAGTAGTAGGCCAGAGCGCGGTTGCAGTAGGCATTGCCGTATTCCGGCCGCAGCGCAATGGCTTTGTCAAAATCCTCGACCGCGCGAGCGTAGGCTCCCCGTTGAATATGCAACCCGCCGCGGTTGTTGTACGCCTCGGCCAGATCGGGCTTCAACTCGATAGCCTTCGAGTAGTCGGCCAGCGCCTGCTCGCCATTTCCTAATTGGCCGTAAGCGTTGCCGCGCGTGAGATAGGCGTCGGCGGCGCCAGGGTCGAGATCAATAGCGCGGTTGCAGTCGGCAATAGCCTGCGGAAAGCGCCCTTGTAAGTTCAAAACGCTGGCGCGGTTGGAGTAGTAGGAGGCAACGAGAGGGTTGACGGCGATGGCTCTGGTGAAGTCGTCCACAGCCGCCGCAAGATTGCCAAGCTGGGCATAAAGCAAACCGCGGTTGTTGTAGGCATCCGTCAGATCGGGCATCAGTTCAATAGCCTTGGAATACTGTACGATGGCCTGAGAGAGATCGCCGCGGTCGCGCAGAAGGTTGCCGCGGTTGAGATACGGGCGGGCATAGGCGGGATCGAGTTCGCTGGCCTTGTCGAAATCGGCGAGCGCCCGGACCGTGTCGCCGCCGGCGGCGTAAGCCTCGCCCCGCTTGAGATAGACGTACGGATCGTTCGGAGCGAGGGCAACCGCCTTGTCGCAATCGGCAATCGCCTGCTCCCATGCCTTGATTTTCTGGCAGGCATAGGCGCGGTTGAGATACGCACGCGGATTGTCCGGCCGCTTTCGGATAACATCGTCCCATAGCGCAATCTCTGAATGGTAGTCGCGGTTTCGAGCGTGCGTCATGGCGCCCAGGACCACCGCCGCAGATGCGACAGCTGCGGCGCCGAGCCAACGGGCGCGGCGCCGGCGCACTGCCTCGTCGGCTATCCAGCGTTCGAGCAGATGCCTTGCCCCTTCACCCGCCGCCAACACCACCAGGGTCACCACCGCCGCCAGCGGCAAATACATTCGCTTCTCGGCGATGGTCTGCGTCAACAGCGGCACGATCGAAGAACTGGGGGCAAGAATTACAAAAAACCATGTGCCCAGATAGCCCGCCCACGGCCAACGGAAATAAGCCGCCACAGTCGCACCCAACAGCGCAACAACCGCCAACGCATACGGAACGATTTCGCCTGCCGTGTTGGCTGTCCAGGTTCCGTAGTCCGCCACGAGGCCGACGGGCCAAAAGGCCAGCTGCAGGTATCGGCAGATCGCCCAGAACTGCGTTCGCGCGTATTCCCACCCTGTCATGCCGAATCCGAATCCGGCGGCACCGCCGCGCGCTCCGGCAGCCAGCACCAGAATGGCGCCCAACACAATCCATGTCGCCGCCAGCCCGAGGTAAAGTCCCCGCCGGCGTTGGTAAATCTCGCGCCACGAATCCGCCTCGAACACGCGGTCGTACAACAGGACCATGAGCGGCGCCGTGGCCATCGCCTCCTTGCTTCCCATGCCCAACGCACACGCGGCGATCGCGGCGGAAAACCATACGCCGCGTCGGGAGGAGGCGAAGCCGCGAATGCAGCCATACAGGGTCAGCAGATAAAACATGGAAAACAGCGATTCGGTGCGCTGGATGATGTAGGTCACCGCCTCCGTATTGAGCGGGTGCACGCCCCACAACAACCCGACCGCGGCTGCATAGCCGGCGGCCGAGGCCTGAAACCGCCCGCCAAACTTCGGCACGAGCAGCGTGCGCCGGACGATTCCAAAAAGCGTGAGCGCGCTGATCAAGTGGAACAGTAAGTTGAAGAAGTGATACCCAAACACCTGACCATCACCCAATGCCCAATTGATCGCCAGCGTCAGGTTGACAATCGGCCGGTTCTGGACAGCCTCGCCCGCGCGCGGGGGCGACAGAACCCGGTCCAGCCGCCACAGATGCCGGATCGTGGGATTGCCCGTGATCGAAGGCGTATCGTCGAATACGAAAGTTCCGGCAAAACTGTTGGCATAGGCCAGCACGATGGCGAAAGCGATCAGGGAGCCGTAGAGCAGGGGAGCAGGATCGCCCGGGAAAAAGCGGCGAAGCGTGAAAGCCTCGTGCCGAGCCGGCGGCCTTATGCCGCCCCGCTTTTCTTTTTTGTCGCGCTTCTTTGTCCCGCTCATCGGCCTTTTTGGAGCAACCTCCATACCAAATCGCCAGCGCAGGAAAAACTCGAAGAACCTATTCATGTTGTCAATTTACGAATCGCACGGGTGCGCCCGTACTTTTATCTGGTACCCTTGCTCATGCTGTTTGGGTTGACAGCCGTAGTCACGCGATAAGACGATGGTGGAAGGACGGGCGAAGAGTTTGTAACCGGGCCAAGAGGTTAAGGATTGTGTATCGCTTTGCGCGGTCTTGCGAAAGGCGGGTTTCCATGAGGCACATCGAGATTGGATACGTATTTGTTATCGCTGCCATGTTGGCCAGTACGCGCGCGCGGGCAGACGACTGGCCGCAACTGCAACATGATCCGGCCCACACGGGTTATACGGCGGATCAGCCGAATCCACCATACCGTTTGCTTTGGCGGCGCGATCTCAAAGAGCCCATCTCGACGGCGCATCAGGCGGTGGTTGCCGCCGGCATGGTTTTTGTCGGCACCAATCACGGAAATTTGTATGCTCTTGACCGCAAGAACGGCGAACCGGTCTGGATTTATAAAACCGGCGCGCCGATTCTTGGCTCCCCCGCCTATGACGACGGCGTGGTCTATGTCAACTCGATGGATCATCTCTGCCACGCAGTGGATGCAAAAAGCGGCAAGAGGCTCTGGACGTTCGAGACGGGCGAAGGGATTTGGGCGGCGCCTGTGGCAGCCGAAGGCCGCGTGTTTGTCGCCGCGCGCGACGGCTTTGTCTATGCGGTGGGCGCGAAAGACGGCAAGGAGCAATGGCGGTTCAAAATCGGCAGTCCCGTTTTGGCCACACCTGCCTACGGCAGCGGCCGGCTCTATGTTCCCGGCGGCGACATGCATGTCTTCGCTCTGGACGGTAAGACGGGCCAGCGAGTTTGGCAGTCGCCGAAAATCCCGGGGGCGGCCATGCGGGAATACTGGCTGATTGCCGCCGGCGACACCGTGATCGCCACCTCGCAGCTGGCTTTCACGGGCCACGGCACGCAGGAACAAATCATGCGCGGTGTCATGACGCCATTCAACGAGAGGCACGCCAAGGATCCCGTGCTGGTCGAGGACGAGGTGTTTCCGGAGTTGGTCAAATGGTATGAGACCCATCCGCATCACAAGACGTTTCATGTGCTCGATGCCGAAACGGGCCGCGTGAAGTTTATTGCACCGATCATCGGCGTCAACGGGGGTTCGTGCATCACGCCGCCGCCGGCGGTGTCGCCCGACGGCTGGGCGTACACAGTGTATGCCAACATCTGGCTGCGTGCCTCAGGCTGGGCGTTTTTCGGTCGGCTGCGCTTGAAGGACGGCAAGTTCGAACCGTTGATCACCGACCGCTATGCGCCGAAACTGGCTTTTCCGGATCAATGGCACGCACAGCCCAAAGCGGGATCGCAATTCGGCAATCGCAGCGTTTTCGACGGCGGATTCAATGTCTCCGACCAGTCGTGGGGACAGTGTCTGGGCGGCGACCGCGCGTTTTTGGTGCGCGATCCGGGCTGGGTGCAGGATACGCCGTCGTATAACACGATGCTGATTCCGACGCGGCGCGACGAATACATGTTTCCGAACATCAGCGAAGCGCGAAGGCTGCTCAGCGGCGGCACATTTGGCGGAGCGTTTCACTCGACCTGCGCGCCGCCTGCCGTTTCGGACAACCAGGTGTTCCACAAAGCGGTGCGATCGGTGATTTTTGCCTTCGAGGGAACAGACAGGAAAGAGTGACCAGAGCGGACATGGACAGGGATGGACGAAAATAGACAGAATGGAGAAGATGACCATGATTCGGTTTGCGCTCGGACAACGCGCGTGGATTGCGCTGGTCTTTTACGTGGCCGTCATCCAGGTCGTTGCAGCAGAGTCCATTATTCCTTCCGATCTTGCCAGAAACGCCTTTCGAGAAGGCAGCGCCCTGTCGTTTCGCATTGAAACGCGCACAGGCTGGCCCGTTCT
>JADFCW010000134.1 GCA_017161705.1 Candidatus Sumerlaeota bacterium | reverse complement strand
ATCCGTATCGGATGCGCCAATCTGTCAATTATGACGCGGCGAAAGCCTCGAAGCGCTGGAAATTGGTCAATGATCTGTTCGGGGTATTGCTGATCGAAAACCACGGTCAGTTGCAGGCGGCTTGCCGGGCTATCGCCGCGGCACCCCCTCCGCGCCGCCCCGAACTGATAGAACGTCTTGCCCGAATGCCTCTGACCGAACAGGAAGGCTTGACGTTTGCCGCGCAAACGTGGAACGATCCGGTTGCGCGCAATCAGGTGATGGTCGAGTGGTCGCGCTTTGCGCAGTCCAAGTATGCGCAGGTGATTCAAGAGGCGGGCGCCGGTTCCGCGAAATAAACAGGAAAACGAACAAGGCAAATCTTCTGCATTCTGGTCGAGCAATTCCGAATGGAGCGAATGGCAGGGCAGCACTTATCTCCCGTCCGTTCGTTAGTGCGAGACGCCGCTCTACGGTTCCGAAGATCCGATGGTGCGGGGGTGGATTTGGGTAGAGCCGGGTCCATGGCCTGCTGGATATAGTTTCACGAGGAGTGTCCCGTGTCGTCTTTGCTGACCATCAAGGGGTACAATATGGGTGTCCGCTATCCGCTCGATCTGGATGTCGTGACGATCGGGCGCGCGCCCGAATGTGTCATTCAGCTGCTGGACGACAACGTTTCGCGGCTGCATGCGGAAATCCGCCGCACCCGGCTGGCCTTCACGATTGTGGACAGGAACAGCCGCAACGGCGTGTTCGTCAACGGCAAGCGGGTGAGCGAAAAACTCCTGCGGCGCAACGACGAAATCACCATTGGCTCGACCCATTTCCTCTTTGACTCCGACTTCGACTTGAAGAACACGATCTTCAGCAACAAGTCCGTCTATATGAGCGCCCCTGATGATGATACGGTCTATCGAACGCTCGATCGCGACCGCCTCCATGCGCTCGACGAAGCCCAACGGGGCACCTTGCGTCTGCTCGATCGCATCAGCAATCTTCTCGGCGCCGAGAGCATCCATTTACCCAGTGTCATTGAGGCGATTCTCGCTTCCGTGGCCGAGGTGGTCGGCGCGCGCCATGCGGTCGTGATGTTGTGGGACCCCGCGGCCCGCGAACTCGTCCCGCTGGCCGCTCATGGTCCGGAGTCGCAGCTGGCGCTCAATCGGACGATTGTGCAGCAGGTCTTCCATGAGCGCCGAGCGATTCTGGCCTCCGATGTCCATGTAGACCTTCGCTATGCGGAAAACCCATCGCCGGCTGCGAGGGCCGCGTCGGTCTTATGCGTGCCGGTAGGAACGGACAGCCATTGCAACGGGGTGTTGTATGTGGATTCGGAGCAGGCCGACCGTTTCAGCTTGCGCGATGTGGCGACGCTCGGCTCGGTGGGAAGGCTGGTCTTTCTGGCCATCCAGGTGTCGCATCTCCACGACCGCTACGAGGCGGTGGCTCCAGTGCCGCCGCAAGCGATTGGGAAAAGCGCGGCGTTTCGCGCGGTTCGCGAGCAAGCCGCGCGAGTCGCCGGTCACAACACGCCGGTTCTCATCACCGGCGAAACGGGCACGGGCAAGGAGCTGCTGGCGCGCGAGATCCACGCGCTGAGTCCCCGGCGCAGCGGCCCGTTTGTGGCCCTGAATTGCAGCGCCATTCCCGAGACGTTGTTCGAGAGCGAGTTGTTCGGCTACGAAAAGGGCGCCTTCACCGGCGCCACGCAGATGACGCGCGGCAAGATCGAGGTGGCTTCGGGCGGCATGTTGTTTCTCGACGAAATCGGCGAGATGAGCCTGGCCGTGCAGCCGAAGCTCTTGCGGTTCCTGCAAAACCAGGTGTTCTACCGCGTTGGCGGAACGCGTCCCATCCCATCCGATGTCCGTATAATCGCCGCCACCAACAGCGATTTGCGGCAACTGGTCGAACTAAAGCGGTTCCGCGCCGATCTGATGTATCGCCTTAATGTCATCGAACTGCATCTGCCGTCGCTTCGCGAGCGGCGCGACGATATTCCCTTGTTGGTGGAGTATTTTCTGAAAAAATTTGCCAGCGAGATCAACCGCCCCGCCAAATCCATCAGCAAAGAGGCCTTGACGCGGCTGATGGAACACGACTGGCCGGGCAACATCCGCGAGCTGGCCAATTGCATTGAGCGGGCCGTCCTGCTGTCTGACCGCCCTATGCTCGACGTGGCGGATTTTGCCGCTTATCTGGCCATGGGCCGCAGGACAAGGCCGCAGCCGGCGCCTTCACCCGATCGCGAAACTCACCCCGATCTCTCGACTCCTACCACCACCCTGGCCGACATGGAACGCGCCCATATTCTTGCGGCCCTCGAGCGAAACAACTGGAATCAACTCAAGACCGCCGAAGAGTTGGGAATCCACCGCAATACACTTCGGAATAAAATTCAGGAGTTTGGCCTGCAGCGAAAGGACGCCTGATGGGATGACGGGTTTGCGGCGCGGACGTTCGCATTCCCACAAATTTTGCAAAGTGCGCCGTGGCGCCACTGCCTGGATCCGACCGCCGGTTCTCTAAGATCTTCAGCGCCTCGCGCAGAGGCGCCAAGCCAGCAAGGAAATACTTTCAGAACAATCTTCCCGACATGTTCGGAAAGAACTTTTCCATTGCCTGAGCCGACGCAACAATGGATACGTATTGTATGAGACTGAGGACGACTGTTCGATTATTTTTTATCCTGCCGCTGGTTCCGGCTCTGGTTGCTTCCAACCCAGGTTGGAGCGCTTCCTCCCCCAAAACGAAACCTCCCCCGGCAAAAGTTGCCGCAGCGCCGGCCGCGGCGCCTCCGTCCGTTTCAGAAATTCGCCCCTGGATGGTCGGCGCGGAAAAGGGGCTGAAGCCGGATTTGTTGGTTGGCCTGTTCTCCACAGCCTCCGAGGACGACCTGCCCTGGGCGGAGGTCTTCCGCCAGATGCTTTTATATAAAATTGCCGACGCTCCCAATCAAGTCCTCTATATGCCGCCGCGGTCGGTCTATATGGCCGAATACCGCCACCTGCATCGGCTGCCCGCAGTGGCGCCGCCGCCGCTGTCCTTTTCCGTGGACGATACAATCCGAATCGCGCGGGTATTGGGCATCCGCCGCGCAATGACCGGCCGCTTCAGCAAACAGGGAAAAGTTCTGACGTTGATTGCGCAGATATACGACGTGCCAACGTCGAGACCGGCTGGGCGATTCGAGGTCAGCCATCAGATCGAAAATGTGGCGGATATGCTCCTGGCTTGCGCAAAGAATGTGCTGGAAAGAAGCCTTTCCGTGAAGCTCGATCCCGAAACCCAGCAGTATCTGGCGCGCAAAGTTCCCATGACCGGCGACATGTTCCAGCGGGTCGTAGACCTGTGGGCCGATATATCGTTGGAGCACAATAAACGGCATGCCGAATGGATGAAGTTATACAAGGAAGACCCGCGTCTGGACCTGGCCAAGTTCGAGGCGATCGCCGAGATGGCCGCTCTTGCGCCCGAAAGGGCTGTTTCGCTTTGCCGCTTGATGTATGCCTCCGAGCCATTCAACGCCCGCGTCAAAGGCTTCTTTATCGCCCTGCTCAATGAAACCGGCCGTTACGACGAGGCGATTCAGCAAGCACTCACAGCGTTGACCAACAGTCCCAACGATCTGACCATTCTTGCGCTGTTGCAAAAGGCCTATGCCAACAGCCGCCAATATGAGAACTCCATTGGCGTGGCCCGGCGCATCGTGGAACTGAAACCCAACAGTTTCCTTTCCCATCAGATCCTGGGTTCCGCCCACGAGGACTATGGCCGGATTTTTCAGACCGGCAGCGCACAGGATGGCGACCGATCCGGCACGTTCAGTTTCTTGATGCGCCAGGCCTATGACGCATACCGAACCGCCTCGACCATCAATCCGAACAATCCGGATGTTCTTGCCGGCATGGCGCGCACGGCCATGTATCTGGGCGCCTCGCGGGCGGAAATTGAAAAACTCTGTGAACGCGCCCTTGCCATCGAATCGGATAATCTCGCGGCGTATAATGTGTTGCTCGACCTCTGTCGCCTCGGGGGATCCGGGCAAGCCGGCCGCGCGCTGGAACTCTGCCAGCGCGCTGCAAAAACAAACCCCGAAAGTGCGCCGATGCAGTTTCTGGCTGCGGAATACCTGATGAGCCTCGCCGATTCCACCGCCACTGCGATCCTCGAACAATCTATCGCGGCAGCCATCGCTTTGGATCCATTGAATCCCGCCTTCCGCCAAAAAGCGGCTCGATACTATCACCAGCGGGGCAATTACGCCGCGGCGTGGGAGCATCAGCGCTGGATTCTCGACTATGTGCCGCCCGAGTTGCGCCACCTCAAGCGGGAGGCCGACCACTGGGCCTGGGTGGCCTGGCTGGCCGTCAATGCAAAGGAATGGGACGCGGCCCTGGATACAGCCGCCAAGGGCCTGGCCGAAAACCCCACGCCGGTCATCCGCGAGATTCTATTGGTCTGCAAGGGACGCGCGCATTATGAAAAAAAGCAGATCTCTGAGGCAATGGATACCTATACCCAACTGATGGAGGTCGGGATCGAGCAGAAAGGGTTTGCCTGTGGCGAATATGCCCGGCTTGTCCTTGAACACCGGCCGGACTTGTTGGACAAAGGATTTGAGGCGGCGCGTCTGGCCGTCGTAATCAGCCCGCAGGAGCCGAACTTTCATTACACTCTCGCGTTATATTATTATCATCGGGGCGACCTGCGAAATGCCAACCTGGCGGTGGACACGGCGCTCAGCCTTACGCCTAACTTTCCAGCGGCGCGGAGCCTGAAGGCAGCGATTCAAAAAGGTGTGAAGTAAGCAACCCAGGCAGGCGGGGAGGGGGAAGCAAGTTGTGTGGGTGAAAAGTTGGTCCAAGACTATCTGCAGATTTTGCCGGTCCCATAGATTACTGCAATTTGTTCATTGAGATTCGGGGCGCCGGTTGGGCAGATTTTTTCCGTCGTGCCTGGAAGGCGCGTTCGCATACTTGTATGCCCGAAAAACCAAAAGTCTATCTGATCGTCCCGCCCACGGGGCTTTATATCCGCGAGGATCGCTGCCAGACGCCGATCAAGGACCTGAAAACCGTCGCGCTCCGCCCTCCCATTGATTTGATGTATGCGGCGGCGGCCTTCGAACGCGGCGGCGCCGAGTGCATCCTCACCGATTTTCCCGCCGAACAACTCGGCTGGGATGTACTCGAAACGCGCCTCTCTGAGCTGCGGCCCGATTATCTCGTGCTCAGCATCACCACGCCCTCGCTCGAAGATGACCTGCAAGCCGCCCGGATCTCAAAGCGCGTCTCGCCGCATACCGTCGTCATTGCCAAGGGCGCGCACTTCAACACGCTCGACGTCGCGACACTGGAAACCCATCCGAGCCTCGACGTGGTGCTGCGCGGCGAATATGAGCCTGCCTGCGAGGCTCTCGCGCGGGGCGTGCCGCTTGCCGACATCGCGGGCCTGACTTTTCGCACCGATTCAGGCGCCATCCAGCGAACGCCCGATGCTCCGTACATCGAGGACCTCGACAGCCTGCCGTTTCCTGCCCGCCACCTGGTTCGAAACGAACTCTACGTCCGGCCCGACACGGACGAGCCGCAGACCACCCTGGTGACCAACCGCGGCTGTCCGTTCCAATGCGTTTTCTGTCTGGCCCCGCAGGTGGGCGGCCGTCGAAACCGGTATCGGAGCGTCGGCAATGTTTTGCAGGAAATCGAGGAATGCCTCGGGCGGTTCGGCATTCGCAACTTTCTGTTCCGCTCCGATCTGTTCACGCAGAACCGCGCATGGATTATCGAACTGTGCCGCGAAATTCTCGACCGCCGTCTCCCGATCGCGTGGGCATGCAACAGCCGCGTGGATACGCTCGACGCGGAGATGCTCGACTGGATGAAACGGGCCGGCTGCTGGCTAATTGCTTTCGGCGTGGAAAGCGGCGACGATCGGATGCTCGAACGGATGAACAAGAAGACCGATGCCGCCCGCGCGCGCGAAGCCATCCGCCTGACCCGCCGCGCCGGCATTCGTTCCAGCGTCTATATGCTGATGGGTCTGCCGTGGGAGACCGAGGAGACGATTCGCGAGAACATCCGGTTTTTCCGCCGGCTCGATGCCGACTACATCGAGGTGTTCTATGTTTATCCGTTTCCCGGCACGACGCTCTACGAAACGGCCGTGCAGGAAGGCCTGCTGGCTCCGGGCGAAATCCCGCGCGAGGCCTACGGCGAGCCGGCAATGCCGAGCCTGCATCTGTCCAAAGCAGAGCTGGCCCGCTGGCGGAGGCGGGCCATGCGGCAGTTGCTGTTGCGCCCGCGCTACATTGCGCGAACCCTTGCGCGTTGCCGCTCGCCGCGGGAGCTATGGAATTATCTGCGGCTGGGCTGGACGCAGCTGGTGGACCTGCTGCGCTGAGAAACGACGTCCACCGCATTGCGCGATTCGCCGTGCAAGCCCCTCCTGTCCTGCTCGTTTTACTTTTGGGTCGCTTCTTTCTTTTTGCGCGCTGGAGATTTGGCGCCGGCGGGACCGGCTTTCTGCTCCTTGGTCTCCGCCTTCTTTTCCACAGCCACACGGCCTGGCTCGCGCTTGGTGCGGTTCATCTCCTCGTCGAACTTTTTCCCGAGTTCGCTCAGCCGCCGCACGATATCCGGGTGCTGCGCCGCCACATTGGTCTTCTCGCCGATGTCGGCCTCCAAGTCGTAAAGGGCGAGTTCTGTTTTTTCGTCCTTGTAGGGGCCGGGTTTGCCGTCGGCGCCGCCCGCTACCAGAGAGCGATAGGTGTGCGGAAAATGCAGTTTCCATTTGCCGCTGACCACGGCCTGCAACTCGTTGCCCCAGTAGAGATAGTACGCCTCGTGGGGACACTGGGCGTTCGGTTCGCCAAACACCAGCGGCCGAATGCTCAACCCGTCTATTTTGTGGTCGGGCAGTTTGGTTCCGACGACGTCGGCGATCGTCGGCAGAAGATCAATAGTCATGGCCGGCTCGTTGCAGACGGCGCCTGCCGGAATGCGTCCGGGCCACCGCATGACGCAGGGCACGCGCACGCCGCCTTCCCACGTTGTGCCTTTGCCCTCGCGCAAGGGTCCGGCCGAGCCGCCATGGTCGCCGTAACTCAGCCACGGGCCGTTGTCGGAAATAAAGATTACCCAGGTGTTGTCGTCGAGGTTCAACCGCTTGAGTGTATCGAGAATCTGACCGACCGACCAGTCAATCTCCATAATCACGTCGCCATATAAGCCCCTCTTGGATTTCCCCTTGAACCGGTCGGAGACAAACAAAGGCACGTGGGGCATGCTGTGGGCGACATAGAGAAAGAACGGCCGGTTTGCGTTCTTTTCGATAAACTTCACCGCCCGCTCCGTGTACCACGTTGTCAACTGCGATTGGTCGGGGTTGTATTCGATGATCTTTTCGCCTTCCATCAGGGGCAAATCGGGGAATTTCGAGGTCGGATGTTTCGGCCACATGTCATTGGAATACGGCAAGCCAAAGTAGTCGTCGAAGCCGTGGCGTGTCGGCAGAAACGGCGGCAGATGGCCGAGGTGATACTTGCCGTAAATCGCCGCGGCATAGTCGCGCTGCTTGAGATTCTCCGCGATCGTCATCTCGGAGTCGGCGATACCGTGAGTGGCGCCGGGGCCGAGCGCGCCGAGAATGCCGATGCGGTTGGGATAGCAGCCGGTAAGCAGGCCGGCGCGCGAGGCGCTGCAGACCGGCTGTGCCACGCGGAAGTTGGTGAAGCGTATCCCCTCGGCGGCCATGCGGTCAATGTTGGGTGTTTCGAAACCCTGTGCGCCGAAGCAGCCGAGGTCGGCGTAGCCCTGATCGTCGGTGAACACGATGACGATGTTAGGCAGGCGGGCTGGAGAGGCTGCCTTGCCTTTTGCTTTGCCGGCGCTGCTAGTGCGGGTCAGCGCCAGCGAGGCGGCGCCGAGCGCAGCGGTTTGGAGAAATGCACGGCGGGTGGTTTGCGAGGTCATGGTCGGCTCCTTTCGACATGGGTGTGTCTATAAGCAAAGTCGGTTTGCCAGAATGGGAAAAAGGCATATGTTGGATGCCAAGGCTACGAAGGCGTTTTCGCTTTTGTGTTCTGCTTATCCCGCTTCGTCTTTTTTGCCGGCGCCGGCTCGGGGGGGCCGGCCTGGCGCCGAAATTCATCTTCGAGGCGTTGCCACTGGGCCGACATTTCCCGAACGCGGTCGGGGTATTTCTGCGCAAGATTTACGGACTCGCTGCGGTCGGTGGTGAGATCGTAGAGCTCCCACGGCCCGTCGGCTCCGCGCGCGACCAGTTTCCAATTGCCGACGCGCAAGGCGCGATTGCCCTGATGGTTGAAATACAGATACTCGTGCACGACCGATCCGTCCCCGGCCAGAGCTGGCACGAGGCTTTTGCCCGGAAGGGGCGGCGCGGTTGCCCCGTTCCATTGCGGCGAGATTTCTCGCACTCCTGCCAGTTCGAGAACCGTGGGCAGCACGTCAATAAAGTGGCAGGGATCGTGGCGCAGTTCGCCCTGTGCGCGAAGCCCCGCCGGCCAATGGACAATCAGCGGAGAGGCAATGCCGCCCTCGTGCACCCAGTGTTTGTGCAATCGGAACGGCGAGTTGGACGCGCTCGACCAACCGGGCCCCAGGCATAGGTAGGATTTGGCCGAGCCGGGCGGGGCCGACCGGTCGTGCATATCGCCGCGAATGATCTGCTCGGCGCTGGCGCCGTTGTCGGAGACAAAAACGACGACGGTATTTTCGGCCTCGCCCATAGCCTTGATCTGCTCGAGCACGCGGCCGATCTCCTGGTCCATGCGATCCACCATGGCGGCGTGGATAGCCATCTTGGTTGCTTGAAACGCCTGCTGCTCTTTGGTCAGTTCTTTCCACGGCACAGCGCGATCCGCTTCGCCCGGGCCGATCATTTCGATCAGTTTCTCTTTGGGCAGGTTCCAACCGGGTATCACATCGGGTTCGAGCGGCGGCAGGGCGCAATTGACGATGCCCATTTCACGCAGCCGCTTCCATCGCCGCTCGCGGATGACATCCCACCCTTCGTCATACTTGCCGCGATAGCGGGCAATGTCCTCCGGCAGGGCGTGGAGCGGGAAGTGAGGACAAATGAAGGCCAGATAGGAGAAGAACGGCTGCCCGCGGTGTTTCTCCTGATGCTCCTTGAGAAACCCAATCATGTAGTCGGCAATGCCTGTGGTCACATAGTAGTTGGTGCCGTCCTCGACAGGCGGCAGGGGTTTGTCGTCCAATTCATGCTGCTTGGGCGAGAAGAAACGGTTGTGATCGTGAAGGATATACGAGCGGTCGAAACCGCCGTCGGCCACGCCTTTGGGAGCGCCGTTCACATGCCACTTGCCCGCGGTGTAGCAGCGGTAACCGTGGGGTTTTAGATAGTGGGGAACGAGACGGGTCCAGACGGGCAGGCGGCCCTGCGGGGGGTCCATGCGCACCTGCTGGGGATAATAGCCTGTGAGGAGCGCGGCGCGGGACGGCCAGCACCGGCCGGTCGAGTAGCCTTGGGTGAAGCGGACGCCGCCGGCCGCAAGGCGGTCGAGGTTGGGCGTGGCAATTTCCCCGCCGTAGCATCCGATGTCGGAAAAGCCCATGTCGTCGGCGACAATGACGAGAAAGTTGGGCTTCTTTCGAGCGGGAGGCTCGGCGGCGCCGACCGGTCGGGAGACAGTGGAAAGCAGCGGTGTGCCGAGCGCTGCGGCGGTGCCCGCCGAAAGGGTCTGGCGGAGAAATGCGCGTCGGGTGGATTTGTGGTGTGCCATGATAGGGTTCCTTTCCGAACAAAGTGGACGGCATGGACGCTGATATGATGCCGTGGACTGGCCGTCGTTCAATTTCTATTTTGAGGCTTTGTGTTTTTATTTTACACCTTCGCGCGACAGAGCACGTTCCAGCAAGCTGGTTGGCTGCAGCGGAGCGCGTTCGAGCAAGTGGTGCAGGCTGAGCGTCTCCGGCCCCTGCAATCGAATCATCGGAACGCTCGGCGGGCGCAAGGCCCCTTCGGCCCGAAGCACCGCGGCAACAGTCCTGTCCGGCAGAACCCAGTGCGTCACAGCAATGCTGGGCCCCAGCACGCGACCGGCGGCCTCTTCGAGAACAACTGTGCCCGTCGAGCAGGGCGAATCGCGAAACGGATCAATCAACCACTGGTTCTGGTCGCACTGATGCAAACGGAATCGCACGACCGCCCCGCCCTCGGTCATCTCGGCGGAGTTGTCGGCATGAACCACCAGGCGCGCGGGCGGCATCGGAGGCGGCGCGTCGAACCGAAACTCCAGTTGCCCTCCGGCGCTCGAGTGGGGCGGCAGGACGGCCCATGCGCCCGTCAGCGGGTCTTCGAAGGGCACAAAGACACTATGCCGGCAAATGCTGCCCCCTTGCGTGGTCAGACTGATTTTTTCCTCGCCTTTGCGAACCATCAGAAATGCGCGGCGGTTTTCCGGTTCGTAGAACACGCACACAAAGGGCATCCACTGCGCCGACTCCGGCGTGATGCGGCGCAGTTGCTCCTCGCGGTATTTCAGGAAGCAGCGGATGTCTGGAGCGTCGTGCCTCGACAGCGTCAGGACACCCGTGGCAGCGTCGAAGCGGTAGCTGTAGTCGCCCCACGGTGCCGCGGTGCTGGCCGTCAATGTGCGGTCGAAGTTGACCCGGCGCAGGTGTTCGCGGAAATCGGCGTTGCCGCAAACGCCGCCAAGCTTTCCGTCAAAATAGTAGCCCTGCTCTTTCAGCTTTCCCTCGATGACCAGCCAGCGGCCGCCCAGCGGGTCGGCATTCACGGAAAGCGTCGGCGGTTGGGCGGTGTGACCAGCCGCGGTTGCGGCGGCAAAAACAGCAATCAGAACTTGAGACAGAAACCTTCGCATGGCCTGGACTCGACGATGCACCGCCACATTTCCGCCTCGCGACGGCCGGAGGCAACCGGCGAGAGGAATTTTCGCCCAATCCCTGCACGCGTCAAGCGGCTTTTTGCCCGGAGCGAAAGGCCGTGCCTACGGCGCGCTTGCTTTTGCCGCATTGCCGTTGCATGATTCTGCCCCATGAAGCCGATTCCCGCTGCCTGGACCACATCCGATCCGCGCGAAATCGCGCTGGCGGTTTTGCAGCATTTTCAAAACCGCGATACCGACGCCTCGCAGTTGCTTCATGATCTGCTCCGCCGCGGCGATGTTCATGGTGCTGATGCGCGTTTGGCTACCGAACTGGCGATGGGGGTTTTGCGCCGGCGGGTGCAACTCGACGCGATTCTCAAGCGCATGACGCATCGGCCGTGGAGTCAAACGCCGCCGGTTGTGCGGGACATTCTGCGATTGGGCGCCTATCAGATGCTGTTTATGGATCGCATTCCGGCGCACGCCGCCGTCAACGAATCGGTCGCCCTTGCGCGGCGCTGGGCCGGGAAGAATCCAGCGGGGCTGGTCAACGCGATTTTGCGCCACCTGGCCGCGGAGCGCTGCAAAAAAGAAGAAGCGAAAGATAAAAGGTTGGATGGGAAAGGGGGAAGGGCGGAACCGGCAAAGGAACTGGCGCAGCGGTATTCGCACCCCGTGTGGCTGGTGAAGTACTTGCTCGAGCATTATCGAGCGGAACGGGTCGAGGCGTTGCTGGAGTGGAACAATCGAACTCCGACACTTATGCTGCGCGCCAATCGGCTGCGAATCGAATCTGCAGCGCTGGCCGAAAGATTGGCGAAATCCGGCCTGACCGTCAGCCGTGTCGGGTGGCCGGTGCCGGAGTCGCTTTGGCTCGAAGGCCCCGTCGGCGACATCGCCTCGGCGGAGTGGTATCGGCAGGGCCTGGCCACAGTCCAGGACGGGGCCGCGCAACTGATTGCCCACTTGGTTGCGCCGCGTCCGGGCGAACGTATTATAGACTGGTGCGCGGCGCCCGGCGGCAAAACCACCCATCTGGCCGAACTCAGCGATGACCGCGCAGAAATTCTTGCGCTCGACGTCAACCCTCGCCGTCTCGACCAGGTGGCTCTCCACGCTCACCGCCTCGGTCTGCGTTCGATTCACACTCTCTGCACGTGCCAACTCGAGGAGGCCGACGGTGCGGACACGCGATCGCACTCCCCTGCCCTCGCACCCGCCGACGCCGTTGTCGTGGACGCCCCCTGCAGCGGGCTGGGAACCATTCAACGCCATCCGGACATTCGCTGGCGGCGGAGAATGCGCGACGTTCAACGCGCGGCGCAGTTGCAGTTGAAAATTCTCTCGCGCGCTGCTCAACACGTCGCCCCCGGTGGTCGTTTGATTTACAGCACCTGCACGCTCGGCCCGGTTGAAAACGAGCAGGTGGTCGAGTATTTTCTCGCCGCCCATCCACATTTCGCCCGCACGGATGCCGGCCTGCCAGCCGAAGCCTATCTGCAGTCGTTTTTCGACTCGCGCGGCGACCTTCGCACGTGGCCGCCCGAGCATCATCTGGATGGCTTCTATGCGGCAAGATTGATCCGGGCAAAATAGACCGCCCTTTACCGGCCCTCCTCGATCGTCAAGCCGGCAAGGCAAATCGCCGGACTTGTATTTGCTTTCGCTTCCTGCGGCTGCACGGCGATCTCGACCGCCGCACTCCTGCCCGCAAGCGCCGACAAATCCGCTGCGACCGCCTGCCAGCCATCCTGAGCCGTTTCGGCGGAGATCCTCTTGCGCAGCAATTCGTTGCCGCCGGCCTTTACCGCCACAGTCCACTGGTCCATGGGATTTTCAAGCGCCGCATCGAACCTGAGCCTTGCGGTTTTTCCATTAGGCAATTCCAACGAGCGCGTCAGTACGGCCGCCTCGCCCGGCCTGGCCGGACGCAACAGGATGACATTCTTTCGGCCGTTTCGTTCCCAAGCGAAGAGCGAGCCGCGCAGAACAGGGGCGGCGACGTTCCAGCCGGCGAAGAACCGGGGCAAAGCCCACGAAAGACCCGGGGTTTGAATCTGTTTCATCTCGGCGTCGGAGAAGTGGCTTCCGGCAATCGGTCCGGGATTCCTGAGGTCCTCGAACGGGCTGGGGCGCGGATCGCGGACAGGAATCACAAACACTTCCTGACCGTCGGCGTCTTTCTCGATCCGCCCGCCTTCGCGCACCACAGCCTGCCTCGCCAGTTTCTCGCACACATCGAGCAGCGCCGGAAAATTGTAAGTCGTATGGCTGAAGACTCTGGTTTCGTCCAGTTTCCTGTGATAGCGCTCGGGGAGATTGGAGACGCCTAGCGTGGTGAACATGACGCCGCCGGCGCTCGACGGGTTGCAGTCGGAATCGCTTCCGCAGCGGCAGGCGATCACCATGGTTTCATCCAGATCGCCGTCGCCGTATAACAGGCCCATAAGGACAAACGCGCCTTCGAGTTTGACGTCCAGGGCGCTGAGGTAGTAGTTTTTGTTTTTTCGGTATTTTTCATCTACGCGCGCCCACGTCTTTTCCCAGTCGTCGGGATTTTCGCGCCGCCACTGCAACATGTCGCGCACCATTTCAGCATACATGCACTCGGGCGGGATGGCCTTCAATCCGGCGGCAACGAGTTTGAAGGGGTCTGCTTCAAAGAACGCCTCGGCGTACATCGCGCCCATAAACTGGCCGGCATAGACGCCGTCGCCGTAATTCATCAGACGGCCGAATTTTTCTCCCAACGCGATGACAGTGTTGGGCAGGCCGGGCGCGATCAGTCCCGCGTAGTCAGCCTCAATCTGGCGCCGGCGCAGTTGTGGAATTTCGGATGGCTGGAATCGGGCGGTGCGATGCCGTTGCGCAGATTGTTGCGCCCTGCGGCGTTGGCCACCCACAGCGCATAGCCGCTGTTGGCAAAATCAATCCCTGCCTGGCGGATGGATACATCGAACCCATGCTGCTCGAGGGTTCGGAGAAACGTCATTTCCACGTAGAGGTCGTCCTGACCAAATGCCTTGTTGACGAGCTCGTCGGAGAAGGGGGGCATTTTTTCGGGGGGCATGATCTGGCGATACTGGCCTTCGGTCGGCGCGCCCCACGCCACGCCGATGATCTGGCCGATCCAGCCGGCTTTCATTTTGTCGCGATACTCGCGGACCGGCAGTCGGCGGAATGCGGTTGGCGCGTCGCCGGCGGCCGCCTCGAAAGCCGACGCGCCGGGCAGCAGCGCAAGAGCGAAAAACAAGGGGTGAATAGACCTCATGCGTGTCCTCCTGAGAAAAAATCTGATCGAACCGACGCGATAATTATGATAGGCATTCCGACGGCGTTGCAATGCTCTTTTTACCGCATCGCGCCGCCGCGCCGGTTTTGCCTTGATCAGCGGCCTGCCGGTAAATCAAGATCATGCTGCTGTGTGCAGAAAACAGGAGGAATGATTCGTGGCCAAATGCGCTTTGATAACCGGCATCACCGGCCAGGACGGTTCGTATCTGGCCGAGTTTCTGCTCTCCAAAGCCTACCACGTTGTCGGGATGCACCGCCGCACGAGCATCGAGAACTTTGACCGCATCGAACACATCGTGGATCAGATCACTCTGGTGCAGGGCGATCTGCTCGATCAAAACTCGCTCGAGGCGATCATCAAACAATACCGGCCGTGCGAAGTCTATAATCTTGCCGCGCAGTCGTTTGTCCCGACCTCGTGGACCCAGCCGCTGCTCACGGGCGAGATCACGGGCCTCGGCGTGACCCGTCTGCTCGAGGCGATCCGCATCATTGACCCCAGCATTCGATTCTATCAAGCCTCGACCAGCGAGATGTTCGGGAAGGCGCAGACCGTTCCGCAGAACGAAAAGACGCCATTCTATCCGCGCTCGCCCTACGGGGTATCAAAACTATACGCCCATTGGATCACCATTAATTACCGCGAAAGCTACGGCATCTATGCTTGTTCGGGCATTTTATTCAATCACGAGTCGCCGCGGCGCGGTCTGGAGTTTGTCACGCGCAAAGTGACCAGCGCCGCCGCACGCATCAAACTCGGCCAGATCGCCGAACTGCGCCTTGGCAATCTTGAGGCCAAACGCGACTGGGGCTATGCCGGGGACTACGTCGAGGCCATGTGGCTGATGCTCCAGCAGGACGGCCCGGACGACTATGTGGTGGCCACGGGCGAGACCCATTCGGTGCGTGAATTGGTCGAAACGGCTTTCCGGTGCGTGAACCTGAACTGGGAGGAGTTTGTCAAAATAGATCAGAAGCTGGTGCGGCCGGCCGAGGTGGACTTGCTCATCGGCGATGCGACCAAGGCGCGCACCCAGCTGGGCTGGAAACCGAAGGTGTCGTTTGAGAAACTGGTGGAGATGATGGTCGAATCGGACCTGCGGTATTTCTCGTCGGCGGGGGCACGGCCGGTGCGGTGAAGCCCGCGGTCGCTCGCTGCTCCGGAGGAAAGGAAGTCTGGCATGCGCTTTGTTTTTATGCTGATTGTTGGGGGAGGGCTTTGGCCTGTTTGTGCGCGGGCGGCAGAGATTCCTTTGTCGGCCCCGGCGATCCCCACCACCAAACCGCTGGCCAGTCGCGTGGCGACACCCGCGCCCCCGCCCCACGCCACCCCCCCGACCACTAATCCGTTGCAGGCACCGGCCGAGCTGCGCCTGGTAGAAATTTCGCTGGCGCAG